>JBDTYM010000064.1:0-22938 GCA_040005635.1 Dokdonella sp. | reverse complement strand
GGCCGGCGCTGGAGAAACTGCCGATCTCGAACGAATCCGGAATCGCGATGCCGTCGATTTCGATGCGCACGCGATTGCCACCGAGGCCGCGGATCGCGATGCCGCCAGCGCCGAAACGACCGCCGCCGATCGCGCTGCCGGTCGCCGATACGCCCGGCTCGTAGCGGATGAGATCGGCGACGTCCTGCACCTGGCGGCGGTCGATCTCGAGCGCATCGATCACGCTGACTTCGCTGGCGACGTCTTTCTGCGCGCGCTCATTCAAGGTCGCGCTGACGACGATGCGGTCGAGTTCGTCAAAAATCGGTATGTCGTACGGTGCGGCTTCGTCGGCGCGCGCGGCGCCGGTGAGTGCGAGCAGGACGGCACTCGCGAGTGGTCGGATGGTCATGTGTTCCCCGGTGTACAGCGTTGTCTGAAACAACTGGCTGGCGGGGACCGGGATGGCGACCGGGTCGTGCTGGCGACGTTGGAGGGTGCGGATCGGCGACAGCTGCCGAGCGGGTGACGGCGCGATCCAAGCCGCGCCGAACGGCTTACTTGGTCAGGATCAACTTGTCGTTGCGCGTCAGGCGCAGGCGGTATTCCTGGCCGGCGTGCTCGATCACGAGCTCGTTACCGCCGGCGAGCAGCTGCACGCTGCCGATTCGCTGTGGCGCATTGCGCACGCGGCGCTCATCGATCGATCCGTTATGAACGCCTCCGCCGGAGGTGACCGGTGTCGCAAGGTGTTGCTCGAACATGACGTACTCCCGCATCGTGGCTGCACTCAAATGATAACCATTCTCATTTCGGTGTCAACCACGGGCCCGGAATGCAGTTTCCGATGCATAAAGTGAGTACAACGCGTTTAACAAGACGAGCACGCGATTGCAGGGGTCTCGCCGGCAGCTGCCGCCAGGCGGCTCTCCGACACTAGAGCCCACGCCGCCAGCGGCCTCGATGACCTCAGGGCAGCTTGCGCAATCCCGCCTCACGTGCGAACTGTCGCGTCCGCGCCGCCTTGACGAACGCGCCCGTATCGCGCGCGTCGATCACACCCGCATCCGGCTTGATCCCAGCCGCATTGAGCACGGCCTGCGCACCTGCATCGTAGGCAATCGTCTTCAAGTGGCCGAACGCATCGCGCACCCAGTCGACGGCCGCGGCCTCCTTTGCGAGCTTCTTGCCGGCTGCGTCGGAGAGCACCAGGGCGACGGCATCGAAGACGAGCGAGGGCGTTCCGGCCAGCTGACCATCGATCACGAAAGACGTGCTGCGCTTGCCTGACGCAATCGCGATCTTCGGAGCGACGAGCTTGACCTGCGCACCATCGGCGGCGGCAGCCTTGCGCAGTGTGTCGACGGTGGCCGCATCGGATCCCTCGTCGATGAGGATGCCGATGCAGCGTCCCTGCAACGTCGCCTTCATCTTGCCGATGATCTGCAGGGCCGGCGAGGGTGCCATGTCCTTCGGCTTCATCGCCGCAGGGGGCGCCGGCGGCAGTGTCGCCAAACCCAGACCATCGGCAACGCGTTGGGCGAGGTCGGCATCGACATGACGCAGGTGGCCGACGATGGCCTCGCGCACATGTGGCGTCTCGACCTTCGACAGCTCGAACACGATTGCGCCGGCGATATGCGCCTGTTCGGGTGCGCTCTGGCTGCGGAAGAACAAGCGCGCCTGCGAATAGTGGTCGGCGAAGCTCTCGGCGCGGATGCGGCCTTTCGCGCCGTCTTCCGCGCGCGTCGCGTGACTGCGGAAACCGGCCGTCGTTTCGCGCGGCGAATCGGCCTGCAGCGAACTCGGCTCGTAGCTGACGCGGCCTTTCGGTTGCGCCATCTGCATGTGTCCGTCGCGCTGCTGGTTCGCGAACGGGCATTTTGGTGCATTGATCGGAATCTGGTGGAAGTTCGCACTGCCCAGACGCGACAGCTGCGTATCAAGATAGGAGAACAGTCGCCCTTGCAACAGCGGATCGTTGCTGAAGTCGATGCCGGGCACGATGTTGGCGGGACAGTAGGCGACCTGCTCGGTCTCGGCGAAGAAGTTGTCCGGCCAGCGATCGAGCACCATGCGGCCGATCACCGCGAGCGGCACGGTCTCCTCGGGAATCAGCTTGGTCGGGTCGAGGTGATCGAACGGAAACTTCGCGGCGTCTTCTTCGCTGAACAGCTGTACCGCGAACTCCCATTCCGGATAGTCGCCGCGCTGGATCGCCTCGAACAGATCGCGTCGGTGGAAATCCGGGTCGGCGCCGGCCAGCTTCACCGCCTCGTCCCATACGGTGGACTGCAGCCCGAGTTTGGGCCGCCAGTGGAATTTCACGAAGGTCGATTCGCCGCGCTCGTTGATCAAGCGGAAGCTGTGGATGCCGAAGCCTTCGATCATGCGCAAAGAGCGCGGGATCGCGCGATCGGACATCGCCCACATCACCATGTGCATCGCTTCGGGCGTCAGCGAAATGAAGTCCCAGAACGTGTCGTGTGCGCTGCCCGCCTGCGGGAAGCCGCGGTCGGGTTCCATCTTCACCGAATGAATGAGATCCGGAAACTTGATCGCGTCCTGGATGAAGAACACCGGGATATTGTTGCCGACGAGATCCCAGTTGCCTTCCTTGGTGTAGAACTTCACGGCGAAGCCGCGCACGTCGCGTGGCGTGTCGACGGAACCGGCACCACCGGCGACAGTCGAGAAACGCGTGAACAGCGGCGTTCTCACGCCGACCTCAGTCAGCAGTTTCGCGGTGGTGTATTTCTTCAGCGATTTGGTCAGTTCAAAATAACCATGCGCGGCCGACCCGCGCGCGTGCACGATGCGCTCGGGAATGCGTTCGTGATCGAAGTGCGTGATTTTCTCGCGAAGGACGAAGTCCTCCAGCAAGGTTGGCCCGCGCGGCGTCGCGCGCAGGGAGTTCTGGTTGTCGGAAATCGCAATGCCCTGATTGGTGGTCAGGGCCGGATGCTTGCCGCCGCTCGTCTGGTGCAGCTCGCCCCCACCACCCGGCGCGCGCGCGTCTTCGCGGGTCTTGGAAGGAGCGGACCTAGCTTTTCGAGCGGCCATTGGAATTCTCCTGCGCGGCTGGCTTCGGCATCATCGTCCCCGCTCGATGAGAGCCGGATAAACGCGGCCGCGCCGGCCGGCAGGCGCGGTCATCAGCGGTTCGCGTCTGGCGATGGCGATACGCCATTGCGATTGCAGCAGCGCGTTTCACAGCAGATGTGTGAACAGATAGATCAGAACCAGCAGGCCGGCAGGAATGCCGAGCAGCCATCCGATGAAATACTTTCCCATGTCTTCAATCCTCGCTTGGATAGGGACGGGAGCGGTCCGATCGGACCGCTCCGCGTGCGATGCCTCGACGCTTACAGCGAACGGTCGAATTCCTTGATCTGCTTCTCCGCCTCGTCCTTGGCGATGCCGTAGCGCTCCTGCAGCTTGCCGGCCAGGTATTCGCTGTTGCCCTCGGCAACCTTGAGGTCATCGTCGGTCAGCTGGCCCCACTTGGCCTTCAGCTTGCCGTTGAGCTGCTTCCACTGACCCTTGATCTTGTCTTCGTTCATGGCGATGTCTCCGGTGGGAAAGGAATAGTGTCTGTGAGTGGCTCACTTGCTCTTCAAGCCGCTGGCGTTGACGTCTTTGACGCCCTTGATGCTCTGCGCCGCCGCAACGGCCTTCTTGACGGCTATATCCGTCGCGAGCACGCCGGTCAGTGTGACCACGCCATCGACGGTCTTGACGCTGATCTCGGTGCTCTTGACGCCGTCGGTGGTTGCCAGCTCGGTCTTCACCTTGGTCGTGATCCAGGTGTCGGTAACCGGCTGATCGGACTTCATCTCGGTTTCGGCGTTCGGCAGCGCCGAGTCGGCGGTCGCGTATCGCGAGGTGCCGCCGAGCGACAGCAATGCCGCCAGCGCAGCGGCCGAAACGACGATGTGGGATTTCTTCATGGCAGATTCTCCAGGGTCGCAAAGGAACCGGCGTCGGATGCAGCCCGACGACCGGCGGGTCAATGGCGTCGCAGCAGCGACGCCGCGCGCGAAAACTCCGCGCGTTGAAGGGGCTGCATTCGTTCCGTTCGGCTTGATCTCGGTCCTGCACCACGGCGCATGCGCGCCGTGCTCAATCGAGCAGCCAGTTCCTGGCGCGATCGCGCAGGAAGATGCGCAAGTCATCCTCGATGTCGACGGCAGCCATGCCGGTCGTGTAGGTGCCCACGATCCAGTGCGTCGGCACCGCGGTGACGTTGCTCGGGCAATCGAAGAAAATCTCGCCACGATCGTCGACCCAGACGGTACCGGTACGCTCGCCGGTCAAGCGCTGTACGCGCGACGCCAAATCCGGCAGCGGATCGCGCAGACAGCCGAGCGGCTTTACTTGTATGGCTTTGGCCTTCAAGATCCCTCTCCAGGATTTTCGTTTTAGCGTCGTCATGCCCGCGCATTCGTCTCGGATATCGACGGCCATTGGAGTTCCTCGCAAGTTCGATGTCGGCGCGATCGAAAGCGCGCGTATGACAGGGTTGGTTTCTGAACGAGGCGCAGTCTGCTCTGCCGTTCAGGTGCCGTCGTCGTTCAAATGCACCGGGCGCGCTAGTGCATTCGTCGTGGTTGAATTGACCACTGTCGGCAGCGCGTCGCGTCGCGCATCCGCTGCGAATCGCATGCTTCGCCGACGAGCGTCGCCACTATTTCCCGGAGTCCAGTCGATGATCGATGAAGCGTTACGCGCGCAGGATCGACATCAGCTGCGGCAGATCGTGGCGGGCATCACCGAGGGCGTGATCCTGATCGAGTCCGATCACACGATCGTCTGGGCGAACGAGGCCGCGTGCGCAATGCACGGCGTTGCGGATGCCGACGAGCTCGGACATACGGCCGCGCAATATCGCAAGCGTTTCGAGCTGCGCTACCGCAATCATCACAAGGTCGTGCCGGCGAGCTATCCGATCGACCGCGCGATCGCTGGCGAGACATTCAGCGACGTGATCGTCGAAGTGAGGCCGAAGGCGAACCCCGACGCACACTGGGTGCATCGCGTACGCAGTCTGCTGCTGACCAACGCAAAAGAGGAGCCGGACGGTCTCGCGCTGATCCTTGCCGATGTGACCGACTGGGCGAGCGCCGAGCAGCGCTTCGAGAAGACCTTCAATGCGAATCCCGCGCCGGCCGTGATCTGTCGTCTCGGCGACTTGCGCTACATCAAGGTCAATCAGGGCTTCCTCGAGATGAGCGGCTACGCGCGCGAGCAGGTCATCGGCCGCTCGACCTACGAGTTGGACGTGTTCGATCGGGCCGAGCACAAGGATCTCGCGGTCGAGCGACTGACCGCCGGCGAAACCATTCCGCAAATGGAGGCGGAACTGCGCTTGTCAGGCGGCGGCAGCAAGCTCGTGATCGTCGCCGGCCAGCCGATCGAGATCGGTGACGAGGCGTGCATGCTGTTCACGTTCATCGATCTGGAACCACGCAGACGTGCGGAAACGGCCCTGCGTCACAGCGAAGAGCGCTTCGTCAAGGCGTTCCGCATGACGCCGGTACCGACGCTCGTGTGCGATCTGCAGCGATTCCAGGTGACCGACGTCAACGAGGCATTCACGACCGCAACCGGCTACAGCGCCGAGGAAGTGCTTGCCCAGCCGATCGAGGACATCGGCTTCGTCGAGCCCGAGCGCGTACGCGCGCATATTTCCACGGCGCTGAAGAAAGCCGGCAGCCTGCAGAACGTCGAATACCGGATCAGGCGCAAGGACGGCGACGTGATCGACTGTCTGGTCTCCGCCGAGACGGTACAGATCCAGGGGACATCATGCGCGCTGATGGCGCTGCTCGACATCACGCATCGCAAGCGCAGCGAGGTCGAACTCGTTTCGGCGATCGAGGCGGTGATGGAAGATGCGTCCTGGTTCAGCCAGACCCTGATCGAGAAGATCGCCAACGTACGCCGCGGCAGCGCGCCCGATCGCGGCACCGAACTCGCTGACCTCACGCCACGCGAACGTGACGTGCTCGGCCTGATCTGCGAGGGGCTGGCCGACAAGGAAATCGCCGCGCGATTGAAAGTCGCGCCGAGCACGATCCGCAATCATGTCGCGAAGGTGTACTCCAAGCTCGACGTGCACAGCCGCAGCGAAGCGATCGTGTGGGCGCGCGAGCGCGCAATGTTCGGGCGTGCGAGCCGCGCTGCCGCAAGCAAGAAAGCCTGAGCAGCTCAACCAGGCTTCACCGGCGGCAGCAGCGGCATTGGATGCCAGACCGGGCATGCGATCGACTTCGGCAGCGGCGGATCGTGCCGGCCAGGTCCGATCTCCTCGTGCGCAGTGGCTCTCCTCGCCAGCATGCCTCTAAACTGCTCCTTCGCCCGCTGGATGCAGATCGTGCAGGAGATTGGAAATGCAGCAGCCCATCGATGCGGTGATCGAAACGCAACGCCTGCGGCTCGATGCACTCCGGCCGGACGACGCGGCGGCCCTGTTCGAATATCGCGGCGATGCCGAGGTCGCCAGGTATCAGGGCTGGCAGCCGCTCAGCGTCGACGACGCGGCGGCTTTCATCGCCGAGCAGTCGAACCGAGCGTTCGGTAGCGCCGACAGCTGGTGTCAGCTCGCTATCCGCAGCCGGGAGACGGACGAATTGGTGGGCGATTTCGGCGTGCATTTCCCCGCCAGCAAGAATGATCCGATCGAGTTCGGCCTGTCCCTGAAGCCGGCCCAGCAGGGCCGCGGCTATGCGCGCGAAGTGATGACGGCAGCGATCGACCTGGCGTTTCGAACCTGGGGTTACCGACGACTGGTCGGTTCGGTCGATCCACGCAACGCGGCCAGCATGGCCTTGTGTCGATCGCTCGGTTTGCGCCAGGAAGCCCATCACGTGGAAAGCTACCGCTTCCGCGCCGAGTGGGTCGATGATGTGATCTTCGCGCTGCTCGCGCGCGAGTGGCCGATCGCACGCAAGGCCGGCAAATAACGTCGGCCTTCTCGAGATATCCGCCTTCGTCGACCGGTGGCGGAAGCCAGTACGCGCTGACCGCTCACGCTGGCGGCGCGATCACCCGCAAAGACCGCGCTCGAGTCGGACCGGTCTTGCGTGCATGAAGGTCGCGTCGCCGGTCTATCGCTTGCGCCGGCAACTCCCTACTCGGCGACCGGCGTCGCCATCGGCACTCCCTTGTCCACGATCCATGTCGACACCGCCGCGCCGCCGGCCGTGCCCGGCGCCGCAACGAGGTTGTGCACCAGGCCGGACGGATTGAAGAAATAATCGCCGGTCTTCAGTGTGCGGTCGGGCTGGCCCTTGGCCTTCAGCACCAAGTCGCCTTTCAACACGTAGCCGCTCTCGTCGCCGGGATGCTTGTGCCAGCCGCTGGAAGCGCCCGCTGGCAGCTCGGCGGTACCGAGCACGATTTCCTTGCCGGCGACGCCGCTTTGATCGTGACGATCGAGCACGGTGCGCTTCATCGCCGGCGCGTCGTCCGCCAGAACGGTACCGGCAACGCCGGCCAGCAGCAGAAGACAGAGGCCCGGACGCAAGAGGGTGTGCGAAACGTTCATCGTGATACTCCGCAAAGAGGGGGAATTGATCGCTTTGGCATTGGCTGCGCTCAGGGCAACGGACCAACGCTCTCGAAGTAGGCGGCTACAGCTGCGATGTCAGCGTCATCGAGCCGGTTCGCGACCGCTGCCATCAGCTGGCCGCCGTCGTTCTTGCGTGCGCCGCTTTTCCATTCCTTGATCGCCGCCGCAAGATAGGTCGCCGACTGCCCGGCCAGATACGGCGCGGCAAACGCCTCACCGCGACCTTCCGGACCGTGGCAGTTGCCGCAGGCCTGCAGTTGCTTGGCTTCGTCGCCTTCGTGTGCCAGTAACCGACCGCGTGCAAGCACGCCGGCACCGGCACTGCTGCCCGCCGCTGTGGAGGGCGGCGACAGACCGGCGAAATGCGCCGCGAGATCGGCACGCTGTTTCGGCGACAGGGCCTTCGCCAGGGGCGCCATCACGGCATTCGAGCGCGTGTCCGCGGCATAGTCGTTCAACTGCTTTTCAAGATAGACGGCCGTCTGGCCGGCCAGGCGCGGAAATCCCGCCGCGAACGTCCCTTCTCCCTGCGCACCATGGCAAGCCTGGCACGCCGCGGCGAGAACGGCACCATTCTTCGCGTCGCCCACGATCGGCGCCGCGGCCATCGCCGACGCCGCCGTTGCGCCCAGCGCTACGAGGAGGGACAGCCGACAAACATTGCGCGCGTTCATGCCGACACCAGCCGGCCGGGATTCTTCAGGTATTTGTTCTTCAACGCATCGATCGCCCAGTAGGTCAGCGCGCCGATCGTGTCGGTCGGATTCCAGGTCGCGTTCTGCGGAAAATTCGACGCGCCGACGACGAACACGTTCGGCACATCCCACACCTGCAGGTAGCGATTGACGACGCTGGTCGACGGATCGTCGCCCATCACTGTGCCGCCAGTGTTGTGCGTGGTCTGGTACTGCGTGATCGTGTACGGTCCTTTGCGCGGCGTACCGACGACTTGCTTGGCGCCCATCGCCTTGCCGATCTCGACGCCCTTGCCGGTGACGTACTCGGCCATCGCGAGGTCGTTCTTCGGGAAGTCGAACGTCATCCGCAGCAGTGGCTGGCCCCAGGCATCCTTGTAGGTCGGATCGAGGTCGAGATAGTTCTGCTTCTGCGCCATCGAACTGCCGTGGATGCTGAACATCACGGTGTGGTTGTAGTGATCGGCGACGGCCTTCTTCCAGCCCTTGCCCCAGGCTTGCGTGCCCGGCGGTACCGGGTGGTAGTTGATCGGCCGGCCGTTCGTGTTGACCGCGCCGATGAACGAACCGCCGATGAAGCCCAGCTTCGAATGATCGAAGTTTTCGCCGGCGAAGTCGTTGATCAGCGTGCCGGATGCGCCCGACGCCATGAACGGATTGACGATCACGTCCTTGTCGAAGAACGAAGCGACCGTGCTCATCGTCTGGTAGGCGTAGTTGCGCCCGACCACACCGGTGCCGCTGGCCGGATCGTAGGGTTTGCCGACGCCGGACAGCAGCAGCATGCGCACATTGTTGAGCGCGAAGGAGCAGGTGATCACCAGCGCGGCGGGTTGCTCGAACTCGCGCCCGGCCGCATCGATGTAGGTCACGCCGGTGGCCTTGGTCTTGCTGGAATCGAGATTGATGCGCTGTACCTGGGCGCCGGTGCGCAGCTCGAAATTCGGATTCTTCATCAGCACCGGCAGGATGAAAGTCTGCGGAACGGCCTTGGCGTAATGCTCGCACGCGAAGCGCTCGCAGAAGCCGCAGAACACGCAGGTGTTGAGCTTGAGTCCTTCCGGATTCGTATACGGTTCGCTGAGGTTCGACGAGGGCTGCGGGAACGGGTGATAGCCGAGTGAGTTGGCCGCCTTGCGGAACATCGCGCCGGAGTAATGCTCCTTCATCGGCCGCGTCGGATACTCGCGCGAACGCGGCGACTCGAACGGATCGCCGCCGGGCTGGATCTTGCCCTTGAGGTTGCCGGCCTTGCCGCCGGTACCGAGCAGATACTCGAAGCGATCGTAGTGCGGTTCGAGATCGGCATAAATCACGCCCCAGTCCTGGACGCGCAGATCCGGATCGAGGAAGTCCTTGCCGTAGCGCTCGCGCACGTGCGAGGCCATCGCGAAATCCTGCGCCTGGAAGCGGTAGGTCTGGCCATTCCAGTGCACTTGCGAACCGCCGAGGCCGGTGCCGGGCAGGAATGATTCCCAGCGGCGGATCGGCAGTGCGGTCTGCGCGACCTGGTTGCGGAACGTGACCGCTTCGCGCGTGTTGTCCTGCATCAGTGCCTTGCGCACGTCGAAGCGCAGTTCGTCGTGGACACCGGGGCCCTGGAAATCGGGCACCGTGAAGCGCGGCTCGCCGCGCTCGAGACCGACAACCTTGTAGCCGGCGGCGGCGAGTTCCTTGGCGATGATGCTACCCACCATACCGACGCCTATGATGACGACATCGGCGGCTTTCATTACCTGTGTCATGGCTGGCTCCGTTCGAGGCTGGCGCAAGGGAATCGAACGACGATCACAGACTCGCTGGAATATTCGCCGGATGCATGTGGCCGTGGCCGTCTTCGGCCAGGCTCATCGGTTCGCGCACGAAGGCGACGCCGTGCGCGTCGATCGCTTCGTAATAGTTGGCGTAGGCGCCCGGAAAACCGATCATCCTCCACGCCAGCATGTCCTTGTTGCCGCCGTAGACCGGATCGGCGAAATAGCCTTCCACGGTCATCTTCAGCAGCAACTCGAAGAACACGCCCGCCGGCACGCCGCCAAGGTCCTTGCCTCCGGCTTGCAGTGTCTTCAGATAGGCGTCCTGCGCATCCGCATCGAGGGCGTTGAACGCCTTGTCCTGTGCGCTGAACTCCGCATTGATCGCGCGGATCGCGGTGCGGAACAGTTCCGCCGGCGTGAAGGGCAGCTGATAGCCCTGCGTCGGTGTGCCTTCCTGCCAGGGGCCGCTGCGATACAGACGCTCGCCGGCGCCCCAGCCACCACCGAGTTGCTTGTCGAAGTAGTTCGGAACCCAGGCTTGCAGTGCACCGGGGCCGTTTTCGTCCGCTGGAATCAGGCGCTCGCACGCCGCTTCCATGAAGGCGACTTCTTCGGCGTTGAAGAAGAGGTAAAACGGGGTATCCGGCGCGGCGGTGGCTGTGGCGGCGCCAGCGGAAGCTGCGACCGTCAATGCCGGAGCGGCGATCGCAGCCGGCAGCATGGCCGCGGCACCGAGACTTTTTACGAAAGTACGCCGACTGAAGTCAGACATGTTCGACTCCTGGGACCACGTTGACGGTTCTACCGACGGCGACTGGAAGCCTCACGTTCGCAAACGGAATCCATCGCGTATTGAACGCAGTGCTCATCCTTGCCGAATTCGAAGGTTTGCAGCATCGCGCAACGGGTGCTGACGCAGCCTTCGCTTTCCCTGTCGCAAGAATAGCTCCGTTTTCCGTTTGGCGGTGAACCTGCTCAGCCGATTTATGCAAAAGTAAAAAAATAGAGGGGTTGCCACAGCGCTGCATGCACACGCTCGAACGCGCCGCGGACCTCGCGTGAGAATTCGAAACGGACCGTCATGCCCCCAGGGAGCATGCGAGAATGTTTCACGTGCATGAAGAAGGCCGCGCCGGAGTGTTCGCTTGAATCAGACGCCCAGCGATCCGGCGTATGCGAACAGCAAGCGGGAGGCCGGCGCCACTGCACATCCCATCGCCACGATCGCCGCGACGATTCTTGGATCGAGTCTGGCCTTCATCGACGGCTCGGTGGTGAACGTCGCACTGCCGACATTGGCGCGCGCCTTTGATGCGAGCCCGGCCGACCTGTCATGGACAATCAACGCCTATCTGTTGCCGCTGGGTGCGCTGATCCTGCTCGGCGGCGCAGCCGGCGATCATTTCGGCCGGCGGCGGCTTTTCCAGCTCGGCATCGTGCTGTTCCTGATCGCGTCGGTGCTCTGCGCCGTCGCGCCTTCGCTGGATCTGCTGCTCGCCGGACGCGGCCTGCAGGGATTGGGCGCGGCTTTGCTGCTACCAAACAGTCTCGCCTTGCTCGGCGCGAGCTTCAGCGGCAAAGAGCGAGGGCGCGCGATCGGCACCTGGGCGGCGGCGGGCGCGATCGCAGGAGCGGCAGGTCCGCTGATTGGCGGCTGGATCGTCGATCATTTCGGCTGGCGGCCGATTTTCCTCGTCAACCTGCCGATCGGCGCGGGCGCAGCTTGGCTGGCCGCGCGCTATGTCGACGAGAGCCGCGAGCGGCGCGAAGGCGCGCGGCTGGACTGGTCGGGCGGCATCGTCGTGACGCTCGGATTGGGTCTGCTCGTGTGGGCGCTGACCGCGGCGGCCGATCCGGCAACTCCACGCGGCGTCTTGCTGGCGGTGCTGCTGATGGGCATTGCCAACATCGCCCTGTTCACCTGGATCGAGGCTCGACAAGGCATCGATGCGCTGATGCCGCTGGGCCTGTTCGGCACGGCAACCTTCGCAGGTCTCAGCCTGCTCACCTTCTTTCTTTACGCGGCGCTCGGCGGGCTGATCGTCCTGCTGCCCTTCGTGCTGATTCGCGTCGGAGGCTATTCGGGAGTGGAGGCTGGGGCGGCGATGCTGCCGCTGCCCATCGTGATCGGAGCCGGATCGCGGCTGATGGGCAGCGTCGCGGCGAAACTGGGTGGACGGCTGTTGTTGTCGAGCGGAGCCCTGGTCGTCGCGGCGGGATTGGCGCTGTACGCGCGCATCGGCGCCGGTGACATCGATTACTGGCGAAACATCCTGCCGCCGACGTTGCTGGTCGCGATCGGCATGGCAATCTGCGTGGCGCCGCTGACCACCTTGGTGATGGGATCGGTCGATGCGGACCATGTAGGTGCTGCTTCCGGCTTCAACAGCGCACTCGCACGCATCGGCGGGCTGATCGCAACGGCCTTGCTCGGTTTCGTCTTTGCAGCGGGTGACTCCGATGCGTTGTTGCTGGGCCGAGTCCACGCGGCCGCTCTGGCCGGCGCTGCCTGCTCCGCCTTCGCGGCGGTCTGTGCATTCGCGCTCATTCGGAAACCCGGCAGCGGCTGAGCGCGCCTGGCGGCGAGCAATGCACGGGTGGCGGCCCGCGCAAGACAACGCTGCTTCGAGTCGCCAGCCTTCGTGTGGTTCGCGCGGTGGATGGACTGCAGCTTCACGGCAGCGCGCATCGCGCTCATGTCGCGTGCTGAAACCGCGACAGGACGCGTTTGCTTGCGCCGCTGATCGGTGCCCATCGAGGCGGCGCGATGCACGTGTCATGCGGCGCTACCTGAGGCGCATGAGCCCTCTCGGTAGATACGGCATCGGGGTGAATCCGGATGCAGCCAACACGCTTCGCATGGCGCATTCCTCGACGCGCACGCTGTTTTCACTCTTCTGCTGCAGGCGGCCGCATCCAAACAGGCGGACACCTCGTACACAAGCCCGCAGCACGTTTATTCCTCGCTGCCCACATCTGCAGAAGGAAAGTCCCATGAGATTTCAGCCATTCGCCGTACCGGCGCGCGCGCTGCTGGCCGGCGCGATCATCAGCTGTTTCGCCGCCGCCGCTTTGCCGGCGGCCGCCTCCAGTCATCGCGAGGCCCCCGGAATCACACAGCATCCGAAAATGGACGGTACCGACGTTTATGCGTTCCGCAGCTACGAGCCGGGGCGCGCCGACTTCGTCACGATCGTCGCCAACTACGATCCCTTGCAGGATCCATTCGGCGGTCCCAACTATTTCACGATGGATCCGGATGGCATCTACGAGATCCACATCGACAACAACGGCGATGCGCAGGAAGACCTCACCTTCCAGTTCCGATTCCAGTACGACCTGAAGAACATCGAACTCAACGTCGGTGGACAGAATGTCGCGATACCGCTGCGCAACGCCGGTCAGATAAGCGCGACCGATTCATCGGCGGCGAACGACATCGAAAGTTTCAACGTGCTGGAAATCCGGGGGCCGCGCTTGCAGCCCAGCAACGTACGCGGCAACCTGACCAACGTCACGGATGGAACGAGTCAGTTCCTCAAGCCGATCGACAATATCGGCAACAAGTCGATCCCCGACTATGCAGCCTACGCGGGACAGCATATCTATTCGGTCAATATTCCTGGCTGCACCACGCCGGGCAAGGTCTTCGTCGGCCAGCGCAAAGAGGGGTTCGGCGTCAACCTCGGCGAGATCTTCGACCTCGTCAATATTCCGACCTCGCGCGTGATCGGCAGTCGCGCGGGATCGACGAATGCGACGGCCGGCAAGAACATCACGTCGATCGCGATGGAATTGCCGATCGCTTGCGTGACCAATGGCGATCCGGTGATCGGCGTCTGGAGCACGTCGAGTCTTCCGCAGTCGCGCCTGGTCAGCAACGAGCCGTTGCGGCGCCTGATCGTCAACAGAAATCTTGTCCAGCTGTCGCGCCTCGGCATGCCACTGGTCAACGAGCTGGTGATCGGGCTGAAGGACAAGGACAAGTTCAACGCCAGCGAGCCGAAGGATGATGCGCAGTTCGCGACCTACGTGACCAATCCGACGCTGCCGGCGCTGCTCGAAATACTGTTCGGCGCCGATGGCGTGCAGGCACCGACGGTATTTCCGCGTACCGATCTGGTTGCGGCCTTTCTGACCGGAGTGCCCGGCGTCAATCAGCCCACGAATGTCGTCGCATCGGAAATGCTGCGGCTGAACACTTCGTTGCCGGTCACGCCCAAGGGCGGCCAGAACAGCCTCGGCGCTGCGGCGTGTTTCGTGAATGGCGCGCTGACCCTCGGCAATCCCGGTTGCGATCCTGCCGGATTCCCGAATGGCCGTCGTCCTGGCGACGATGTCGTCGACATTGAGCTGCGCGTCGCGATGGGCTATCTGTTGCCGACGGGTCCGGGCAAACCGGCGAGTGCCGACCTGCCGTATACCGATGGCGTTCTGGTCGAGGACAGCCAGTTCGATGACGCGTTCCCGTACCTGACGACGCCGTTGCCGGGCTCGCCGAACGGCAGCAACGGTCTGCCTGCCAATCCGACTTCGCCGTAAGTACCCGACGCCGCCGTCCCGTCGCGGGATGGCGGCGTCGATCGGAACACAGATGAAGATCGCTGGAAGCATTCACGCGCTGGTGGCAGCGCTCGCATTCGTGTGCACGAATGCGGCCTGGGCGGCCGCGTATCTGCCGGCGAGCGATACCGACGTGCTCGAACAACTGCCGTTGCAAAGCGGCAGCCATGCCGATCGCATGACGCGCGCCCTGCAGACGTTGCTGGCACGCGATCCGAACAATCTGGATGTCGCGTTACGCCTCGCACAGGTCTATGTCGAGCGCGCACGCAGCGAATCCGATCCGCGCCAACTCGGTCACGCGCAGGCAACGCTGGCGCCGTGGTGGGATGAAGAAGCCCCCGCTGTACCGGTCGTGTTGCTGCGCGCGACGATCCGGCAGAGCAGTCATCAGTTCGACGCGGCGCGCGCGGATCTGCAGCAGATCATCGCGCGCGAACCGGCGAACGCGCAGGCCTTGTTGACACTTGCCACGGTGCAGCAGGTCACCGGCGATCTAGCCTCCGCCCGGACGAGCTGCGCGCATGTCGCCGCCGCCGCGGCGGTGGCGATCGGTGCGATCTGCACAGCCGCCGTCGATGGTGTTTCCGGCAATGCCGCTGCTGCCTTCGACACGATCGACGCGCTGCTGGCGCGTCCGGGTGCGCTCGTCGGCGCGCTGCATGTGCAGACCTGGGCAATGACCTTGCAGGCGGAGCTGGCCGAGCGACTCGGCCGACCGCTCGATGCCGAACGTTGGTACCACGCAAGCTTGGCAATTGATCCGAGTGACGCCTACACGATCGCCGCCTACGCGGATTTCCTGCTCGATAGCGGTCGTCCTGCCGACGTCGTAGCGCTGATCGCACTGGATACGCCGGTCGATGTCCTGCTGCTGCGACGTGCGCAGGCCGATCGTGCGCTGGGATCAGCCGATGCGGCGCGCAGTGCGCGCGATCTGGCCGATCGTTTCGCCGCCTTGCGCGAGCGTGGCGATCGTGTCCATCTGCGCGAGGAAGCGCGCTTCACGCTGGCGATCCAGGGCGTGCCCGACGCGGCGCTGGAGCTGGCGCTGCAGAACTGGAACGTGCAGAAGGAGCCGCTCGATGCACGCATCGCGCTCGAGTGCGCGCTGGCCGCGCGGCGGCCGCATGCCGTCGATGACGTCGTGCGCTGGGTCGATCAGACGCATCTGCAGGGTGTGCGCCTGGCACAGCTGATGCGCGAGGTGCGCGCGCCATGAGCTGGACGCGCCTGCTCGCTTGTGCCGCGCTGCTGCTCTGCGCATCGCTGGCGCACGCGCACAAGCCAAGTGACAGCTATCTGACCTTGCAGATCGACGACGCAGCGGTGAACGGCCACTGGGATATCGCGCTGCGCGATCTCGATGTCGTGCTCGATCTCGATCGCAACCGCGACAGCCGCATCGACTGGGGCGAAGTGCGCACGCGCATCGGCGAGATCGATGCCTACGCCCTGGCACATCTGCGGCTTTCCATCGATGCCGGCCCGTGTTCGCTCGCAGCGACTGACCCTCTGATCGATCGCCACAGCGACGGTGCCTATGTCGTGCTCACGCTGAGCGGCCACTGCACGGGCCGCATCGATGTGCTCACCGTCGACTACAGCCTGTTGTTCGATGTCGACGCTCAACATCGCGGGCTGCTCAAACTCGAAACAAAAGGCGCGTCTGCAGCGGACACGCAAGTCGTGACCGCCGTCTTCGCCGCCGATGGCCGCCGGCAGGCCTTTGCCGCGGGCGGCACTTCTGCCTGGCACCAGCTGAAGAGCTTCATCGGCGACGGCATCGGCCATATCGCGGGCGGCTTCGACCACATCCTGTTTCTGATCGCCTTGCTGCTGCCTGCGGTGCTCGGCCGCAGCGGCCGCAGCTGGTTCGCGGTGCCCGGCATTTCTGTCGCCCTGTGGAATGTCGCGAAGACCGTCACCGCGTTCACTCTGGCGCACTCGATCACCTTGAGCCTGGCGACGTTGCACTTCGTGCAACTGCCCGCACGCCTGACCGAGTCGATGATCGCCTTGTCCGTGCTGGTGACCGCGATCGACAACCTGGTGCCGATCCTGCCCTCGAAACGCTGGGTCGTCGCCTTCGTGTTCGGGCTGATGCACGGGTTCGGCTTCGCCAGCGTGCTGGTCGATCTCAATCTGCCACGTTCCGCGCTGGCGCTTTCGCTGTTCGGATTCAACGTCGGCGTCGAGATGGGCCAGCTCGTGCTCGTCGCGTTGCTGGTGCCGCTCGCGTATCTGGCGCGCGAAAAGCGCCTGTATCAACTGGTCGCGCTCAAAGGAGGCTCCGTCGTCATCGCGCTGCTGGCGCTCGGCTGGCTGATCGAGCGCAGTTTGAACCTCAAGCTGATGCCGTTCTGACCCCTGTTGCGGCGAGCTCAATCGACCTGCTCACGCAGGCCGATGCCGCTTTCGAAATCCCGATCCGATTCATCCAAGGAGACCATCATGAAAGCCTGCACTTCCCGACTCGCACTCGCCGCGTTCGTTCTCGTCACGGCCGTTCCCGCGCAGGCCCAGTTCTATGTCGGCGCCAGCGCCGGCCGTTCGGACAACTCGATCGATCGCAGCCAGCGCGCTGACGAATTTCTCGACCTTGGCTTCAACAGCGCCAGCACGACGAGCCGTGACAACGACACCGGCTATCGCGTCTATGGCGGCTACTGGTTCCTTCCCTATCTCGGTGTCGAGGCAGCCTATGTCGATCTCGGCAGTTTCCGTTTCCGCACCGAAGTCGATCCGACTGGCTCGCTGAGCGGGACCCCGCGCATCAAGGGCGGCGAGCTGAGCGCGGTCGGGCGTCTGCCGATCGGCGACCAGTTCTCGCTGTATGCGCGCGCCGGCGTATTCGCCGCACGCACGAACACGCGCTACACCGGCGCTGGCTCGGTGATCCTGATCGAGGGTGCCGAGCGCCAACGCAAGAGCACGACGAAACCGAGCTATGCCATCGGCGCCGCCTACGACTTCACGCACAACCTCGGCCTGCGCGCCGAGTGGGCACGCTACACGAAACTCGGCGACGAGCTGACCGGTGGCCAGACCGATGCGAATCTGCTGTCGCTGGGACTCACGTATACGTTCTAGCGCGCGCACGCAAACACCGTCGAACGCTCGAGCTCATCGTCCAAGCTGCAGCGACAACGGCGCGTCCGGTCCATCGATCACGCCGCGCGCATGTTCGTGCGGTGGCGGCCCCTGCAGGCGGATCTGCAGCGCGAGGTCGGTGCGCGAGTCGGCGTGCTCGAGCGCTTCGGCGTAGCCGATCGTGCCGGCCGCGTAGAGCGTGTAAAGAGCCTGATCGAAGGTTTGCATGCCGGCTTCGCTCTTCTGCTTCATCGCCTCGCGGATCGTCGCGATCTCGCCTTTTTCGATCAGGTCGGAGATGTAGGCGGTGACCAGCAGCAGCTCGACGGCTGGCACGCGCGTACCGTCGACCGCGTGCAGCAGGCGCTGCGAAACGACCGCCTTGAGGTTCAGCGACAGGTCGATCAGCAATTGATGCCGCGCCGTGTCGGGGAAGAAATTGAGAATGCGGTCGAGCGTCTGGTTCGCGTTGTTGGCGTGCAGCGTCGACAGGCACAGGTGTCCGGTTTCGGCATACGAAATCGCCTGCTGCATCGTCTCGCGATCGCGGATCTCGCCGATCATGATCACGTTCGGCGCCTCGCGCATCGCATTGCGCAACGCATTCTCGTAGCTCAGCGTGTCGATGCCGACTTCGCGCTGGTCGATGATCGACTTCTTGTGCTGGTGCAGGTATTCGACCGGATCCTCGATCGTGAGGATGTGCCCGCCATGCGTCTGGTTGCGGTGATCGAGCATCGAGGCGAGGGTGGTCGACTTGCCCGAACCGGTGGCACCGACGACTAGGATCAAACCGCGCGGCAGCATCACCAGATTGCGTAACGTGGCGGGCAGACGCAGGCTGTCGATCCCGGGAATCTCGGTCGGAATGTAGCGGATCGCCAACGCGACCTCGCCGCGCTGGCGATAGACGTTGACGCGGAAGCGACCAAGACCGGCAGGCGCGATGCCGAGATTCATCTCCAGCGTCGCCTCGAACTCCTTCTGCTGCTTGTCGCTCATCACCGAGTAGGCGATCGCGTGCGTGTCGATCGGCGTCAGCGGCGTACTGCCGACATAGCGCGACACGCCGGCGGTGACGATAGCCGGCGGCGCGCCGTGACTGAGATAAAGATCGGAGGCATGTTCCGTTGCCATCTGTGCGAGCAGATCGGAAATGTCCAACGGCTTTCCTCCACGCGAAGGCGGGACGCCTGCGGGCATCCTATCATTGGGCGATCGGGCTACCGCCAGACGACCGCGGCGCCGGATCCGAATGAAGACGCGGGTCTGCAGGAACCTCCGGATGCACGGGGAGAAGGCGACGCTGTCGCGCCGGATTCCCGCGCAGAGGCGAGCTTCGTCGCAGCCAGATGACATCAGCGGCAGGTTCGGCGGGGCCAGCTGCCGCGGTACCGAGACGCGCGAAAGCGGTAGTTTCAATGGCGCGCTCGGCGGGATTCGAACCCACGACCACCGCCTTCGGAGGGCGGTACTCTATCCAGCTGAGCTACGAGCGCGTAAAGACGTTTCCGGCGAGGCTGGCTGCGCCAGGCAGCGCCCACGGTTCCGGGGCGCAAGTATAGCGTACCGCCGGTCGCGCCCTGGAATGAGCGCGCGCATGGGCCGGTTGGCGCTATGCGCCTGCCTCGCGAGCAGGCTCGCGCTGTAGCCACCCGCTGCCACAACGCAACGCGACGGCAGTACTCTGGCGGCCGCTATTTCGAAGCGTGGCTGTTTGCATGAAAAACCGCACTACCGGCAAGGACACCGGCGTCCTCACCGGACTCGGGGTGACGCCGGCGGAAGAACACATCTACATCGGCCTGTTGAAACGCGATGGCGCCAGCGCTGCGGAACTGGCGGCCAGCTTGCGCGAGTCGAGTCGCAGCGTCGACACCGTCAGCTTCGATGCGAGCGGGCTCGGCGACGGCACTTACCGTGCGTACGTGTGCGTGCGGAGCTGTGCGTGCGGAGCAATGACCTGTCGCATCGCATCGTCGCCGTGCCCGTCCAGTTCAGCGTGACCGGCGCTGACGCCGACCGCATCTTCGCGGACGGTTTCGACGGCTGAGCGCGAACCGTGCAAGGCGATGACCGCCGCGCTGCAGCGGCGGTCATCGGCGTCGTGCCGGGGCTGCGTCAACACGTCGCACCTGCGGTGTCGGGAAGACGCTGCTATGGGCGCCGCTGGCCTGCAGCAGCGCCTTCCGTGCCCCGGACGGCGCCGTTATACTCGCCGCACTTTTTGCGCGCGGTGCAGCCTGTCGGCTCGCCCGTCGTCTTCGCCGAGGTGGTTCCGTGAGCAATCCCGTCACCCAGACCGATTCGGTCTTCCTGAAGCGCTTCGCGATGCTGATCGGCTTTCTCGCGTTCATCGCGGTCCTGTTGGGCGCGCTCGCCATGCACATCTACGGCGATCACCCGCCGCCGCAGAATCCGGACCAGGAAAAAGTCGTGGAACAGCGCATCGCACCGGTCGGCGGCGTCTATGCCGGCGATACCGGTCGCGCTGCGATGCAGGCCGCGCAGGACGCCGCTGCGAAGGCCGCCGCTGCACAAGTCGCCTATGGCGGCACCACCGACGGCAAGGCGATCTACGGCAATCTTTGCCACAGCTGCCATGACACCGGTGCCGGTGGCGCGCCGAAGATCAGCGACAAGAGCGCCTGGGCGGCACGCGTCGCCGAGGGCGAAGACACGCTGATCAAGCACGCCACCGAAGGCTATACCGGCAAGAGCGGTGTGATGCCGGCGAAGGGCGGCAATCCGGCTTTGAACGACGCGCAGATCAAGGCGACGGTCGAGTTCATTCTGAGCCAGGTGAAGTAATCGCGCGGTTGCAATGCCGTCGCGCAGGACGCCGCCTTCGAGGCGGCGTTTTCGTTTGCGCGTCGCTCAACCCGCAAGCGCCTCGGCCAGCCGTTCGCGTTGCGCGTTCGCATGCGCGACGAGGTCCGGGAAGAACGCGCTGAAATGCACTTGCAAGGGTGCAGCCAGCGCCTCCAGCACCGGCAATGCTTCAGCCAGCGGATTCGCGCGCGACAGCCGCATCGACAGCCCGCGCAGTGCATCGGCGATCGCTGCGAGTTCGCGGTAGCGCTCGGGCAGGTCGTGCGCGTGCAGATAGCGTACGAAGCCATGCATGCGTTCCGGCACCTCGGCGCCGCGGCGTAGCAGCAGCTCCTGCAGGTGCCGCGAGAAGGCATGCAGCGAACCGTCGGCGTAGCGCGTCCAGTTGCGCGCGAGCAGGTGATCGAACCACATGTCGAGCAGGATGCCGGCGTAGCGCCGATACGGCGGCTGGAAGAGTGCCCGTGCGGCGACGACTTGCGGGTGCGCATCCGTATAGACGTCCACCGCGCGATGCAGGGCGATCCCGATGCGCACGCCGCGCGGCAATGCCGGATCGACCGCGCCGCGCAGGAAATCGGCGATCAGGCTGCCGAGCATCAGGTCGTCGTCAGGCGCGGCGAGCAGGGCATGGGCGAGATGATTCAAGGGCGGCGCGCAGCAGGGATCGACACGCAGCCACGGTATCATGGGCGGCGATGAACGTTCCCGCTTCCATCACGCCGCCGCCGTTTCCGGCCGCCGCCGCGACCGTGCTGCTGCCCGGCCCGGCCGGCGACCTCGAACTTGCCTGTGCGCTGCCGGACGCGGCCTCCGCGCGCGCCGCGGTCGCGATCATCTGCCATCCGCATCCGCTGCAGGGCGGCGCGATGACGAACAAGGTCGTCACCACGCTCGAACGCAGCCTGCTCGACCTCGGTCTCGCGACCGTGCGATTCAACTTCCGTGGCGTCGGCCAATCGCAGGGCGTACATGATCACGGCATCGGCGAGACCGACGATCTGGTCGCGATCGCCGAGTGGGCGCTCGCGCAAAGGCCTGGCGACGTGCTGTGGCTGGCGGGTTTTTCGTTCGGCAGTTATGTCGCGCTGCGCGCAACCGCGCGTTTGCATCCGGCGCAGCTGATCCTGATCGCGCCGCCGGTCGGGCGCCAGGATTTCAGCAGCATCGCGGCACCGGCATGCCCGTGGCTGATCGTGCAGGGCGAAGCCGATGAGGTCGTCGATGCGGCCGCAGTGTATGCCTGGGCAGCCAGCCTGCAACCGCCGCCGACCCTGCTGCGCATGCCGGACACCAGTCATTTCTTCCACCGGCGCCTGATCGAATTGCGCACGGCAGTGAAAGACGCGGTCGCCGGCAACCTGCCACCTCCACACGCTGCGTGAGCGCAACCAGCGACGAAGCGGCGCGCCTGCAGACGCCGAGCACGCGTTATCGTGCCGGCGTCGTCGCGGGCGACTGGCAGGACGATCCCGCACAGGCCGGCGCGCTCGACGCGTTCGATCGCCTCTGGCGCGATCTGGCTGCAGCGCGCGCACCGTCGCTGTGGCAGCGCCTGCGCGCCCGCGTTGTCGATGCGCCGCGCGGCATCTATCTGTGGGGCCGCGTCGGCCGAGGCAAGACCTTCCTGTGCGATCTGTTCTTCGAGGCGGCGCCGCTTGAAGCGAAGCGGCGCGTGCATTTCCACCGCTTCATGCAGGACGTGCACGCGCAACTGCGCGGGCTCGAAGGTCGCAGCGATCCGTTGAACGACGTCGCCGCTCGCATCGCTGGCGAGGTGCGCCTGCTCGTGCTCGATGAATTCTTCGTCGGCGATATCGGTGACGCGATGATACTCGGCAACCTGCTGCACGCATTGTTCGAGCGCGGCGTCGTGCTGGTGACGACATCGAATACGGCGCCGCCGAATCTGTACAAGGAAGGTCTGCAGCGCGAGCGCTTCGTGCCCGCGATCGCGCTGATCGAACAGCACTGCGAAGTGGTGGAGCTGGTTTCGGCGCAGGACTGGCGTCTGCGCGCGCTGAAGCAGGCGCCGGTGTACTACACGCCGCCCGGCGCCGCCGCCGAACGCGCGATGCTGGCCGCGTTCAATCGCGTTGCACGCGGCGAGCTGCGCCGCGGTTTCACGATGACGCTGAACGAACGCGCGATCGCGGTGCACCGGCAAGCCGACGGCGCGATCTGGTTCGCATTCGATGCATTGTGCGAGGGACCGCGCGCGGTCGCCGACTACATCGAGCTGGCGAAGGCGTATCACACGATCCTGGTCTCCAACGTTCCCGAGTTCACGCCGCAGACCGACGACGCGGCGCGCCGCTTCATCGAACTCGTCGACGAGGTCTACGACCGCGGCGTGAACCTGGTGCTGTCGGCTGCTGCGCCGATCGTCGAGCTGTACGATGGCGAGCGCCTGCGCGCTGAATTCTCGCGCACCGAATCGCGCCTG
>JBDTYM010000063.1:0-23026 GCA_040005635.1 Dokdonella sp. | reverse complement strand
CGCTGGCGCGGCTGCCGCAGCCGGCGCGCGACGCCATCCTGCAAACGCTGAAATTCGCCGAGCAACTCGGCGCGGAAACCGCCAACCTCAGCGGCGAAAGCGTCGCCGGCGCGCTGCTCGACTTCGCGCGCCAACGCAATGTCAGCCGCATCGTCGTCGGCAAGCCGACGCGCAGCCGCTGGCGCGCACGCCTCAAGCAATCGCTGGTCGACGAACTGATCGACCGCAGCGGCACCATCGACATCTACGTGATCACCGGTGAAGCTGGCGACCAGAGCCCAGCGCCGCCTCGAATCCCAGTGCGCAACAGTCGCTGGCCGGCCTATCTGAAGGCGCTCGCCGTCGTCGCTCTGGCGACGCTGGTCTGCTCGCAGCTTGCCGGATTGTTCGAACTCACGAACGTCGTGATGATCTACCTTCTCGGTACGGTGATCGTCGCGGCACGCTTTGGCCGAGGGCCCTCGGCGCTGGCCTCCGTGCTCAGCGTCGCCCTGTTCGATTTCCTGTTCGTGCCGCCGCTGTATTCGTTCGCGGTGTCGGACACGCAATACGTGATCACGTTTGGCGTGATGCTGACGACGGCCTTGCTGATCAGCAATCTCGCCGCGCTCGGCAAGCGCCAGGCATCGGTCGCGCGCCAGCGCGAGCGGCGCACGGCCGAGCTGTACGCGCTCAGCCGCGAGCTGTCGCGTCGGCGCGGCCTCGACGAACTGGCGAAATTCCTCGTCCGTCACGTGCTCGCAAGCGTCGAAGGCGAAGCCGCCGTGCTGCTGCCGGACACCGACGGCAAGATCCAGGACCCGACCCGTTTCTGTGACCGCGGCGCCGAGCGCGCGCCTTCCAGCGTTTCGCGTATGCCGGTACCCGGCAACGATCTCGGCATCGCGCAATGGGCCTACGATCATGGTCAGAAGGCCGGCCTGAATACCGATACGCTGGCCAGCGCGAGCGCGATCTACCTGCCGCTGAACGCGCTCAAGCGCTGCATCGGCGTGCTCGGCCTGCGCCCGACCGAAGCGCGCCAGCTGGCAATTCCGGAGCAGATGCATCTGGTCGAAGCGCTGGTCAATCAGGCCGCCGTCGCGATGGAGCGCGTGCAGCTTGCGCTGGCCGCCCAGACCGCCGGCATGCAGGTCGAATCCGAACGCCTGCGCAATACGCTGCTGAGTGCGATCTCGCACGACTTCCGCACGCCGCTGGCGACGATCATCGGTTCCGCCACGACGCTGCGCGACAGCGCGCCGGGCACGCTCGACGACGGCCAGCGCGCGACCCTGCTCGATACGCTGCTGCACGAAGCCGCACGCATGAACCGGTTGATCGGCAACCTGCTCGATCTCAGTCGCTTCAGCGAGGGCACGATCCAGTTGCGCCGCGACTGGATCGCGATCGACGAACTCGTCGGTGCCGTACTCGCGCGCCTGCGCGACCTGCTGGCCGGGCACCCGGTCACCTTGCATCTTGCCGACGAGCTGCCGCTGCTGCCGGGTGACGAGGTGATGCTGGAGCAATTGCTGTCGAACCTGATCGAGAACGCCGCGCGCCATACTCCCAATTGGACCTCGATCGAAATCACCGCGTCGACGGCGGCCGGCCAGATGGTGCTGCGCGTGCGCGATCACGGACCGGGCTTTGCACCCGGCGAGAACGAGCGCTTGTTCGCCAAATTCCACCAGGCGCAACCGGAACGTGCGCAGAGCGGCTTCGGCCTCGGCCTCGCCATCTGTAAGGCGATCGCCGAAGCGCACGGCGGCTCGATCCGTGCGCACAATGCGCTCGGTGGCGGCGCCGAGTTCGAGATCAACCTGCCATTGGCACGTATAGAAAACGCGACCTAGCTGGTTTCACCCTGCCCTCGCCTTCATCGCAGGCCATCAGGAAAGCGTTCCCACACACCCGACGCACGCGATGCCCACGCCGCTAGCCAACCTGCTGCTGATCGAAGATGACCCGCAGATCCAACGCTTCCTGGCGACTGCGCTTGAAGCACATGGCTACGCGCTGCACAGCGCCGCCAGCGGCGCCGAAGGCCTGCGACTCGCCGCGCTGCATCTGCCGGACATCACGATCGTCGACATCGGCCTGCCGGATATGTCGGGTCTCGACGTGATCCGTCGTCTGCGCGAGTGGTACGCGCAGCCGGTACTGGTGCTGTCCGCGCGCGATCGCGAAAGCGACAAGGTCGCCGCGCTCGATCTCGGCGCCGACGACTACCTGACCAAGCCGTTCGGCATCGGCGAGCTGCTCGCGCGCCTGCGCGTAATGCAACGCCACCTGAGCGGACGCGATGCCAAGCCCGACGCCGCACGCATCGAACTTGGCGACATCACGCTCGACCTCGCCACGCGCCGCGTGCTGCGCGATGGCGCCGACATCCATCTGACCCCGATCGAATACCAGCTGCTGACCACGCTCGCGCGTCACCGCGGCAAGGTACTGACGCATCGCCAGCTGCTGCGCGAAGTGTGGGGCGCCGCGCACACCGAATCGCCCCAGTACCTGCGCATCTACATGCGCGCCCTGCGACGCAAGATAGAAATCGAGCCCGCGCGTCCGCGCCTGCTGCTGACCGAAGTCGGCGTCGGCTATCGGCTCGCGGACGAAGCGGAGCCCGTGAGTGCACCGAGGGCGGTCTGAGTGTCGCGCCCAACCGCGCGTGGGGTCGATGACGGCGGTGCAGCACGCTACACTTGCAGCGCTATGGCCCCGTAGCTCAGCTGGATAGAGCGCGCCCCTCCTAAGGGCGAGGTCGCCCGTTCGAATCGGGCCGGGGTCGCCAGTAAATCAACTGCTTAGATGAAACTCTTAGCTTGCAAACTTCCGGTTATCAGAACCCTGTAAGGAAAATCTAGGAGTTCGTCATGGAAATCCATTGGATGAAGGTGTTGATTCTGGATCGAGAAATTTCTGGACGAGATTTTGCTCAGCGTCGCGCGGCAGTCTTCGAGGCGATTCGAGTGAACACGACTGCGCTAGCTGAAACTGCATTCGAAGAGGGTCAGTTAGGTACGTTTTTCCTCTTCACTGCTCAGCGCCTCTTTACGGTAGTGCAACAGGTGCGTGGAGCAATCGCACCTGGCGATATCGTCTTGCATGGACGGCTAGGTATCGAGGCCGCGACGGCCATCAGACTACCCGGTCCCGGAGCAGGCGACGAACTTACGCCACAAGCGCGCCTAGACCTGTTCGCAGGCTATTGGCGTCGCTGAAAACAGTAGTCTGCATTTTCTCACAACTTATCTTGCGGTTCGCGTCCTTTTCGTTGGCCGAGGGAGATCATGGAAGCGGCCGAATTACCTAGATCCGATGTGGCCGCGATCATCCATGAGTTCCGCCAAGCGCTGCCGTGGTTGAGGGGGTTCCAACGCAACGGTCGAGGCGCCCGGCTCAATGTCTACGCTCAATCGTGCGTGAGAATTGAGGGGCTCGAAGGGCAACTTCACAGCGAAGCGGATCTGATTTCCCTAAGCGACATGGATCACCTCGCGCGCGTCTGGCGACACCGGGAACCGCTGGAGCGTCTTGGCGACTTGGAAAGCCGAATGGTCGTCGTCATTGGGGGCCAGAGGTTCTACCAAGACGATACGGACCATGAGCCGCGCAACAAGCTGTTCGAACTCCTTTGCGGATGCTACCTGGCTCAGATCGGAATGACGATCGAGAAATCCCTCGATGGCGATTTGGCGGCGACTTGGCACCGGCGACGAATCCTGGGCGAGTGCAAAAGGCAGAACAGCGAAGCCGATCGCGCGACGATGGACCTTGTTGTCAAAGCGGCCAAGCAACTTCAAGAGCGACGCAGTGCGGACGAGCTTGGATTGGTATTTCTTGATCTCACCGTCGCGCGCAATCCGAGTTCGACAGTCGACGATGCCGAATCGGATAGCGATGCGACGTCAAAAGCGAAAGACGGACTTTATTGGCACGTCAACCGAATTTACGAGGGCGCTGTTTCGCGTCTAAGAAGTGAGCACGACGCTGCGATCTGCTGCCTGACCTCCGAAGTGTTCTGGATCGGGTCTGAGAATCGGTGGGCGGTAAATGAACGATGGCTGGTCGTCACGAATCCCCGGGCGTCACGCCATGCCCGGGCCTTCATCGACGCGTTCGACGTAGCTGGACGCTCTCTCTCGCCAAGTCTTGCCACGGTGCGCACTCCGTTCGAAAACTGAGAGAATGTTTTCTCTGCGCCGCCAAAGTGAGCTGGCTCGTCCCTGTGCCCTCGCGAGCGCCGGCTGCTACACGCTCGCCAGCGCCGTCACCGTGCCCGTATGCGGTTCCTGCAGCTCGGCGCGACGGATCGACAAGGAGGATGTCGAGTGGCGCATAGGCGTGGCTTGCAGCGAGGCTGCCATCGTCTGGAAGCTGGCGAGGCCTCCGCGATCCGAGGCTCATGACGAAGCCCCCGCGTTTGAGCGAACGACATCGGGGAGTGCGTCCGCAAAGATCGTCTCCTCGCCGGAATAGCCAACGCGGTCGATAGGCGGAGGTCCTCCGCCACGTCGTAATTCGACATTGCGTGCGTCTCCCACGCCGCCGAGCTCTCTCTGAACTCACCGAGCATTGACGGCCTAAGAAGCAGCGCTTCCCGTAAGCTGTCAATCTAGTCTCGTCGGTATCAGCATTCTGGTCGAAGCTTCGGCGGCGTCCGAACGCGTGTGGTCCGCCAGCTCTCGCGCAACTTTGCGCAACCTCCTACTACCGACGGTCATCACGCGCGCTCCTTCGATCGTGTGCGCCTGGCCGAAAGAAGGACTGTGAACGGCGCAAGTACGGAGCTGAATCCGCTGGAAGGCGCGGCGCCACCAGCTGCGTCATCGCCCCTGAGTTCTTCGTCTATCAAAATTTGACCGATCTGAGTGGCACTGGCTGCCCAGTCATCGGGCACTCCCAAAGCATGCGAACATGCACCCACAGTCGCAGTCACGCGACGCGAGATCGACCTGGGAGACGCCATGGACCACACGTTCAAGTTGACGCGCACGCCGCACAAGGCGGGCAGTGATGACCGCTCCGCCTCCATCGTCGCGGACGCCGACAAGCTGGTGAAGCAGTATCAAATGCGTCACCGAGGATCGCACGCCCGATTGAACGAGGGCGATGGCGAGCATGTGACCGCTACGGTCTCGATTCCCGAGGACGCGGATGAATCAACCGTGTTGAGAGTCTTCGAGGAAGACGCAGCGCGCCTCGCGCTGACGGTCACTCGCGTCTAGCGTTGATTGCGTCGGGTCCGACTGGCGACTGATTCGAGGGGGCCAACCCGCCCTCTTTCCGCTTCGCTGCGGACTCCATCCCTGCACCGCGCTGCCGAGCCGATCGAGCGGCTCACACGGCGTACGGAAGAGGTCTATTTCTTGCGGGCGCGCACGCGGTCGTTGCTGCGTTCGTTCGTCAACGTGTCGGATCCCACTTCGACCGAATCACCTGCCGACCAAAAGCGCGCCTTCATCGCGCCTACCGAGTCGACGAGCCACTTCGAGTTGTCGCTCAGGGTGATGATCTTGCCGCTCTCCTCGATTCTTCGAACTGTACTCAGCATTTTCGACTCCCGCCCGGGTGATCCGCGAAAGCCTACTCGCCTGCCGTGGCAAATACCGACTTTTTCGGGTGACGATCAAGTGGGTCCAGGTCTGCTTCCTTGAAGCTTGGATCCTGGATGAAGTGGCATGAGACAGAGACCGTGACATTAGAACACCTGACCGCGGATGCCGCCAGCGACAGGCTGGACCATGCTTTCGCATCACCTCTCGGATAGCTGCAGCCGAGTTAACGGCGCAGGATCTGCTTGATCGTGCCGGCGTCGAGGCCGTGCGTACCTTCCATCGCATCGGCGAAACGCGTCAAGGTTTCGTCGGTCAAGGGCTGACGGTCGTCTTCGAGCCATTCGCGCAAATGTTCGTCGAACACTTCACGTAATTTCTTCGCCAGGGTTTCGCGCTGCTCGTTGAGCTTGGTCGACACGGCTGATCCTCCTCGTGCGCGCACGCGTACGTAGGGCAGGCAGCTTACGCGCAACTGGAAAGCCATTGCGTGCTCGCCTAAGGAGTCGCTGCGTGAGGCGGACTGCACAACATGCAGACGGAGAGCGCTGATAACCGCCGCACGGTGGGTCGAGGAGTCCGTTCAGCTACGCCGCGTATAACCGTCACCGGGCATCCGAGGATCAACCATGAAACGTTTCGTACCTAAAGTGCTCGCCACGATCGGCGTGATGTCGCTGGCGATCAGCAGTGCCATGGCAGCCGAGGCCTATCTGGTCGACTCTGCCGATCTGTACGCGGGGCCGGATAGCGAATATCCGCAGATCACGACCTTGCCCGCCGGCGTGCCGGTAACGGTGTTCGGCTGCACCAATGGCTGGGAATGGTGCGATGTGCAGACCAGCCAGGATCGCGGCTGGGTCAGCGGCGAATACCTGCAATACGAATACCAGAATCAGCGTGTGCTGCTGCCTTCCTACGGCGCGCAGATCGGCATACCGATCGTCGCCTTTGCCCTCGGCGTGTACTGGCAGGATCACTATCGCAGCCGCACCTGGTATGGACAGCGCGAAGAATGGAGTCATCGCTCGTTCGCGCATCGGCCGCCACCGCGTCCGATGCATGCGCAGTCGGGACCACGCCCGGATCAGCATGACGATCATGCTCGGCACGACGAACCCGTCCGGCATGCGCAGGGACCTGTGACGCAGCGAGCACCCGAAACCCGTCACGCGATCACCAACGATCGCACGCATGCATCCGCTCGTCCCGTTACGCAGGGCGCGCACCCGCAGCCGCAGCCGCGATCAGAAACCGTGCAACACGCGAACGTGCAACACGCCACTCCGAAGCCGCATCCGAACCCATCGACGGCGGTCGCGCACTCAAACGGCAATGCAGAACGTCCGACCGCCGCTCCCGCGCGAACAGCGCGTCCTGCACCGCCACCGAAACCGCAGCCGGCCAAGCCTGCGCCGAAGCGCGAGCCCGCACCGAACAAGGACTCGGACAGGAAGGACGACGGTCACCACTGAGCGCCGGGGCCGGGAAATCGGCCCCAACGTCGGCAGTAGTCGCTTCAATCAGGGACCCGGCAACATCGCCAGCCCTGCGCCGATAAAGGCCGCACAGGCTGCGACGATGCACAGCATCTTGATCAACGAAAGCCCGTGCGGGCGCACAAGATCGGGGCCGCTGTTCATGCGCGCATCGCTTCGCGGCGCTGTTTGAAACGCACCAGAGCGCCTTCCAGCGCCTCGGCGCGGTTGCGCAGTTGCTGCAGCTTGGAGCGCGCGCGGATCACCTTGTCGATCATATCCGCGCGCTGTTGCAGTTCTGCAGCAGTCATCGGTTCGCTCAGCGGATTCAAATGCAGGCTCGCGGCGCGAGCGCGTTCGAGCACGCTGACGGCAGCCAGGACATCGGCGGCGGCGTTCTTGACGGTCATTGCATGTCTCCAGGGAAGAGGTCGACCCGCGAGTCGTGCTGGCTTCCTGCCGGCGATTTCTCTTTCCTGAGCTTGCCATCGACGATGAGCGGGTCGGGAGACACTGTGATCGGTTCGGGCCGGCGCGATTGCGCCGAAATGCCGGGTGGAAGTGTGAGGCACTTCTCACATTTTCGAGCCACGCTGCCGGTGCGCGTTCGCCCTACGCCGAGGTACGGGACATCGCCGCCGCGTTCGACTATATGTTTTGCATCGTATACAGATGGAATCTGTGCGACATGCAGCCTGTCATCATCCAGTGTCCGCGTTGCGGACAGGTCGAGCCGCTGCCGAGCGCACCGGAAATCGATGCACGCCTCGTCTGCAAGCGCTGCCACGTCGAATCCGACTACCGGCTCATGCGCGACGCGTGGATCGCCGCGCTCCGGCAACGCGTTCTGTCATGAGCTTTGCGGTGATCTTTCAAGTCCCGCGCGAATCGCCGCGCGCTCGAGCGCATCCTGGTCGAGCAACAGCTCGTCGGTCTGCTTCATGCGCTTGCACTTTTCATTGGCTGCGATGATGCGCGCGGCCTCCTGGCGGCGTCGCTCGTTCGCGTGCCGCTCCTGTACCTTCGTCATGATCCGAAAACCCACGCAACGCCTGCGCCAGGGATAGTCCCTCTTGGCTCGTCGAATGAGCGTGACGGCGCGACCCTGTACTGCAACGAATTGTGAAGCGACGCGACTTCTGCGCGGGTTGCGCTGATTGCGGTTCAATCGACTCGAACTGCGCGGTTGCCCGGTATCCAAAACCACTCCTGCTTCGACCGAGCGCAGCACTCCGGGCGACGCCGAGTCGGCGGCAAGCCACCTCGAGCTTCTTCCTGCACAGCAGATTGCGTTCCAGATGGCTCGCGTGTACGTTCGCGCGGACCGGTGTCCGCAATTTACGAAGCGCATGAACCATCCCGTTTTACCGAATGCCCCGCTGGTGGAGACGCAACACGCTCCAGAGTTCGAGTTGGTCGTCGACTGGAAGCAGATGAGCGCGGCGGATGCCGCAGCGGTGCGCACGTTCTGGCTCGAGGAGCGCGCCATCGTCGTGGAAGGCGCGATCGCCAAGCGCCTCTTGGAAGTCGTCATGCACGCCCGCACAGCCGACGGCCGCATCGCTGCCGTGTGCACCGCAGCACTGGCGACGCCACCAGCGCTCGGGCAACCGGTGTACTACTGGCGCATCTTCGTCGGCAGTGCGTGGCGCGCGACGAAATTGATCAGAACCCTGCTGAATCGCTCCTGCGCATTGCTTGGCGAATTCGCCAAGGCCAACGACTATCCCGGCATCGGCATCTTGCTGGAGCTGCAGAACACACGCTTCGGCGAAACGCTGCGGCGCCCGGTCTGGTCGAATCCGAACTTCGTCTATCTCGGATCTGCCGCCGGTGGACGCGAAATGCGCATCCACTACTTCCCGGACGTGCAGTTGAAGTAGCGCGCCGCGGGTCACGCGGCGCAACCGTCAGCGCTCGCCCCGCCCCGCGGGATGACTCAGCAGCACGGTATGGCTGGCGAGCGTCACGCGATCCTTGCCGGCGCGCTTGCTCGCGTAGAGCGCCTTGTCGGCGCGGTGCAGCAGGTCGGCCGCCAGCGTACCGTGGGTCGGATACAGCGCGATGCCGATCGATACCGTGATGCGCCCGCAAATTTCGTTGCGGTGGCGCAGCTCCAGGCGCTGTACTTCCGCGCGAATCGCTTCGGCACGCTGTCGCGCGATGTCGGGATCGGCGTCGGTGAGGATCGCGATGAATTCCTCGCCGCCGTAGCGGCAGACGATGTCCTCGGTGCGTAGCGAACGCTGCAGCAGCCGGCCGAATTCCGACAGCAGCGCATCGCCCGCATCGTGGCCATGTTCGTCGTTGAAGCGCTTGAAGTCGTCGATGTCGATCATCAGCACAGCGAACGTGAGCGCGTGACGTTGTGCGCGCAGCACCTCGCGTTCCAGCGAAGACTCGAGATAGCGCCGGTTGAACAATCCGGTCAGCGCGTCGCGTAGCGACTGCGTACGCAGGCTCTCCTGCAGGCGCAGGTTGGCCAGCGTCAGCGAGATCTGCTCGGCCGCCGCGATCATGACGCCGCGCGTCTCGGCGCCGATGTCGTGCGGACTGGTCAGGTGCAGAACGCCGAAGATCTCACCGTTCGCAACCAGCGGGACGCACAAATACGCTGCATCCGGATGCAGCGGATCGGGCAGTACGACATGTTTGCAGATGAACGAACAGGCGGCGTCGTTCGGCGGAAACGGCTGGCCACGACGCAGCGACCAGCAATCGTCCGGCGCGAACAGCGGACTCGTTTCGATCGCGTGCGTGCCCCAGCTCGTCATCGCTTCGACCAGATTCTGCGATGGATTGATCAGGTTGAGGGTACCGGCGCATCCCGGCAACAGATGAACCAGCGTGCTGCGTACACCGACGATCGCTTCATCGAGGTTGCGGCAGCCCTGCAGCATCTCGCCGAATTCAGACAGGTTGCGCATCGAATCGGCGAGCTGGCGCGAGGTCGACAGGGTGGCCGCGAGTTCCGCGTTCGAACGCTCCAGCAGCGCCTGACCGAGCGTGCGGCGGCGCTGCTCGCGCAGCAGGAACCAGAATCCGAACGTCAGCTCGAACAGGCAGATGCCGACGGCTGTCATGCCGAGCCAGCGGGTGTTGGACGCCGTCACCGCCGCCAGGGCGCGCCGAGCTTCGAGCAGACGCGCCTCGTCGGCCAGCATCGCCTCGGCCTGCTGCTGGAAGGCGTGGCTCATGGCGTCCGGTGTCAATCGCGCGAAGGCACTGCCTGCGGCATCGGCGCCCTCGCTGACATAGACACGACGCAAATCGCTGGCGTCCTGGCGCATCGACGCGACGGGTCCCGCAAGCGTCTGCGCGTTCGCTTTCTGCTGCGGGTCGTCGGCAACCAGCCGGCCGAGCTCGCGCAGTTTGCGCTGCAGGGTATCCAGTCCGAGGATGTGGCCGTCGAGATAGGCCGCGTCGCCGGATAACAGGAACCCGCGCAGATCGGCCTCGGTCGCGCGTGCGTCCGCTACGGCATCGGTGACCGCCATCTGCACGTCGCGCGAATGCGCAATCGAACGCAGCTCGGAAACATAGCGTGCGGAGGTCAGCTGGATCTGTGCACCCAGCAACAGCAGCGTAGCGACGAGGCCGCCGAACAGCCACACGGCGAAGCGCCGGAAACGCAGGTCCGGCGGACTATTCTGGGAGACTTCCCCTGAACTGCTCAATCGCCATTGCATGGCACGCCCCAGTAGCGGGAACCATCGTTTCGCACTCTCTCCCGCCAGGCAAGTAGTGTGTCAAAAAAAGAGACGATTTGTTTTATCTCATTTTCCACCTCGCCTCATTCGGAAGCGGGCGGAAGGCGGCTTGTGGCGGATCGGCGGTCGGTCGCACGCGGGCTCGGGCTCGGGCACGCCGCCCGCGTCCGTTCGCACCGTATCCTGGCCGGCCGGTCGCGCGAACGAAACGGCTGTTCGTGTACGCTGCGCGCATCTGCCGGAATTGCCTGCAAGACATGTCGTCGACACCCACCGCATCGCCCATTCCCCGTGCCGCGCCGCCAGTGCGCGCGAACATCGCGCTTGCCAGCGGCTTGCTCGGCGCCCATCTGTTCGCGCTGCTGATCGCACCAGCGCTGGCGTTGCCCGTCATCTGGCAGGCAGCGTCGCTGGCGGCGATTGCCGCGCTGAGCCCGATGCTGTGGGCGCTGGTGCACGAAGCGATCCACAGCCTGCTGTTTCCCCTCGCCGGTCGCCAACCGCGCCGGTGGGCGCCTGCTCGCGATCGCCTTCGGCGCGCCGTTTCGCGCACTGCGTTTCGCGCACCTGCGCCATCATCGCTACAGCCGCACACCGTGGGGTCGCGAGGAGGTTTACGACCCGGCCGTACAGCCGCGCTGGCAGGCCTACGTCTTCCACTATCTGCGCATCACGATCGGCTTGTATGTGGCCGAACTCGCGATGCTGTTCGCGTGCTGGCTGCCAGCCGCGTTCCTGCGTCGACATCTGAGTGGACAGAATCCGGACCTGCCGGATGGCGCCGCTGGCATGCAGCGCATGCTCGACCGCGACGTACTCGCGGCTGCCTCATTGCGTCAAATACGCATCGATGCGATCGCCGTGCTGGCGCTCTATGGCGGCTCGATGGTCCTGTACGGGGCGCACTGGCCCTGGATCGTCGCGGTGCTCGGCGCGCGTGCGCTGATCGCCTCGCAGCTGGACCACGCCCCGCATCACGGCACGCCGTTGGAGCGGCGCGACTATGCGCTGAACATGCACGCGCCGAATTGGCTGCGCCTGTACCTGCTGAACTTCACCCTGCACCGCGTGCATCACGCGTATCCGCACCTGCCATGGACGGCCCTGCCGAAAGTCTACAATGCCGCCAGCGGCATGGACATCCGCTTCGCGACCGCCGTATTGCGCCAATGGCGCGGGCCGATCGCGCTCGACGAGGCGCGCAAGATCGAACTCGGTGACGCGCCGGCTGGCTGAGGCTGGCAGCGGCGGGGCCGCTGCATCAAGACGAGAGGCAGGCGACAGCGCGCTCAGTCGTCAGCGGTATCGACATCGTCGCCGCGCTCGTCCTCTCCACGCGGATCGATGAAGCCGTCCTGTTCCAGACCTCGTTCGGCAGCTCGCTCTTCGTCATCCTGCGTCTCATCGCCGTAGTCGTCGTCCGGCACGTCTTCGATGCTTTCGAGTACGTCTTCGGACAGATCGAGATCGTCGTCCAGCGGGTCGTCGACGGTCACTCTTGGATGCATCATGTCGGTGTCTCCCCAAGCTCGCGGGATGAAGAGCTTCCGCGTCCCGCCGATGGAATTCAAGTGGGGCGTCGCAGGAGCCGGTTGCGTCTTGCAAGCGCGCGTCCGCGTCGCCATCTGGACGAACCCAAGACGCTGTTTCGAGCACGCGCATGACGACGACCGACGACCGCTTGCCGACCCTGTTCATCCCGCATGGCGGCGGCCCGTGTTTTTTCATGGAGCCGCCGCCGTCGGCGCCGCAGCTTTGGGATGGCTTGGCCGCCTATCTGCGTGGCATCGATGCCGCCATCGGCCGGCGCCCGCGTGCCGTTCTGGTGATTTCTGCACACTGGGAAGCCGCACGGCCGACGGTCAATACGGCGACAGCACCGTCGTTGCTGTTCGACTATCAGGGCTTTCCGGAGCACACCTATCGCCTGCGCTATCCGGCAGCGGGATCACCGACGCTCGCCACGCGCGTGCGTGAACTGCTCGGCCGTGCCGGCGTCGAATCCGACACCGATGACATGCGTGGCCTCGACCATGGCGTGTTCGTGCCATTCCTGCTCGTCTATCCCGAGGCCGATGTGCCGATCGTGCAGCTGTCCCTGCAAGCCGGCCTCGATCCTGCCGCGCACCTCGCGATCGGACGTGCGCTCGCCCCGTTGCGCGACGAAGGCGTGCTGATCGTCGGCAGCGGCATGAGCTATCACAATCTGCGCGAGTTCTTCTCGGCGGGCAGCGACGCGATGGACGCGGCGGAACGCTTCGATGGCGCGCTGACGGCAGCCGTAGAAGCCATGCCAGTGGGCGAGCGCGACGCCCGGCTCGCCGCCTGGAAGCAGATGCCACACGCGCTCGCCGCGCATCCGCGCGCCGAGCATCTGCTGCCATTGATGGTCGCCGCCGGTGCCGCCGGTGCGGATCGCGGCCGCCGCGTCTATCACGACCACTTGTTCGGAAAAGCACTGTCGGCCTTCCAGTTCGGCTGACGCCGCAAGCGCGGCAACCGGTTTCCGGGCCCGACCGGCTGATAGCGCCCTGTTATAATCGATGGTTTCGCGCCGTCCGGCGCAATCTCTCAATCGGAGCACGCATGTCCGCCCCCCTTCTCAAGGCGCTCGGCCTAGGCCAGACCAATTCCGGTACCTACCTCGGCCACGGCGAGTGGTCGAAGACGACCGATGCCGGCCTCGTGCAGTCGGTCAACCCGAGCACCAACGAAGTCATCGCCGACGTGCATGCGTCGAGCGCTTCCGACTACGAAACCCTGGTTGCGCGCGCGCAGGCCGCGTTCGCGATCTGGCGTACGACGCCGGCCCCGCGCCGCGGCGAGGCGGTGCGTCTGTGTGGCGATGCGCTGCGCAAGCACAAGGACGCGCTCGGTTCGCTGGTCGCGCTCGAAATGGGCAAGATCAAGCCGGAAGGCGACGGCGAGGTGCAGGAAATGATCGACATCGCCGACTTCGCGGTCGGCCAGTCGCGCATGCTGTACGGCTACACGATGCACTCCGAGCGCCCTGGCCACCGCATGTACGAGCAGTGGCATCCGGTCGGCCTGGTCGGCGTCATCAGCGCATTCAATTTCCCGGTCGCGGTGTGGGCCTGGAACAGTTTCCTCGCGGCGATCTGTGGCGACATCACGATCTGGAAGCCGTCGCCGAAGACGCCGCTGTCGGCGATCGCGTCGATGAAGATCTGCAACGAGGCGCTCAAGGCCGGTGGATTCCCGGATATCTTCTTCCTGTTCAACGACGCCGGCACCGAACTCGCGCAGACCTTCGTCGACGATCGGCGCATCCCGCTGATCAGCTTCACCGGTTCGACCAAGGTCGGCCGCGCGGTCGGCGAGCGCGTCGCCCAGCGCATGGGCCGTTCGCTGCTCGAACTCGGCGGCAACAACGCGATCATCGTCGACCAGAGCGCGGAACTGAAACTCGCGATTCCGGCGATCGTGTTCGGCGCCGTCGGCACCGCCGGCCAGCGCTGCACGACGACACGCCGCTTGTTCGTGCACGAGGCCATCCATGACGACGTGGTCGCGACCCTGGTCAAGGCCTACAAGCAGGTCGAAACGAAGATCGGCGATCCGACCCAGGCAAGGACGCTGATGGGCCCGTTGAACAGCAAGGCAGCCGTCGATCAATACCTCGGCGCAGTTGCCAAGGCCAAGGCGAGCGGCGGCACGATCGCGACCGGCGGCGAAGCGCTCGGCGATCGTCCCGGCAACTTCGTGTTGCCGACGATCGTGACCGGCCTGAAGAATTCCGATGAGGTCGTGCAAACCGAAACCTTCGCGCCGATCCTCTACGTGATGTCGTTCAAATCGCTCGACGACGCCATCGCGCAGCAGAACGAAGTGCCGCAGGGTCTTTCCTCGGCGATCTTCACGCAGAACCTGAAGGCGGCCGAGCAGTATCTATCCGCCGCCGGTTCGGACTGTGGCATCGCCAACGTCAATATCGGCACCAGCGGCGCCGAGATCGGCGGCGCGTTCGGCGGCGAGAAGGAAACCGGCGGCGGTCGCGAATCCGGCTCGGACGCGTGGAAGGTCTACATGCGCCGGCAGACGAACACGATCAACTACTCGGATGCATTGCCGCTGGCGCAGGGGATCAAGTTCGAGTTTTGACGCGCTGCGCGCGCTCGTAACGACGCGTTCGCTGACGACGCGCCCGCCGATGCCGCATTGGACGGTCAATTCGATGAGCGGTCGCGACCTCGACGCCTTGTGGACCTCTTTGCACTCACAGGGTCCAGCCAATGAACCGGCACCTTCGGCGTTGCCGCCGGGCCAGGAGGGCCGCCGGTGCGGTCGCGCGCTTCCAGCGGCCTCCATCGGTCGCCGCATGCTGAGCGCAGGCGCGGGGGTCGCCGCGTTGCGCTGCGGCCGGGTAGAATTGCCGCATGAGCACCTACCCTCGCACCAGCGGTACCGCGGTCGCCAGCCTTGTCTTCGGCGTCTTGTCCTGGTGTGTGCTGCCTTTCATCGGCGCCATCCTGGCCGTGGTTCTAGGGCACAGCGCGCGCGCTGAAATCCGCCGCGCGCCGGCCGGCACCATCGATGGCGATGGCATGGCGCTGGTCGGACTGATCCTCGGCTGGGCGCACCTGATCATCGTGATTGCGGGCATCTTCGTGATCTTCGTGTTCCTCGGCGGCCTCGCGTTCTTCGCGCACTGGGTCCATTGAGCGGAATGGACCTGTCGTCCGCGGCGCGCGACCCGGTCGAGCGTTTCAGCGATCGCGTCGACAACTACATTCGCCATCGCCCGGGCTATCCGGCTGCTTTGATCGCGCATCTGCGCTCGCGCGGCTCGCTACCCGTGCACAGCGTCGTCGCCGATGTCGGTGCCGGCACCGGCATCTCCAGCGCACTGTTTCTCGACGCGGGTTGCGTCGTGCAGGCCGTCGAACCGAACGCACCGATGCGCGCGGCTGCCGAACGCATGCTCGGCCATCGCGACGGATTCCACGCCGTGGACGGCCGTGCCGAATCGACCACGCTGCCCGATGCCAGCGTCGACCTCGTCGCCGCCGGCACCGCGTTCCACTGGTTCGACCCCGCGCCAACGCGGACCGAGTTCGCGCGCATCCTGCGCCCGCCGGGTCGCGTCGCTTTGTTCTGGAATCTGCGCGCAGGCAGCACCGGCTTCATGCGCGAGTATGAAGCAATCCTGCTCGCCCACTGCCCAGGTTACGCGCAGGCTGACTCGAGTCGGCGTGCAGACGAGAACAGGGTGCACGCGTTTTTCAGCGATGGCGTGATCGAGAGTGCCGCGTTCGGCAACACGCAGCGATTAGACTTCGATGGCCTGCTCGGCCGCGTGCTGTCGTCTTCGTACGCGCCGAAACCCGGTCACTCCGCCTATGCTTCGCTGCATGCGGCCCTGCGTGAGCTGTTCGAGCGCGCTGCCGTGGACGGTCATGTCACGCTCATCTACGACACGCGTCTGTACCTCGGCGTGGTGCACTGAGCGATGTATGCCCTCGCCCGCCCGTTCCTGTTCTGCCTCGATACCGAACGTGCGCACGACCTTGGGCTCGTCTCGATAGAAGCAGCGTACCGCACCGGCTTGAATTCGCTGCTCGCGGCGCGATCGAAACCGCTGCCGGTCACGGCGTTCGGCCTGCGCTTCAACAATCCTGTCGGCCTCGCCGCCGGACTCGACAAGAATGGCGCCCATGTCGATGCACTCGCCGCGCTCGGCTTCGGCTTTATCGAAGTCGGCACCACCACGCCGCGCGCGCAGGCCGGCAATCCGAAACCGCGCATGTTCCGTCTGCCCGAGTACGAAGCGGTGATCAACCGGCTCGGCTTCAACAACGGCGGCGTCGATGCCTTGGTGCGCAATGTCGAACGCGCGAAGTACGGCGGCGTGCTCGGCATCAATATCGGCAAGAACAAGGACACGCCAAACGAGCGCGCGGTCGACGACTATCTTCATTGCCTCGAGCGCGTCTACGCGCGTGCGAGTTACATCACCGTCAATATTTCCTCCCCGAACACGCAGGGCCTGCGCGATCTGCAGGAAGAGGAAACCCTGCGCCGCTTCATCGGCACCTTGCGCGACGCACAGGAACGCCTCTCCGCGCAGCATGCCGTGCGCAAGCCGATGCTGCTGAAGATCGCGCCGGATCTGAGCGAGCCCGAACTCGACGCCATCGCCGAAGTTTTGCTCGATACGGGCATCGACGGCTTGATCTGCACGAATACCACGATCGATCGCACGGCCGTCGCCGGGCATCGTCTGGCCGGAGAAACCGGGGGGCTTTCAGGCAAGCCGGCGTTCGCGAAATCGACGGCGGTGTTGAGCGGCATGCGACGACGCCTCGGCACGAAGATTCCGCTGATCGGCGTTGGCGGTATCGTCAATGGCTCGGATGCGGTGGCAAAGCTCGACGCCGGCGCGACCCTGCTGCAGTTCTATACCGGCATGATCTATCGCGGACCGGCGTTGATCGGCGAATGCGTCGAGGCACTGCGTGCGCGCTGAAAGCCTGCAAAGAGGGAGCGCCTCGCGTCCATTCTGCTTCCTCAACGGGTTGCGCATTGCTGGAGAGAGCAGGAGTGAGGGCATGGCGGCTGCTGGAAGCTGCGCCGCTGCACTCTCCATGCAACCCCGCCCCTTCACCCTGCCTTCCCCCCCCACGATGGAGCTGTCGCGGGAGAGGGAATATTGGCTCTTGCGCGGCGCGATTGTTCAATGAGCAACCACAAAGTCGATACCGCGATTGCCGAAGGCGACGGCTACACGATCGTCGAGCGCGCTTCGTTGCAAGGCCGCAATACGTTTCAAGTACCGGCACGCGCACAGTTGCTGATCGACGTGCGCAAGCCGGCCGCGCTGGCCGAGTTGTTCGGCTATGCGATGCTGAAGACGCAACCGCTGCTTGTGCTCGGCGAAGGCAGCAATGTGTTGTTCACGCGCGACTGGCCTGGCGTTGTCCTGGCGATCGCCGCGCGCGGCATCCGCCTCGTCGAGGACCGCGGCGATTCGGTGACGGTTCGTGTCGAAGCCGGCGAGAACTGGAATGATTTCGTGCGCTGGTCGGTCGGTCATGGCTACGCCGGCCTCGAAAATCTCGTGCTGATTCCGGGCACGGTCGGCGCCGCACCGATCCAGAACATCGGCGCGTACGGGGTCGAGGTCGGCGAGTTCATCGTCAGCGTCGAAGCCTGGGATCGCGGCGCGGCGCAGCTCGTGCGACTCGACCACAGCGATTGCGCGTTCGGCTATCGCGATTCGGTGGTCAAGCAACAGCGTGATCGGTATATCGTCACTGCGGTCGAATTCGAACTGCCGCGACGACGCGAACTTCGCCTCGACTATGCCGGCATCGGCGAGGAGCTCGCGGCGCTCGGCATCGGCGTGCCGAGTCCGTCGACGGTTGCCGAGGCGATCGCGCGCATCCGCACACGCAAGCTGCCGAACCCCGCGCTGCTCGGCAATGCCGGCAGCTTCTTCAAGAATCCGCAGGTTGCCGCCAGCCGCGCGCAGCAGCTGCACGCCGATTACCCGACGCTGCCGTATTGGCCGACGACCGATGGACGGGCCAAGCTTTCCGCTGCATGGCTGATCGAAGCCTGCGGCTACAAGGGCTGGCGCGAAGGCGATGCCGGCATCTCGGCGCAACACGCGCTGGTGCTGGTCAATCACGGCAACGCCAGCGGCGCGCAGCTGTGGGCGCTGGCGCAGCGCGTGCGCAGCGGCGTGCACGAGCGCTTCGCGGTGGAACTGGAACCGGAGCCGCTCATCGTCTGAACCGCACCGCTGCGCTGTTTCGGGGGAGCGGTCACAAAGCGATGTGAAGAAGACGTGATAAATCAATTACCTTGCCTGGCGGCATCGCAGCGTTGTGTTTCCTGCGGATGTCGCCAGGCGCAGTTTGCACTTGGGAGTGATTCATGGCCGCAGCCACCGCGAACACCGCGTTCGTCGCTTCGCGTCGACGTCTTTTCAGTGCCGTGCTCGCCAGCGTCGGCGGCGTGTCGAGCGACCCGTCGCTGTCGATGCGCAGGTCCGGCCGCAATGGCGTGCAGGACGCCGACATCCCGCAGAGCCCGGATTCCGCCACGTTTCCGCCGGATGCCGTCCGTTGGCTCAGCCGCGGCAGCTTCGGCTTCTCCTATGACGCGTACAACGTATTCAACACGCTCGGTAGCAGCGATGACGCGCGCTGGCAGGCGTGGATCATCCAGCAGCTCAATCCGGTCACGATCGACGACAGTGGCTGCGACGCGCGTGTCGCGAGCGCGAATTTCGTCACGCTGAACAAGACAGCCGGGCAACTGTGGACGGATCACCACAGCGATACGACGGACTATTTCAATCGCATGCTGCCAATCTCGGAAGCCGAGTGCATGACGATCATCCGGCAGACCTACAGCCAGCGTCAGCTCTTCGAGATCGTGGTCGATTTCTGGCACGACCATTTCAGCGTCTTCGGCTGGGACTACGACGGCGGTCCGATGTTCGTCGCGTTCGATCGCGATGCGATCCGCGCCAACGCGTTCGGCAACTTTCGCACGATGCTGCAGGCCGTCTGCGAATCCGCTTCGATGATGTACATGCTGGACTTGTACACCAGCTATGCCGGCCACCCGAATGAGAACTACTCGCGCGAGCTGCACGAACTGCACACGCTCGGCGCGGAAAACTATGCCGGAATCGTCGACGATCCGGACGACGACCCCGCGCTGCCGACCTTCGTCGCCTGGGATGGCAAGATCGAACGCCTGCAATATGTCGACGATGATGTCTATGAGGCCGCGCGCGTATTGACCGGCTGGACAATCTCGCAGAGCACCTATGAAACGCGCGACGATCCCAATCCCGGCACCTTCGAGTACGTCAACGCGTATCACGACGCCGGCGTCAAGCGCGTCCTGCATCGCAATTTCTCGGCCGGCGGCGCGCAGGGCGACGGCATCACGCTGTTCAACATGCTGGCGCAGCACCCGGGCACTGCGCATTTCGTCGCCGGCAAGTTGTGCCGGCGTTTCGTCGGGGACAACGCGAGCGCGGCGCTGGTGCAGAGCGCGGCCGACTTGTTCCAGTCGGCCTGGGATCCGAGCGTGCCTGCGAATCAATTCCAGATCACCCAGGTGCTCGAACTGATCCTGCAGTCGGACGAGTTCAAGTCGAGCTGGGGCACCAAGATGAAGCGTCCGGCGCTCGCTGCCGTCAGTGCATTGCGCGCGACCGGCGCCGATTTCACGCCGGTGCCGGACAATACGAGCACCTACACGCCGACCGAGGAATTCATGGGTCGGCTGCAGAGCGCCGGGCACCGTTTGTTCTATTGGCCAGCGCCGAACGGCTATCCGGACAACCAGGTCGCCTGGTCGAGCACCGGCGCCCTCGGCATGACGATGCGCCTGCTGCCGCGACTACTGGAGATGCATCAGACCGAGAGCTATAACAATGCCTACGCGTTCCTGCTCGACGTACAAGGGCAGACGCTGACGGCTTTTCCGAACGCAGCGGATCGCTCGGCCGCGAACGTCATCGGCTACTGGTGCGATCGCATCCTCGGCTACCGGCCGGAGCCGACGCACGGCCTCGCCGTCGATTTCTTCCGCCAGGAAGCCGCGCCGACCGATGCGCTCGACTTGATCACCGATTCGACCGACAACAACGGCGTGCCGCAGCATACCGGAGTGTGGCATTTGAATCCGGCCAATACGCTGTCCCAGCACTACACGATCGCGCGCCTGCGCGTGGCGATCGGCCTGATCCTGTGCTCCCCCGAAAACCTGCGCCGCTGAGAGGATGATCGCCATGACAAGCTTCAATCGCCGCGATTTCCTCAAGGGCTGCTGCGTCAGCGCCGTCGCCGCCGGCAGCGGCAGCCGCGCCTACGCCTACTTCGCGCCACCGCCGTTGTTGCCGGCCAGCGCAACCAGCGACACCCTGGTCGTGATCTTCCTGCGTGGTGCGATGGACGGCCTCAGCCTGCTGCCGCCTGGGCAGAACAGTCCGTATCGTGCCGACTACGAAACCAACCGCACGAATACGCGCGTGCCTTACAGTGGAGCGGGCGCTGCGCTGGCGCTCGACAACTCGACGTGGACGCTGCATCCGCGTGCGACGGGGCTGCAAAGCCTGTTCAACGCCGGCCATGCCGCCTTCGTCGTTGCCGCCGGCCAGCTGCAACCGAACCCGGTCGTGCGCAGCCATTTCGAGGCGCAAGCCAATCTCGAGTTCGGCTTCGGCGGCGGCACCGGCAGCAACATCGGCTGGCTGACGCGGCACCTCGCCAGTGGCGGGCTGCCCTCGAACGTGCCGCTTCCAGCCACGTCACTCGGCAGCATCACGGCGAGCAGCCTGCTCGGCAGCACCGATGCGATCACGATGAACAGCGGCTCGGACTTCCGTCTCGATACGTTCCACTGGTCGTGGCAGAACGACGACGCCAGCCATGGCCTGGTCGGCGGCGTCTCGCGCATGAACGATTTGTGGAGTGGTTCGAGCACGCAGCTCGAACGCGCGGGTGCCGATGCGCTGGGTTCGCTCGCCCTGCTGCGACCGATCGATTTCAATCCGTACGATCCGAACAATCATCCGAACGGCTACCAGGCAGCCGGCGGCGCCAATTACAACCTGCAGTACAACGGCGGCTTCGGCTCGCAGCTACGCAATGTCGCGCAGATGATCAAGCTCAATCTCGGATTGCGCGCAGTGACGATCGATCTCGGCAATTGGGATACCCATGTCGGCCAGGGCAATCCGACGCAGAGCTACGACTGGTTCGGCAATCAGGCGCAGAGCCTGTCCGACGGGCTCAGCGCGTTCTATGCCGATCTGGCGAGCGATGCGGCCGGCAACTTCATGCAGCACGTCAATGTCGTCGTGGTCAGCGAATTCGGCCGTCGCGTACTCGAAAACTCGGACGGCGGGACCGATCACGGCTACGGCAACATCGTCACCGTGATGGGCGGTTCGGTCAATGGCGGCATCGTCTACGGCAACTATCCAGGCCTCGCCAACGACCAGTTGTTCGAGGGCAACGACGTCGGCGTGACGACCGATTATCGCCAGATCATTTCAGAAGCGCTGATCCGGCGCATGGGCAACCCGAACATCTACTACGTGTTCGAAAACTATTCGGGCTATACGCCGCTCGGCATCTTCCAGGGCAGCGACCAGCCGCCGACGAATTTCGATGCGATCTTCGCCAACGGGTTCGACGGCAGCTGACCGGCATCCACGGTGAAACAGCAATAGCCAGTGCGCGTGATGGCGTTCGCGCGAACACGGGTGAGGCAGGAGTTGCGAACTGGCGCGAGCGGTCCAGCGTGAGCGCGCATCCTTTGCTGCTCGTTCTGGGGTGGCTTGCGCTGTCTCCGGCGCTTGCTGCGGCGGGTACCGACGATCGCATCTTCAGTGATGGCTTCGAGGCGCGCCCGGCGCCCATCGTGTTGTACACCGATATCGTTTCAGGCCCGAACAGTGGCGGTGAGAACGACAAGGGATGCTATCTGTCGGTGTTCGGCACGAACTTCGGCAGCGGCGCGCCGGGCTCCCACATCAAGGTATTCATTGGCAGCACCGAAGTGGACAACTACCGCCGCTTCGGCCCATCCAACGGGCGTTCGGATATCCAGCAACTGACCGTGCAGATCGGCGCACTCGGCCATCCGCAGTCCGGCGTTGCGCTGCCGCTCAAAGTCGTCGTCGACGGCGTCGAGTCGAATGCGGACCATACCTTCACGATCAATCCGGGCAAAATCATTTTTGTCGACGCCAATGACGGCGATGACGGCACCGCCGTCGCCGGCGACATCACCAAGCTGTTCCGCCGCGTGCAGACCGGCAGCGATTTCAGCGGCGGCGCGTGGGGCCAGGTGCGTGCCGGCGACTTCCTGGTGCTTCGCGCGGGCACCTATGTCGACCAGGGTTTCGAGGATTATTTCCTGCGCTTCATGATCCGCGTCGATGGCGTGCCCGATCGCAGTTCCGGTACGTCGCCGACGGGTGCCGATGGCACCGGTCCGATCACGCTGACCGCGTATCCGGGCGAGGTCGCCTTCATCGATGGCAGCGCGAGCAACGATCCCGGTGGTGCGCTGGCGGGCCTCAATGGCGAGAACTATCCGCTCGCCGGCAAGTGGATCGTGGTGGCGAACTTGCAGGTCGAAGGCGGCGGCTACGACGGTCCGATCAGCCAGGAAATCCACGGCGATCACTGGAGGGTCATCAACAACGAGCTGACTGCATTCACCGGCGTCACCGACGGTGACAGCCCCTCGCGCATGGCCGGCATCACCGGCAACGGCGAGGACAGCATCTGGCTCGGCA
>JBDTYM010000062.1:0-23038 GCA_040005635.1 Dokdonella sp. | reverse complement strand
TGAAGGTGAACCAGATCACCATGAAGATCAGCACGGCCGAGAACTTGATGCGTTCGACGATCGAGCCGAGGATCAGGCAGCAGGTGATCGCGGCAAATGTGGCCTGGAACACCACGAAGACGATCTCGTACATCGGCGTCGCCTTTGAGAATGTCGCGCCGAGCGACCACTCGCCTTTGAACGCATCGCCGGTGCCCGCGAGGAACAATCGGCTGAAGCCGCCGAAGAACGGGTTGCCTTCGGTGAACGCGAGGCTGTAGCCGTAGACGCACCACAGTACCGTGATCAGCGAGAACACGACGAACACCTGCATCAGCACCGACAGCATGTTCTTGCTGCGCACCAGGCCGCCATAGAACAGGGCGAGTGCGGGCACCGACATCAGCAGCACCAGTGCGGTCGAGGTCAGCATCCAGGCGGTGTCGCCCTTGTTCGGAACCGAAGCGGGTACCTGGGCGGCGGTCTGCGCGAACGCAAGCAGTGGGACCAGGCAGCACGCCGCGAGCGCGGCGAGGACGGGCAGTTTGCTTTTCATGGGGCGGAGTTCTCCTGTTCAAGTAGCCGTCCCTGGAGCGGTTTCCAGTCGGCATCCATGCCTCCTCCGCACGCAGCCGGGCGGCTGCGTGCGACCTCAGAGCGCGTCGTCGCCGATCTCACCGGTGCGGATGCGCACGGTGTGATCGAGGTTCGTCACAAAGATCTTGCCGTCGCCGACCTTGTCGGTGCGTGCGGCTTCGCTGATCGCCTCGATGACCACATCAACGCGGGCATCGGGAACCGCCGTCTCGAGTTTTATCTTCGGCACGAAATCGACGACGTACTCGGCGCCGCGGTACAGCTCGGTGTGCCCCTTCTGGCGGCCGTAGCCCTTGACCTCGGTGACCGTGATGCCGGTGACGCCGGCCTGCGACAAGGCATCGCGGACGTCGTCCAGCTTGAACGGTCGAATGATTGCGGTGATCAGCTTCATGCACGTTCTCCTGCCGTATCGGAAAAAATCAGAACGCCTTGGTCACGCTGAGCACGCCCGTGCTGCGGCCGAGGAAATCGTTGTAGCCATTCGTGTAGATGGCTTCTTCAGCGTTGGTGTCGTAGTAGCCGAGCGCGATCGAGATGCCGTTCGCGAAATTCTTGGTCACGCCGAGCTTCCAGTCGGTGTAGCTCGCATCGCCGAAATTCTTCACGCGCTGGTGGCCGACATGGCCGTTCAGGACCCATGTCGGCACGAATTCCCAATTCGCCGACAGGTCGAGGTAGTCGCTGTGTTTGGAGTCGGCGAAGCCGAACAGGTTGGTGAACGCGTGTGAGTACTTCAGCGTGACGATCGAGTAGCTGAGGCCGACGTAGGCTTCGGTCGTATACGGCCGCGTGAATCCGTGCGGATAGCTGCCTGGGTAGTAGTACGTGTACAGCCCGACGTCGAGCTTCCAATCGGCGTTGAGGGGAACGCGCCAGCCTGCGTAGAGGTCGACCTCGAGGCTGTTGGAGACGTTGGTGCCGAGCGCGGAATTGTCCGAGAGCCAGCTGACGTTGCTGCCCCAGGCGCCGACGTACCAGCTATCGGCGCTGCCGTACTCGACTCCGCCCTGCAGGGCGGGTTCCTGGTCGGTCTGCGAAATGCCGCGGAAGCGATAGTCGCTGACGCCGCTGATGTTGCCGGTCAACGCAGGTCCGCTCGGTGCGGCATCCTCAGCTTGCGCAGGCGCGCCGAACAGCATGGAAACGATGACGATGAGGCGTGATGGGACAGTCATGCGGGCTCTCCTGATCGGATGGGACTCGTCGCGCCGGTGTTGCATCCGGCGCGGATCGATGCTCCTTGCGCGATAGCTCCAGGCACGCGAGGCTGTATCGCCTCTCGATCGCCGCGTCCCGCGGTCCGACGCCCACAACAGGCGCCCCTCCCATCCATCGCGCCCCCATGCGCGATGCCTAGCGTTCGATGTCCTCAACCTCCCGTAGGTCTGCGACCCCTGCGAGCCTCGCGCCGCCGCTATCAATCCGCTAATGCATTAATTGCATAAGCGAACGCAGCGCATCTCCAGTATTCGGTCCTGCACATGTTTTTGTTTGCCGCGGCCCGCTCTTTCCCGGCGAACCGGAAAAGAGCGGGCGAAAGCCGATCAGATTGCGTAGTACATCTGGTACTCGAGCGGATGCGTCGCTGCACGAAAGCGTGTGACTTCCTGCAGCTTGAGATCGATGTAGCCATCGATGAGGTCGTCACTGAACACGCCGCCGGCCTTCAGGAAGGCGCGATCCTTGTCCAGCGCTTCGAGCGCCTGATCGAGCGAATGACAGACCGTCGGGATGTTCTTCTCCTCTTCCGGCGGCAGGTCGTACAGGTCCTTGTCGGCCGGCGCGCCCGGATCGATCTTGTTGAGGATGCCGTCGAGGCCGGCCATCATCAGCGCCGTGAACGTCAGGTAGCCGCTGTTGACCGGATCAGGAAAACGCACCTCGATACGGCGCGCCTTCGGGCTGTGCACGAACGGAATGCGGCAGCTCGCCGAACGATTGCGTGCCGAGTAGGCCAGCATCACCGGCGCTTCGAAGCCCGGCACCAGACGCTTGTAGCTGTTCGTCGTCGAGTTCGCGAACGCATTGATTGCGCGAGCGTGTTTGAAGACGCCGCCGATGTAGTACAGCGCGGTTTGCGAGAGGCCGCCATACAGATCGCCAGCGAACAGGTTCTGGCCATTCTTCGCCAGCGACTGGTGCACGTGCATGCCCGAGCCGTTGTCGCCGACGATCGGCTTGGGCATGAAGGTCACGGTCTTGCCGTTCTGGTGCGCGACGTTCTTGATCACGTACTTCATCGTGATCAGTTCGTCTGCCTTCTTGACCAGGGTGTTGAACTTCGTGCCGATCTCGCACTGGCCGGCTGTCGCGACCTCGTGGTGGTGCACTTCGACGATCATGCCGACCTGTTCGAGCACCTTGCACATCTCGCTGCGCAGGTCCTGGAACGAGTCGACCGGCGGCACCGGGAAGTAACCGCCCTTGACGCCGGGACGATGTCCCGAGTTGCCGGCTTCGAACGTATTGCCGGACGACCACGCCGCTTCCTCCGATTCGATTTCGTAGGAGACATGTCCCATCTCGTTCTTGAAGCGTACCGAGTCGAAGATGAAGAACTCGGGTTCCGGACCGAAGAATGCCGTGTCGGCGATGCCGGTCGACTTGAGATACGCCTCGGCGCGCTTGGCGACCGAGCGTGGATCGCGCGAATAGGCCTGCATCGTACTGGGCTCGAGCACGTCGCACTGCAGCAGCAGGGTCTTATCGGCCATGAACGGGTCGATGACCGCGCTGTCCGGATCCGGCAGCAGCACCATGTCCGACTCGTTGATACCCTTCCAGCCGGCGATGGAGGAGCCATCAAACATCTTGCCGTCCTCGAATAGCGAGTCGTCGACCGAATGCGCGGGGAAAGTCACGTGATGCTGCTTGCCGAGCAGGTCGGCAAAGCGAAGATCGATGAATTCGACTTCGTTTTCCTTGATCAGCTTGAAGACGTTCTGGGCGGACATGGATGACCTCAACAAATGGGTGCTGCAGATGCAGCAATGGTTATGCCAACGGAGACATTGCAGAAATAAATAACATTTTCAGCAAGTTAAGCAAATACTATCAATATCAAGTGCACGACAATTGTGCAATTCCACAGCTATGTTGCACCAAGCTGGCGCGTCTCTTATGACAGCGAAACGGTGTTGCGTGCCAGCGGCTGTCCGACGATGCTTGCCGCGGCGGTGATCCTAGCCAACTCCCCTTACCGATAGGCCGACTCGTGAGCGACTTCATCAACCCGATCCTGCTCGGCCTCGTCGAAGGCATCACCGAGTTTCTGCCGATCTCGAGCACCGGTCATCTGTTGATCGTCGAGCACTGGCTCGGCCGGCGTTCGGATGTATTCAATATCGTGATCCAGGCGGGCGCCATCCTCGCTGTCGTGCTGATCTATCGCGAGCGGCTATGGCAATTGCTGACCGGTTTACACACGCCGGCGAACCGCAACTATGCGCTGAAGCTGACTGTCGCCTTCCTGATCACCGCGGTGCTCGGCTTCATCGCGACGAAATTCGGCTTCAAGTTGCCGGAGTCGATCGCGCCGGTGGCCTGGGCCCTGCTGATCGGTGGCATCTGGATGCTGCTCGCGGAATGGCTCGCAGCGAAACAACCCGAAAGCAGCGCGATCACCTGGCGTGTCGCGGTGCTGGTCGGGCTTGCGCAAGTCGTCGCGGCCGTGTTTCCCGGCACCTCGCGCTCGGCCGCGACGATCTTCGTCGCCTTGCTGGCCGGCACCAGCAACCGCGCGGCGGCAACCGAGTTCGCATTTCTGGTCGGCATACCGACGATGTTCGCCGCCAGCGGTTATGAACTGCTGAAGTCGTTGAAGAGCGGCGGCGCCTTGCACGAGGACTGGGGCTCGCTCGCGCTCGCGTTCGCGGTCTCGTTGGTGACCGCCTTCGTTGCGGTGAAGTGGCTGCTCGGCTATATCCGCACGCACCGATTCACGCCGTTCGCGATCTACCGCATCGTGCTCGGCATCGCCCTGCTGGTGGCGTTGCCGGCCGGTGTTTGAAGCCTACAGCCCGGCGGCGCGATTGAAATCCCCGATTGCGCCGATCAGATCCGTCAACGCCAATCGCTCGACGTCCGTGAGATAGGGATTCCAGGCGTCCAGCAACATCACCACGCGCGTGTCTGCGCTGCGGTTCCATGCTTCGTGCTCGTAAGTGTCGTCGAAGCTGAAGCACGTCCCTTCCTGCCAGCGCCGCAGTTCGCCGCCGACGACCAGGGCGCAGTCGTCCGGAACGACCAGTGGCAGGTGGGTCACCACGCGCGTATTGGTCACGCCGTGATGCGGCAGGATATGCGAGCCGGGTGTGAGTACGGAAAAGCAGGCTTCCGGCGAATGATCGCGAATGCGGCAGAGCGGAGCCGCATCGAGCGCAGCCGCGGTGCGTGGACAGCGGCGCGCGTTTTCTTCATTGCGAACGCCGTGGCGCTGGAAGAACAGGGCGTTCCAGGCGGGCGTGCCGCGCTCGCCGCGCAGATGATCCTGCAGCGCGCGGTGATCGTCGAAATGACCGAGAAAGGGCTCGAAGCCGCTGTCCTGGCCGAGCGCGGCGAGCATTTCCGCGCGGATCGCGTCGGTCTGTGCCTCGAGTTCGGCGTACCACGGGAACAGCTCGCGTTCGAAGAAGCGCGGCGCCGGCAGATCCGGAAAATACAGAAACTTGGGACGTTGCTTCGGTTCCGGATAGTGGGCCGTAAGGTCGCCCAGATAGAGTGCGAGAGATTTCTCGACGCGTGCCAGCGCACTGCCACCGTAACGGTCGCGCAGCGGACTCAGCATCGAAAAGAAAAGTGCGCGCCGACCTTGCTCGATGTAGCGTATCGCGTGCAGAACGAGTGCGCGCAGTTCCGGCGGGGTCGTCGCGTTGTCGAGCCACTGCCCGCGACCCTGCGCCGCCCAGATCGCGCCGAAGTACGTCGGCAATGCCTGCTGATGACGGCCGAGCGATTGCAGGATCTCGGCGAGGCGCAGGCGGGGCACGAAGGACTCCGCCAACGGCATTTCCGTACACAGTGAAAGCGCTTCGAACGCCTCTTCGAGCCGCCCCTGTTCACGATGCAGCACGCCGAGGTTGGTGCGTGTCGCCAGATCCCTTCCATCCGCGCTGCGTGCTTGCTCCAGAAAGCGCAAAGCTTCGGCGCGGTCGCCGCGACGGTGAGCGCTGATCGCCAGGAAATTCAGCGCATCGATATGGTTCGGCGCATCGCGTAGCAGTTCTGCGTAGGCGCGCTCCGCTTCGAGCGCGCGCCCCTGCTGTGCCAGCTCAAAGGCGGCGCGACCACGTGCAGCTAGATCAATCGCCGCGCCGTTGGATTGTTCGTTCATGGATGTACTCGTCGGACCTTGTCAGCGGTTTGGTCAGCGTCGCAAGGCTGGATTGAGGGTGTAGGTGCCGGTCAGGGCTGCCTCCGCGAGCACGTGCGAGCGCATTGCTGCGCGCACGTCGGCGATCGTGAAGCGCCCGGACAAGCCCAGCGATGCGATATCGAGCGCGTAGACGCGAAAGTGGTAGTGATGCATGCGCTCGTCGTTCCACGGCGGGCAGGGTCCGTCGTAGCCGCAATAGTCGCCGGCCATGGCGGCATCGCTGGCGAACCAGCCGGTGTAGTCGTTGAGACCCTGGCTGGATCCAGGCGGCCCCGGCGGCGTCGACTTGCCGTGTGCGACGACGCCGTCGCTGCAACTGGCCTTGGCCAGTTCATGGCACTCGCGTGGAACATCCACCAGCAGCCAATGCACGAACTCCACACGCGGCAGCGAGGCGGCTACGCGATGGCCGACCTTGTTGACGTCGTCGCCAACGCTCGGTACGTCGGGATCGACGCACAGGAGTACGAACGAACGCGTCTGTTCCGGCGCGCCCGACCAGGCAAAGTGCGGATTCCTGTTCGCCGACAGGGTGACCGGCTCGCTGCCCGCGCCGGGTTTGCCGAAGGCGAACTCGTCCGGAATCGGCTGCATGTCGCGAAAATCGTCGCTGCGTAGCTGCATGGCGTTCATTTCCCTTTGGGTGAAACGTAACTGATGCGATAAACCTCACCCGCAAGATCATCTGACAGCAGCAGCGCGCCATCCGGCATCACCAGCACATCGACCGGTCGGCCGGATGCTTTCTCGTTCTGCTGAAAGCCGTCGACCAGCGGCCGCTCATTCTTGACGGTGGCGCCGTCCAGCTCGACCGTCATCACGCGATAGCCGGATTTCTTGGTGCGGTTCCACGAGCCATGCTCGGCGATGATCGCCGCACCTCGATATTCCGCCGGAAACATCGTGCCGGTGTAGAAGCGCATGCCGACTGACGCGACGTGCGCGCCGAGCTTGACGAGCGGCGGCGTTGCATCCTTGCAGGAGCGGTCCTTGGCGAAATCCGGGTCCGGCGTATCGCCCTGATGGCAAAAGGGGAAGCCGAAATTCTCGCCGCGCTTGCTGATGCGGTTGAGTTCGTCCGACGGCAAATCATCGCCGAGCATGTCGCGACCGTTGTCGGTGAACCAGAGTTGCCGTGAGCCCGGCTGCCAATCGAAACCGACCGTGTTGCGGATGCCGCTGGCCTCATCGCGCCAGTCGGACCCATCCGGCTTCATGCTCAGCAGCTTGGCGTGATTCTGATCCGGCGCGCAGACATTGCAGGGCGCGCCGACCGGCACGTACAGACGGCCATCCGGCCCGAACGCGAGAAACTTCCAGCCGTGGTGGGTATCGGTCGGCAGCTTGTCGGTGACCAGTTCGGGCTTCGGCGGGTCGTCCAGATGATTCTCGATGTCATGCAATACGTAAATGCGGCTGATCGCGCCGATGTATAGATCGCCATCGTGGAAGGCGATGCCGGACGGCAGCTTGAGTCCTGAAGCGACCACGCGAATTTTCTCGGCGCGGCCGTCCGCGTCGGCGTCCGTCAATGCATACACCTTGCCGGCGTCGGTTGATCCGACGAAGACGGTGCCCTTCGCGCCGAGCGCAAGTTCACGTGCATCCGGCAGGTGCTCGGCATAGCTTGCGATCTGGAAGCCGGCAGGCAAGGTCAGGGCTTGCGGCGGTTTGGCGCAGGCACTGACCGAGACGAGGCAAAGCAAGCCGGAAAAAGCGAGGGTGCGCATGAGCGGCCTCATTGAAGGAGTTGTCGGAACGGACCTGCAAGCGCCTCGTCATAGCGCCGCCAGTGGCCGCTGGCGAAGCGCGTCGGCAGGCCCCCGGGGCCGCGCATCGCAGCGCCCGGCGCCGCGTCGGTCGACAAGGTATCGACACCGAGGAAATGAGAGAGTTCTGCGCCTGCCGTGTCCGCGTTCTCGAGCAGCGCATCGGCGGCGATGACGATACGGCGCGACGCATCAAACTCAGCGCTGAGGTGCAGGTGCCGGCGTGCGCGCTGCAGCCAGACAGCAGCGACCGCAGGATCCGGACACGGAAAATTCTGCGCCCAGCCGAACGCCAGCCAGTTCAACAAGGTATCGCGCGGATCGCGCTCGACGATCACCAGGCGCGTGCCCGGCATGGCGTTCTGAATCCAGACGAGCAGGCGCGCATCCCATTGCGGCAGCCAGTCGACCAAGATCGGTTCGGTGGTTGCCCCGGCCGTGCGCAAGGGTGCCAGATAGTGGTCGCGCAGTGCGTCGCGCTCGCTGTCGCTCAAGGATGTGCCGGGGACGCCGAAGCGCGTGCGGTCGAAATCGTCGGCGCGCGTGACGGCACCAAAGTGATCGCGCAATACCCGCAACTGCGGCTGCTGCGCCAACAGCGCCGCAACGAATTCGACACCGCTGCCGGGCGTTCCGAGCAACAGCACAGGTGCATTCACGATGTCGTCGGTAGTGACGGGCGAGGCGGCAACGGCCCCGCGCTGCGGATCGTCCAGCGCTGGCAGCGAAGACGGCAAATCGCGCTGCGCCTCGCTGAAGCAGCGTACCGCCGCCGCCATCTCGCCGGTGCGGTCGTGTAAATGCCCGAGATAGTTCCAGCGCAGACGCGCTTGCGCGTCGCTCAGGGCTTGCCGGCGCAGGCGCTCGAGCGCTTCCAGCGCGGCCGCCTCGTCGCCGCCGCGCAACCGGCTGCGCGTGTGCACGAACAGCATGTCGACGTTGTCGGGTTCGGCGCGCAGGACCAGCGCTGCCTCTGCGTCCGCAACATCCCAGTGCCCGAAAGATTCCTCGATCGAAGCCAGCCGGGCGTGCGCCTGCAGGTCGGCCGGATCCGCGTCGCTGATCGCGCGCCAGCCGATCGCGGCTTCCTGCAGATGGCCGAGCTTGAGTTGCAGATCAGCGCGCGCTGCGCTCACAGGACGATCCAGCGGAGCGCCTGCGAGATAGTCGTCGTAGGCGGCGATCGATTCGTCGTTGCGATTCAGCTGCGCCAATGCCCATGCGAGTGAGCGCACCACCAGAGGTTGTCGCGGATCGATGGCGAGCGCCGCCCGATAGTGTGTCGCGGCGTCTTCCAGGCGGCCGAGTGCCATGGCGGTGTCGCCGAGTCCCGCGTGCGCCGGGAAAGCGAATCCGGGTACGACGACCAGCGCGCGATAGTGTGCTTCCGCTTCCCCAGCGCGCTCGGCCTTGACCAGCACCTCGGCCAGCATGCGGCGCACTTGATGCAGATTGGGTTGCAGCCGCAGCGCATTCGCGAAAGCCTGTTCGGCGAACGCCAGCGTGCCGCGTTGCGCGAACGCCTGCCCGAGCAACGTGTGCACCATCGCATCCTCGGGTGCGAGCGCGGCTGCACGTGTCAGGTAACCCAGCGCCGCATCGGTCTCACCACGTTCCAGCGTCAGCGCACCGAGACCGGCTAGCGCCAATGCATCGTCGCCGGCGCGCAGCGCAGTGCGGAAATGCTGCTCGGCCGATTCGAGTTCGCGCTGCATCATCGCGATCTGCCCGAGTCCCGAATGCACGCCGCCGATGTTCGGATTCAGCGCCAGTGCTCGCTGATAGCCGCGCTTGGCTGCAGCGTAGTCGCCGTGGCGAAAGTGCACACCTGCCAGAGTCGCTTCGATGGAAGCGTCCGCGGGCGCAAGTTCGTGTGCACGTGCGAGTAATCGCATGCCTTCCTCATCGTCGCCGCGCTGATGGCACAGCAACCCGAGCATGTGCAATGCGTCGACATCGTCCGGGTGGTCGCCAAGACATGCGCGATAACCCTGCTCGGCCTCGTCGAGACGGCCCTGGCGATGCAGGTCGATAGATTCCTTGAGCATGGATTGGACTGCGTTTGCGGTGGGATTGAACACGGGACGCGGCAGCAAAAGCCGCCGCACGGAGCCGCGGAATTATGCCTGATGCGGGCATGCTAGGCTTGCGCGCAGCGCGAATTGCGCTGTCCTCCCTGCCGACATCGACCGCCGACCGCTGTGCCCACTCACCAGGATCTCGTCACCCTGCTGCGCGCACGCACACCGCTGCTGCTGGTCGATTCCGCCGCCGAAACGCGGGTGATCGACGGCTTCCGCCACGCGATTGCACAGTCGCTGCGACCGCTCTATCGCTGGAGCATCACCGATGGTCTGAAGCGCCTCGACTTCGATCCCGAGGAAGAGCGCGAGACACCGCCGGATGCGAGCCTGATGCTGCAGGCGATCAAGCAGCAGCGCGCCCCTGGAGTTTACCTGCTGCTGGATTTCCAGCCGTATTTGCGCTATCCGATGACGTTGCGCCTGCTGCGCGAAATCGTGCAGCGGCAAGATTGCGCCGAGCACACCCTGGTGCTGGTCGGCGCAGGCTATGAACTGCCGCCCGAACTCGACGCGGCGGCGACCCGCTTCGAGTTCGCGCTGCCCGACGCGGACGCGATCGCGGCGCTGGTGCGCGAAGAGGCCTTCAATTATTCACGCGAGAACGACGGTCGCCGCGTCGTCGTCGATGCCGACGCGGCGCGCGCGGTCGTGCGCAACCTCAAGGGCCTGAATCTCGACGACGCGCGCCGCATCGTGCGCAAGCTCATCTACGACGATGGCGCGCTGACCGCAGCCGACCTGCCGGAACTCGCGCGGGCGAAGTACGCGCTGCTCGATCGCGCCGGGCTGCTGCATTTCGAATACGACACCGCGCAGTTCGCCAACGTCGCCGGGCTTGCCCGCTTGCGCCAGTGGATCGCTCAGCGCAAGCCCGCGTTCCTCGGCGACAAGCTCGCCGCCCGGCTCGATCCGCCGAAGGGCGTGCTTCTGCTCGGCGCGCAGGGCTGCGGCAAGAGCCTCGCGGCGAAAGCGACGGCCGGCGGCTTCGCGGTGCCGCTGCTGCGTCTGGACATCGGCACGCTCTACAACAAGTACCACGGCGAGACCGAGCGCAACCTGCGTGAGGCGCTGAGGAATGCCGAGCTGCTGGCGCCCTGCGTGCTGTGGATCGACGAGATCGAGAAGGCGCTGGCGACCGACAGCGCCGACGACGGCGTCTCGCGCCGCGTGCTCGGCTATCTGTTGACCTGGATGGCCGAGCGCAAGGCGCCGGTGTTTCTGGTCGCGACCGCCAACGACGTGCAGGCCTTGCCTGCCGAGCTGCTGCGCAAGGGTCGTTTCGATGAAGTATTTTTCGTCGACCTGCCGGACGCATCGACGCGCGCGGAGATTTTCAGCTTGCATCTGGTGCGCCGCGATCTGCGCGCGGATGACTACGACCTCGCCGCACTCGCTGCCGCCACGGACGGCTATTCCGGCGCCGAGATCGAGCAGATCGTCGTCGCCGCGCTGTATGCGGCAGGCGGGAAATCAGCGCCGACGCAGGAGCAGCTGCTTGCAGAAGTGCGCAGCACGCGGCCGCTGTCGGTGCTGATGGCCGAACGCGTTGCCGCGTTGCGCGAATGGGCGCGTGGAAGAACGGTGCCGGCGGATTGAGTCGGGAGGCCTCGAACCAGGACGGCACCCCGTCATTCCCGCGGACGCGGGCATTCACTTTTCAGCGCCGCCCAGAAACGCAATGGATGGCCGGCATTCGCCATGGCAAGGCTCTTCCGCATGCGCCGGAATGACGTACCTTGAGTGCGCTGAGGGGGGTGCCACGCGGCGACGGATGGCTGATTGCGTCGACGCCTCGCAAGTGCTCCGGCCGATGTGATCGCGTGATGTCATTCCGGCTTGCGCAGCAATGACGTCAGAAGGGCTGACTCAGGCCTGGCAGCGCGCTAAGCCATCGCCGCCGTGCGGCCATCTGGCTGTGTCTCGCTGAGGCCGTCGCGTAGATGCGTCAGCATCCGCTCCGCAATATAGTCCTCGGTGAAACTGCGCAGCGACAGGTCGCCGATGAAGCCGCAGTGGCCGCCGTGCGCGGCGATCTCGAGTTCCACCTGCGGCGGTAGCTTGAGCTTGCGGAAGTCCTCGACCGGAATGATCGGATCGTCGGCTGCCGTCAGGATCGTCGCCGGCACGCGCAGTGTGGTCAGGATGTCGCCGGCGATTGAATAGCCGTCCAGATAATTCTCGAGCGAACCGAAGTCGGTATGGCGCAATACCAGTGCTCGCGTCAGTTCGCGCAGGTTGCCGGACATGTCCTGCGGCGAGAACCAGTCGAGGTCGGGGAAGAGTTCGCGCTTGCGGCGCAGCGACCTTCTCCACTTGTATAAAAAATAACGCTCATAGAACCACGGCCCGTTCTCGATGCCGAACAAGCCGCTGGCCGGGCTGACGACCGGACAGACCGCCAGCGCGTAGTCGAGTGCGATACCTGCCTGCGGTGCGCGCAGCGCGACGCGCAAGGCGAAGTTGCCGCCGAGCGAGAAGCCCGAGATGGCCAGCGCGCGCGGTTGGAACTCACGCTGGATCGCCGCGACCGCGCCGACGACCTCGTCGATGCGGCAGGAATGGAACAGCTCGCGATTGAGGTGCAGCGTGTTGCCGTGGTCGCGCAGGTTGAGGCGGAACAGGTCGAAGCCTTCGCGCAGCAGGCGCGCGCCGGTGTTGACGACATACGCCGAATTCGCGCTGCCTTCCCAGCCGTGCAGCAGGATGACCAGACCGCGCGCCGCGGGTTGCGCGGTCTGCCGCGTAAGAAATCCCTGCAGGCGTACGCCGTCGCCGCAGTCGAGCAGATGCTCGATCGAGTCGCGTTCGACTGCAGTGCGGTGATGCCGCGATATCCAGCGCCGCAGCCCGCTCGAGGCCAGCATCGACTGCACATGCGCACTGCGCAGCCAGCGCGGTGGATTGAAATCGGCCGCGCGCACGGCCGCCTCAGTCACCATAGCGGAGCAGGCCGGCGATGCGTGCACGGCTTTCCTCGGCCATGCGCCTGCGCGCGTCGGGCGTTGCCGGCACCGGCTCGAGAAAGTGAATCTCGGCGTCCATCGGCGGTCCGCCGAGGATGCGCAGGAAGTTCGCGAAGAAACTTTCCTTGACGCCGAACGGCACGTGCGGGTCCTGCGTGCCATTGCGGCCGTAGCGTAGCGCGACCGGTTGCACCGGCACATTCGCGTCGAGCGCGGTCTGAAAGATGCGCGCATGGAAGGTGCCGACGCGATCACCGTGACCGCTGCCGCCTTCCGGGAACACGCCGACCGGCTCGCCGGCGCGCAGTCGCTCGACCACCGTCGCCATCACCGTGGCGAGCGAATCGGTGCTGCCGCGGCGGTGGAAGATCGTGCCGGCACGCCCGGACAACCAGCCGACGAAGGGCCATCCGGCAATCTCGCTCTTGGCGACGAAGCTGACCGGACGTTGGCTGTGCATCAGCTCGATGTCGAGCCAGGAAATGTGGTTGGCGACATACAGCACCGCACCCGGCAATGGCTCGCCGAAGCGACGGATGCGAAAGCCGAAGATGCGCACCAGCACGCCGGACCACCAGCGGATCATGAATTTTTCGAGCGAAGTGGTGCCGACAGGAATGCGCGCGGCCAGCGGATTCAGCACGAGCACTCCGAGCGGGGCGCTGATTAGCACGTGCAGCAGCAGCAGCGGTGTGCGGATCGCGTAGCGCAGCAGGCGCAGAGCACCGCCGGACGTGGACGGCGCGGGGGATTCGGCAGAGGTGTTCATCGAAGCCGCCATGTTAGCGGAAGTTTGACGCGGCGCGTCATTGGCCTGCGCGGGTGTGGCAATAATGGGCTCGCTGGGACGAAAGATTGAAACACGAAAGAGACGAAAGACAGCAAGGCAAGAGGAGATTGAGCGACCTGTTTCCGCCTGCCGGCTTTCTCCTTCGTGCTTTTCGTATCCTTCGTGTTTCAGGCTCCGCTTCTGCTATCAGTCATCCTGCAGCTGCGACTCGGCTTCGGCCAGATCATTCAAATGCTGCTCCCACCAGCGTGCTTCCCCGACGTAGGCGAAGGCGCGCGGAAACGCCGGATCGTGCCAGCGCGCTGCAACCCAGCCGGCCCAGTGCACCTGGCGCATGATGCGCAGCGGTTCGATCAGGCGGAGTTCGCGCGGATCGAAGTCGCGGAACTCGCCGTAGCCTTCGAGCAGCGCATCGAGCGCGCGTTCCGAAGGCGCCAGCATCCACAGGTCCTGCACCGCCGGACCCATGCGGGCGTCATCAAGGTCGACGAAGTGCGGACCGGAATCGGTCCACAGCACGTTGCCGGCGTGGCAGTCGCCGTGCAGGCGGATGCGGGTGAGCGGTTCGAGCGCTGCGATGCGCGCGTCGATTGTCGTTGCGATCGCGCTGCTGCGCGCACGGTATGTGTCGAAAAGACGCTCGGGCAGCAGGCCGGAGGCGAGCACGGCGCGCGCGGCCTCGCGAATGAACGTGTTGGTGTCGATGGTGCCGCGCGAGGCGAAGCGGGTACGCGCGCCGACGCCATGCATGCGCGCGAGCAGGCGTCCCATCCAGGCCAGGTGGTCGGCCGATTCCAGTTCCGGCGCGCGGCCGCCGCGACGCGGGTACAGCGCGTAGCGGAAACCGGCGTGCGACAACAGCGTGATGTCGTCGACGAGCAGCGGTGCGATGACGGGCAGTTCCGCGGCAGCCAGTTCGAGCGCGAAGGCGTGCTCTTCGGCAATGGCCGCGTCGCTCCAGCGGCCGGGGCGATAGAACTTGGCGACGAGCGGTGTGCTGTCCTCCAGACCGACCTGGTAGACACGGTTTTCGTAGCTTGCCAGTTCGAGCAATCGACCATCGGTCTCGAAACCGGCTTCTTCGACGGCGTCGAGCACGACGTCCGGCGAAAGCCCCGCATAAGGCGTTGCGTTGACCGCCACTCAAACGGCCTTCGGCGACTGCCGCGGCACCACCGCCAGCGTCAGCCGCGAAATGCAGATCAGCCGTGCACGCTCGTCCTCTATGCGGATTTCCCACACCTGGGTGGTGCGGCCGAGGTGCAGCGGCCTGGCCGTGCCGGTGACGACGCCGCTGGTGATGCCGCGCACGTGGTTGGCATTGATGTCGAGACCGACCGCCATTTCACCTTGCGGATCGATGCACAAGTTGCCGGCGAGACTGCCGAGCGTCTCGGCCAGCGCGACCGAGGCGCCGCCATGCAGCAGCCCGAACGGCTGCTGCGTGCGCGCATCCACCGGCATCGTGCCACGCACGAAATCGTCGCCGATCTCGGTCACACGCATGCCGAGATGCTCGACCAGCGTGTTGCGGTTCCAGTTGTTGATGCGGTCGAGGTCGGTCGAACTTTTCCAGAGGCTCATGGCGATTTCCGCACGGACAGAGCGCGCATTAGACCGACTCCGGGCCGTGGCGGGAAGGCTGACGTGTTCGCGGACGCAGACGGGCGTTTTGGAAATTCACGCGCTTCGGTCAGAATCCGTCGGTGTCCCATACCGTGACCCTTCAGGCCAGCGGCCTGCACTTCACCGTCGAAGCCGGCGAAACCGTCCTGCAGGCCGCTCTCCGCGCCGGCCTCGCATTTCCGTACGCGTGTCCGGGCGGCGTCTGCGGCAGCTGCAAGGCAACCCTCATTTCTGGTGAATGCGTGTATCTGCGCGGGCCACCGACCGCCGCATCGAGCGCCGTCGAACGTCGACAACAAGTGCTGTTGTGCCAGATCCGTCCCACCACTGATTTGGTCATTGCGGTCGGCGAAGTGGCCTCCGGCGCGGATATCCAGCGGCGCCTGTTCACGATGGAGGTGGTCAGCAAGGCGCAGCTCAGCGACGATGTGATCCAGCTGACCCTGGCCGATATGGGCGGCGATCGCATGCGCCGCTTGCCCGGGCAGTATCTGCACGTGCTGCTCGGCGATGGGCGCGAGCGCGCGTTCTCGATCGCGAACGCGCCGCACGACGATCACAGCATCGACCTGCATGTGCGCCGCGTCGTCGGCGGTGGTTTCACCAGCAGTGTGTTCGGCACGATCGAACCCGGCAGCGTGCTGCGCATCGAAGGTCCGATCGGCTCGTTCGTGCCGCGCGAGGACAGCGAGCGGCCGATTCTCATGATGGCGGGGGGCACCGGATTTGCTCCGGTAAAGGCCCTGATCGAACATTTCCTGCATATCCGCACGCGCCGGCCGATCACGCTTTACTGGGGCGTACGCGTTCCTGCCGATCTTTACCTACGCGAAATGGTCGAACGCTGGGCGCGCGATATCGCCTCGTTCCGCTTCGTTGCGGTCGTTTCCCAAGCGGGGCAGGCCGAGGATCTGCGCAGCGGCCTGGTGCATGAGGCGCTGCTGCAGGACCATCCTGACCTGAGCGGATTCGACGTCTACATGAGCGGGCCGCCGACCATGATCGACATCGGCCTGCGCGAATTCGTAAAGGCCGGGCTGCCGCGCGATCGGTTGTACTACGACAACTTCGACTGCCCACCCGGCGTCGTCGACGAGATACTGAGCAACCGCGCCGGCATCCATGGGTTGTAGGGTGGCGTCTATGAGGATGGCGTTGAACTTGGGCCGCGTGCGGCGGTCGATGCTGCATCCTGGAGGGCTGCGATGAACCGAACCGCGTTGCTGGTTCTTATCCTGTTGTTCGTCGCGCCGAGCGCGCATGCGCTGCGCTGCGGCAACCGCATCGTCGATAAGGGCGCGCAGGATTTCCAGGTGCGCGATCGCTGCGGCGAACCGTTCTGGATCGACCGCTACACGAATGTCGACGTGATCGGCGCCTACGGTCCGCTGGAACAGCAGCGTTCGGTGCAGTTCGATGTGTGGTACTACAACTTCGGCCCGCGCCAGCTGATGCGCCAGATGATCTTCCGCGATGGCGTGCTTCTGCGCGAGGAAACTCTCGGCTACGGCGTCGATGAGATCGGCAGCGACTGCAATCCGAATCGCGACTACGCCGGCCTCAGCGTCGGCGAACTGTATGCGCGCTGCGGCGAACCCGCGTCGCGCCGCAGCGAGACCGATACCATCGTGCGACGCCCCGCTCCCGGCCTGGAGCGCTGGCGCGATCAGCGACGCGAAGACTGGGTCTACGATTTCGGCGACAACCGCTTCCTGCGGATCGTGCGGTTGGTGGACGGGCGAGTGAATGGAACCGATCTCGTGCGCCGATGAATCCTGCGCCGCGGCGTTTCGGCACCTACGAATTGCTGGCTAGCAGCCCAAGCCGCCGACGCTCGCTTTGATATCTTTCATCGCGTCGGACGTAACCGTCACATCCAGCCCGACAAGCGCTGTTGCGCAGGGCTTCGTCTGCAGCGGGATTTCGTACCACGCATGTTCTTGCGTCCGTTTGGAGCCACTCCCGCGATTGTGCGAGACGTAGGAGTCGAGCGTAGACAACGGCGTGCCTGCAGGGAATTTGGTATCGAGCGCGTGCTGATAGACGTCGACATTCAACACGTCAGTGTTGCGGAAGAGCGTGTCGAAGGCGAAGTCGACGCGAAGATCGCGAGGGCAGCCGGAACAACAAACAGTCAACGCCAACATGAGCGCTATATTGCCAAGATCGCGCGATGCCAGCCGGGGGCGTCATGAATGAACTACTTCGCTACCGGCAGCCGCGGCACCCCATGCTCGCTGCGTTCCTCGAATGCGATCGGCCGTGTGTCGACCGGGCCACGCGGCAGGCGTGGACCGACTGCTGAGCTGGCTTCGCCGCGCGCAACATGCAACGCGTTCGCATAGCAGGTGTTCGCGGTTGCGAGGTCTCCTTCGCCGCGGTAGCAATCGCCGAGCGCTTCCCACGCGGCCACCGACTCGGCCAACCCCAGTGCGCGCTCGAGCGGCTCCTCGGCCTTCCCCCACTGGGATTGCTGCACGTATAAACGTCCGATCGTCGTGAGCAGTGCCGGACTGTTCGGTGCGATCGTCAGCCAGCCTTCCGCCTTGCGCGCGCGCACCGGCAGTTCATTCGGACCGAGTTCGGCGTAGCACGTCGCCAGGTCCTCGCTCCATTCCCGGCGTTCGGCGGATTCAATCTCGTCCATCGCGGCCAGCGTCTGCCCGAGTGCGGCGGCGCGGCGTGCGAAAGCTGCAATGAGTTCGGGCCGGCGCCGCTGCGCGCGACTGGAGCCGCTCCACAACGCGTTCAGCCGTGTCGCATCCGGCGCCGCCGCAAGGGCCGCTCCGAGCACGCGGATCTCCAGCGCCGCCTGTGTCTCCGGCGTCAGCGACTGGCTGCGCGCGAGTGCCGGCAATGCATCCAGTGCTGCCTGCGTGTCGCCACCGGCGAGTGCGGCATCGATCAGCAGACGCCAGCCACGCAGCGAGAGCTCATTCGCGGCAGCCTTCGGTTTCAGCAAGGCGAGCGCATCGGCGTGACGATCGTGTTCGAGCAGGAAGCGCGCACGCATCGCATCGGCCGCACGAGCGCCGCTCGGACCGACATCGTCGAGCGCCTGTGCAGCGCGGTCGGCGGCGCCGCGTTCATGCGCGGCGCGCGCGAGCGCCAGCAGCGCCGGCGTGCGAAACGCATCGTGGTTCGCCGCCTTGGCGAGTTCGCGCTCGGCTTGTGCATAGTCGCCTTCGGCAAAAGCGGTGAGTCCGCCAGCGAGGCGCTCGCGCCCGCGCCGCTTGACCGAGCGACCCCAGGCGCGGAACGGAAAGCGCAGCAGCCACCACAGCGCGGACAGCGCTGCCCACAGCAGCAGCAGGACGGCGACGGCGACGACGACGCTGGTCTCGATCGTGGTGCCGCGCACGCGCAGCTGCAGGTAGCCCGGGTCAGCGGCGAGCCAATGCCAGGCAAACGCAGCAGCGACCGCGACGATCAGCAACAGTAACAGCGTGCGCCAGAGTTTCATGGTCCAGCCTCGCTCGGCAGCGGCGTGACGGCCGGCGCATCCGATGTCGTCGGCGGTGCGTGCCCTGCCGCCGGTTGCGACAGCGCGCGCGTCGCGCGCAGGTTGCGCAGCTCCTTGAGTGCGCTGCCGAGTTCGGGCAGCGCCGGCGCCAACGGCTGCGCGGCGAGGCCATCGAGCTCGGCCAGCGCCGCCTTGGTCGGCGCCACCTCCGCATCGAAACCTGTCACAAGACCACTGTGCACACGCGCCAGCGCCGCCTTGTAGCCGTCGGAATCGCGAGCCAGCAGGGCGGCCTCGGCGGCGCGCAGATCGATCGCGGTCAACGCGCGAGTCAGTTCGACATCTCGCGGCGCGCCAGCGGCCAGATCGGCGCTGTGACTGACGCGCACGAATTGCGACAGGAAGCTTTGCCAGCGCGACGGCTGTGCGGCATCGGCAGCTGTCGAATGTTGGGTCGCGAGCGACGGCAGCTGTGCGCGCAGGCGTTCGAGCGTGGCCAGGGTGGCTTGCGTCTGCAGCGGCTTGCTCGCCTCGAGCGCCTGCAGTTCGGCGCCGATTGTTTGTCGCACCGAGGCGAACACGGGGTCTTCGGCGGCCGCGAGCGCGGAGTCGGCGAGCTTGTAGGCGGCCGCTGCCGCGGGCGCGTCATGGAACAGCGCAAGGCGTTCCTGCGCCAGCTGCAGTAGAAACTCGGCTTCGTTCAGCGCCAGCGCATCGCGTCCGCTCTGGCGCTGCTCAGCCAGATTGGCGACGGCGTCCTCGAGATGGCGCGAGCGCTCGCCCAGGGCCAGCAACTCCTCGCGCACGCTCTTGTTGACGCCGTCGGCATCGGCGAGCCGCGCGCGCAGGCTGTCGAGTTCGCGCTTGCGTTGCTCGCTGCCGCGCGTGAGTTCGTCGAGGCGCGTGACCAGTTCGGCGCGTGCCGTCGCCTGCGCAACAGACTGTCCGTGCTCGATGGCATACACACGCCATAGCGCGCCACCGGCGACCACCAGGGCCGCCAAGGCAATGAGCCAGACGCCGCCGCCGCGGCGCTGCGGCGGCGTATCGGCGCGCGTCGGTGGCGTCGTCGCGGCCGATTCGGCGGAGGGCGGGGACGGCAGGGCCTGGATGTCGTCACTCATGCCCGCATGCTAGCCGAACGTGCCGGCAACGGCAGCAAGCAAAGAGGGCCGCCGCGTTTAATTTGTGTGCCGAGCTGCATTCGTTCAGAGGCGATGATGCGCGAGCGCACGCGCGGCGGCATCGAGCAAGTCGGCCGGCATCGCCGAGGTTGCGCGCACGATGTTGGCGAACGCGTTGCGGCGGCCGATGTCGACGAGGCGTTCACTACTGACGACGAGGGTCTGTCGCCGCAACCGCGCGAGCAGCGGCGTTGGCAGCAGCGCGACCAGATGGACAAGTGCCTGCGCGCTGGACAGCAGGGTAATCAGCGGATCGTCCGCATGCGCGAGCGCATCAAAATGCCGCCGGCTCAGCCGCGGTGCCGCGCGTTCGTAGACATGGATTTCCTGCACGTCGGCGCCGCGCAGGCGCAGCGCCGGTGCAATCAGGTCGCGGCCGCCGGGTGCGCCAACCACGACGATGCGCTGGCCGCACACATCGGTGAGCTCCGGCAGCGCCAGTAGCCCCTCGCTGTCGCTGCGTCCCTGCGGCACGATCGCCTGCAGCTGCTGCGTTGCCAAAGCGCGCGCACTGCCGCCGCCGATGGCGAAGATTCGCCGCGGCAACTGTAACGAGGGCAGCAGGCGAAATGCGTAGCGCACGGCGGTGGGACTGCTGAATACGCAGGCGTCGACTTGCCCTGCCGCGAGCAGCTGCGCACGTGCGCCAGACGGTGTCGGCGTGGCGCGCAGCGCCAGCCCCGGCAATGCGAGCGCCGTGGCGCCGCGCGCACGCGCGGACGCCAACAGGCTGCGCGCAGTGCCGGCTGGGCGCGTCACGACGACTGTGCTGCCGACGAGGCGCCCCTGCACAACAGTTCGAACGGAGGACGGTTCGGGCATGGCTCGACATCGCAAGGACACTCGCCTTGCGATCATACGCGCGGGGCTTGAGTACGAAACACGGCTTGCGCACACTCGGTAGTTTCTCCGAGCACCACTTCCGAATGAACCTGCCTGTTGTCCGTAATCCTGCCCCGTCGTCAACGGATGCGTGCGCCGCTCTCGAACGTGAGCTGCTCGCAGACATTCCGCTCGCCCGCGCGATGGCACTGTCGGTCAGCGGTTATGCGGCCGCTTCACTGACCCTCGCCGCGCCGCTCGCGCCGAACGTCAACGACAAGGGTTGCGCCTTCGGCGGCAGCCTGGCCAGCCTGATGACGCTGGCCGGCTGGGGACTGCTCAAGCTCGCGGTCGATGCGCGCGCGCTCGACTGCGACATCTACGTGCAGGACAGCACGGTGCGCTATCTGGCGCCGGTCTGGCAGGATTTCAGTGCGGTGGCCCGGCTCGATGATGCCGAGTCGTTCGATGAATTCTTTGCCGCGCTCGACGCGCGCGGCAAAGGGCGCGTGCGCGTGCGCTGTGCCGTCCCGCTGCCGCAGGGCGGCGATGCGGCGACGCTGGAGGCGCGTTTCGTCGCGCTCGCCAAACGCTGACGCCTGTCACCGGCTTGCGGCACAATCGCACGATTGATCGCAGCATTGGGAGGAACGCCATGCGTCGTTATCTGATGGTCGGATTGGCCGCCGTGCTGCTGGCGGCGTGTGCGACCGACAAGATGCGCTCGAAGCAGTGGGTGCTCGAGGACACCTTGAAGTCCTACGCCGGCACGATTCGCTGGGGCGACGTGGAGCGAGCACAAGCCTTCATCGATCCGAAGGTGCTGGCTGAGCATCCGCCGACTCCTCTCGTCCTCGCGCGCTTCAAGCAGGTGCGCATCACCGCCTATGACGAGCAGCCGGCGGTGCCGGTCGGCGAGAACGAAGTTCGCCAGGATGTCGAGATCGGGCTGGTCAACATCAATTCGCAGTCCGCACGCAGCGTGATCGATCATCAGGTCTGGCACTACGACGAGGCGCAGAAGCGCTGGTGGTTGACCACCGGCTTGCCGGATATCACGCGGCAGCAATGACCGCCGCCATCGGGGCGTGACGCCGACGAGCAGACGGGCGCTTTGCCTCCTCGCCTGCGCTGCCGGATAATGGCGGGCTGCGCGCCCGCGCCCTGATCCGCGAAGTCCATGTCCGACATCCTGCACCGCCTGCCCGAGTTTCTCGGCAACCATTTCTATCTGACCCTCGGTTTCGTCGGCGTGCTGGTCGCGCTGGCGGTCACCGAGGCGCAGCAGTTCACGCGCGGCTACAAGGCGCTCACGCCGGCCGGTCTGACCCAGCTCATCAATCGCGAAAATGCGCTGCTGATCGACGTGTCCAGCCTGCAGGACTTCGAGAAGGGACATATCCCCGGCGCCAAGCACGTCGCGATGAGCCAGTTCGATCCAGAGAGCAAGGATCTGGCGAAAGTGAAGGACCTGCCCGTCGCCCTCGTCTGCAAGACCGGTCAGACCTCGGCGACTGCCGCGCAGCGCTTGAAGAAGGCGGGTTTCTCGAAGGTGTTCTGGCTCGAGGGCGGCCTGGGAGCCTGGAGCGAGGCGCAGATGCCGCTGGCCAAGGGCCGCGCCTGAGCCATCCGCGCCGGCCGCGCTGCCGGTACACCCCGCTGCGCCACCGGTGTTAGGCTTCCCACACAGGGTTCTGCACGGGAGAGGGGTCATGCGAGGTCTGCCAAAATCGTCGCGCAGTGGGCAGTGGGCATTGCCGCTGCTGGTTGTTGCCGGGTTGGCACTGGGTACATGCGAAGTGCACGCCGATGATCTGCCGCCGATCGGTTCGCCGAACGTCGCCGTTGCCGATCCGCTGGTGCCCTCGCCACTGACGCTGCCGTGTACGGTCACCCTGTTCGAGAACCAGCAGTTCGCCGATTTCGACGCAAAGCCTTTCACTTACGCGCCGCCTGCGCAATGCCCGGGGCCGTGGCAGAAAGTCGTATTGAGCCTCGATTACTCGGTCACGATGGGGCGCCAGTTCGATCGCACCTCGACACTATGGCTCGGTGGCGCGTTGATCTATTTCGGTACGACGCAGGAGCCATCGGCAACGGTCGCGCCGTCCTGGCATATCGAGCGCGATCTGACCGACTACAGCCCGTTATTCGTCGCGGCCGCGGACGGGCGTGCCATTCTCGGCAACTTCGTCGGCAACTCCGATGGCGTCGACTACACCGGCATCATCTACGGTAGTGCGCAACTGCGGTTCTATCCACTCGCGCCAACCGTGGTCGATCATCCGCCGCGACCCGATGTGTTGTTGCCGCTGGCCGGCAGTGCGGACGGCAGCACGGCGGATCTGACGGGGGATGCGCAGCTGGCGGTCACGTTCAGCGCA
>JBDTYM010000061.1:0-23875 GCA_040005635.1 Dokdonella sp. | reverse complement strand
CAGGCGTGCCGCGCGCGGCACGTCGCCGGACAGGGCGAGCAGCGCCGGAAAGAATGCATCGAGCGCGCCGTAGTACGTATGCGTTCGCTTGCCGGTATTCATGTCGGCATAGCCGTACCAGAGCGCGCCTTCGACGTCATCGGCAAGATACTGGTTCACCGCCGCGATACTCGGCTGCCACATCGCAAGGCAATCCGGGTCGCCGAACAGCCGCCAGCACTTCCACAGGTATTCATCATAGGAATCGATACCGCCGGCGATGCTCGACTCCGGGTCGAGCCACTTGCCGCTCTCGACATCGATCGACGCGCCGACCAGATTCAGCGCCGAGCGACGCTTCCAGGTCTCGACCAGGGCACGCTTCGCCTTGTCGTAGAACACCGGTTTGCCGGTCAGCTTGGCGAGCGTGCCGAACTCGAGCAGCAAGGTGCCGGTTTCGGCCGGATTCGTCTGCGCGCCGCGCGCCTTGCCGGTACGCAGGTTGACTTCCACGTAGGGTAGTCCGGTCGGCGAATCGAAGACCGGCAACAAGCGCGTGCCGAGATCCTCGGCCTTGCGCAACAGGCGTTCATCACCGGTCAGCTGATAGCCGGAGAGCAGACCGCCGAGCAGGCGGATGGTGATCTCGAAGTTCTTGACGTAGATGTCCTGGTCAAAATCGAGTTGCGTCGCGATCAGTTCGCGCGCCGCATCGGCTTCGTCCTTCAGTCCCATCACGACGAGCGTGTCGAGCGCGTCGACCGGCGTCATCAGCAACGGCTTGGCATACCAGTCATGCGGCTTGCGACTGAGCGGAGCGAGATCGTCGTGACCCCAGGCATAGCGTTTATACCCCTGCCATGCGTGCAGGAATTCCTGCTTGACCTCGGCGGCGAGACGCGCCGATGCGGCCGCGTCGACAGGCGCTGTCGGCGACGCTGCGATCGCGCCCAGCGGGAGGGTCAGCGACAAGACGAACCATCCGGCGCGAATGAACTTGGCCATCGAATCAGTTTCCATTCCGGCGGCGGACAACCTGCGTGGACGGCGATCTGCGCAGCAAGGCGAGCACTTCGTAGCACGCGCCCATCGTGTGGTAATCGGTCTTGCCGGCGGGACTCTTTTCATTCGAGTACTTGCGATTGCGGCGATCGAGGATGCGATACCAGGCACCGTGCGCGTGGTCGACCAAATGGCGCCACGAAAACTCCCAGAGGCGCTGATAGTCTTCCCAGTAGTGCGCAGCACCGCTGCGCTCGGCGAGCAGGGCTGCTGCGGCGATCGACTCGGCCTGCACCCAGAAGTACTTGTCGTCGTCGCAGATCGTGCCGTCCGGTGCGAAGCCGTAGCAGAGACCACCATAGTCGGCATCCCAGGCTTGCGCGAAGGCGCTGTCGAACAGATTGCGTGCGGTCGGCAACAGCCAGTCGCGCGGACGATGACGATCGAGAATCAGCAGCAGTTTCGCCCATTCGGTCAGATGGCCCGGCTGGAATCCCCAGGGTCGAAACAGGTGCTTCGGATCGTCCTTGTGATAGTCCCAGTCGACCTCCCAGGCCGCATCGTAGTGTTCCCAGATCAGGCCGCCCGCCTTCGCCGCCTGGCGCCGTGTGATGTTGTGCGCGAGCGTGAATGCGCGCTCGAGAAAACGACCATCGTCGGTCGCCTCGTACGCGGCAATCAAGGCCTCGCACAGGTGCATGTTCGCGTTCTGCCCGCGATAATCGGAAAAATTCCACTGCGGATCGGCCTCGTCTCGATAGAGACCGGCGGTAGCATCCCAGTAGCGCGATTCGAGCAACTGCCAGGTCTCCTCCAGCCACGGCAGCGCCTCGTCGATCCCGGCCTTCAGCGCCGTCGCGTAGGCGAGCAGGACGAAGCCGGCGCCGTACGCATGCTGGGTGCGATCCTCGGCGACGCCATCGCGGATCGTCCACACGTATCCGCCGCTCTCGGCGTCGCGATGGGTCGTGCGCAGATAGTCGAGGCCATGCCGAGCGGCGTCGATGTAGTCGGCCCGCTCGAACTCGCGTGCGGCCATCGCGTAGTTGAAGACGAAGCGCGTACTGCTGACCAGGTGTCGATGGCTGGCATCGTAGACGGAGCCGTCGTCGCGGAAGTAGTGGTAAAAGCCGCCTCGTGGATCGATACAACGCGGATGATAGAATGTCATCGTTTGCGCGATGTGCTCGCGCAGGAAGTCGATCGAACGGAATTCCGGAATGTTCTTCATGCCGCTGTCTCGTTCAGAAGGTCATCAATCGATCGCCAGTAGGGCCTCGACGTCGGCCAGCGCCGGCATGGCCGCGAACGCACCGGGCCGCGTGACGGCGAAGGCGCCGCAGGCGGCCGCAAAGCGCAGTGCCGTACCGAGCGCCGCGTCGTCGGCAGCGAACGCGCACAGATTTGCCGACGTGACGTCGCGTTTTGCCAGCTGGAACAGCAAGCCACCGACGAAGGCATCGCCGGCGGCGTTGGTGTCGATCGCGCGCACGCCGAAGGTCGGCGAGCAACCGCGGCGCTCACGCGTATACCAGCGCAGGGAGGCCGCGCCATCGGTGACGATCAGCAACCGCGCCGCGCCCAGCCAGAGTGCGTCGAGCACGTCGTCCTCCCGATCGCCACCGCCGAGGAACGCGAACTCCTCCGCGCTGAGCTTCACCACATCGGCCGCAGCCAGCGCGGCGCGGATGCGCGGCAACGGGTCGACCTCGCGCGCCCACAACGCCGGCCGCAGATTCATGTCGAAGCTGACCAGGGCGCCGGCCGCGCGCGCGCGGCGCATGCCGGCCAGCGTCGTCTCGGCAATCGCCGCTTCGGTCAGCGAATTCGAGCACGCGTGGAAGATGGCGGCTGAATCGAATACCCGCGCATCGAAGTCATCATCGCCGAACAGCAGGTCGGCCGCCGGCGGGCGATAGAAGCTGAAACTGCGTTCGCCGTCGGCGCCGATCGAAACGAAGGCGAGTGCGGTCGGCGCCGCCGCTGTGCGGCGCGTATAGGTGATGCCGACGCCCATCGCGCGCAGGCTGTCGGCAAGGAAGTCGCCGAACATGTCAGCGCCGAGCATGCCGACGAACTCGGCCGCGGCACCGAGCCGCGCAACCGCAACCGCGACGTTTGCCGGCGCACCGCCGGCGTGCTGCAGGAACGCGCGCGCGCGGCCCGCAGCCGGTGGCTCGGCAAGGAAATCGATCAGGGCTTCGCCGAAGCAGACGATCGTCTTCATGGTTCAGTGCGTCGCCCGTGTCGAAAGCGGCGCTCTCGTCGCGACCAGCGCGCTGTCGTCGTCGATGTGCGCACCGCGCAGGCCGTACCAGACGATGTAGCCGTAGCACAGCAGCGGCAGCACGAACGCGTGCTGTACGCCGATGCGATCGGCCAGCAGTCCCTGCAGCAGCGGCACGACGGCACCCCCCACGATCGCCATGATCAACAGGCTGGACGCCTTGTCCGTCATCGGCCCGAGCCGTTCGATGCCGAGCGTGAAGATGGTCGGAAACATGATCGAATTGAACAGGCCGATGGCGACGATGCTCCATAGTGCGAGCTGCCCTTCGCTCAGCATCGTGACTAGCAGCAGGACGCCGGCCACCGCCGCAAATACGCCGAGCAGAACGCGTGCATCGAGTTTGCGCAACAACGCGAAGCCGGCGAAGCGACCGATCATCGCGCCACCCCAGTACAACGAGACGTACCCGGCGGCGCCACTTTCGCTGAGATGGCCGATGCGCGGCATCGACAGGTAGCTGATCAGGAAGCTGCCGATCGCAACCTCGGCGCCGACGTAGAGAAAGATGCCGATGACGCCGTTGCGCACATGACGATGGCGCAACACGTCGCTGAAGCGATGCGGCTGTGCGTCACCGCGCGCGGTCGCCTCGGTCAATGGCGGCAGGCGAAACAGGCGCACGCCGATCGCCAATGCGAACAGTACGGCCGCGAGCAGCAGATACGGAACCGTCACCAATTGCGCCTGCTGCGACTGGTAGGCGGCACGCGCGGCGGGCGCCAATGCGCCCAATTGTTCTGCACCCAGCACGACGCCGGACAGGATCAGCAAACCGCCGATCTTCGGGCCGATGGTCGTACCGAGCGAGTTCAATGCCTGCGCCAGATTCAGCCGGCTCGATGTGTAGCGCGCATCGCCGAGCAGGCTGACGTACGGATTCGCAGCGACCTGCAGCAAGGTAATGCCACTCGCGAGCACGAAGAAGCCGCCGAGAAAGAGCGCGTACGAAACCATCTGCGCAGCCGGAATGAACAGCAGCGCACCCATGCCGGTCACCGCAAGGCCGATGACGATCGCATCGCGATAGCCGAAGCGCGCGACCACACGTCCGGCCGGCAGCGACATCACGAAATAGGCGCCGAAAAAGATGAACTGCACCAGCATTGCCTGCGCATAGTTCAACGTGAATACCGATTTCAGATGCGGGATCAGCACGTCGTTGAGCACCGTGATGAAACCCCACATGAAGAAGATCGTCGTGACGACGGCGAGCGCGACCGACTGACTTGCGTTACGTGCATTCATTGCCGAACTCCCTTCGATTCAAGCAGCGGGCAGGAACTTTCGCGCACGACGAGCCGTGCCGGGGCAATCGTGCGTGCGATGGCGAGGTCGGGATCGGCGACGCGCGCGAGAATGCGTTCGGCCGCCTGGCGGCCGCGTGCTCGCGGATCGGTCGCAATCGTCGTCAGCGGCGGCAGGCTGACTGCCGCTTCCGGGATGTCGTCGAAGCCGACCACGGCGAAGTCGCGACCGGGCTGGCGCCCGCGCGCGGCGAGTCCGAGCTGGAGACCGAGCGCGACCGCATCGTTGTAGCAGACCGCTGCGGTCGGTGCCGGGTCGCGCACGAACAGCGCACCGACCTGGCGCGCAGCTTCCAGACGGGTTGGCGCGGTTTCGATCAGCCATTGCGGTTCCGGCGCGCATGCAGCGGCGCTCATCGCATCCAGATAGCCATCGCGGCGCTCGCGGCACGAACTTGAATCGCGATGGCCGCCGAAGAACGCGATGCGCCGATGCCCGAGTGCGAGCAGATGCCCGGTCGCAAGGCGCGCGCCGCGGCGATTGTCGAGTGCGAGCAGATCCCATTCGCCGCCACCGAGTTCGCGATTGAATACGAGCAGCGGCGTGTGCGCGCCGACCAATCGCGCGATCGCGTCGCCGTCGCTGCCTTCGGCCGGCGACAGGATGATGCCGGCCGGCGCATGTTCGAGCAGCGATGCAAGGACCGCGCGCTGGCGTTCGGTCGACTCGCCGGTGCTGCCGAGCAGGGTCACGCAGCCGGCCGCCGCGAGCGCTTCGTCGACGCCGGCGGCGAACTCGGCGAAGAACGGATTCGAGAGGTCATTGACGATCAGGGCCACGCTCGACGAGGTGCGCTGGCGCAGATTCGCGGCGGCGCGGTTGTAGACGTAGCCCTGCCGCTCGATCTCCGCCTCGATGCGCGCACGCGTCGTCGTACGCACGAGCGGGCTGCGTTGCAGAACCAGCGATACGGTGGCCGGCGACACGCCGCAGCCTTGCGCGATGTCGCGCAGGGTGATCTTGCGGCGGCTGAGGGAACGTCTCGACATGAATTTGTATCGTTCCAAACCATGCATGCTCGGCGAGCCGTGGTTACATTGCATCCTGCGGCGCAACATGAACGAACGCCTTGGGCGTGCTAGCGTCCAAACGATTGTAACGATCCAATTCTCCAGACCGAGGCGTCTTCCATGTCGATGGTTCGTTCGCGCGAGTTGCCTGCCGCATCCGCCGCGATGTCCGCAGTGCGCCGTTCCTCAGTCAACTCCGCCGGCGCATTTTCGACGTCGACGCCACGTGGTCCACGTCGCATGCGCAGTCGCTGCCTTGCGGCGACCGTCGCGTTCGCGGCAGCTCTCCTTGCATCACCTTGTCACGTGCGCGCGGCCGATGCGTCCGCCGCCGAGCGCGCCTACAGCGCGGTCGATCCGTTCATCGGCACCGGCGGCGAGGGTCATACCTTCCCCGGCGCCGTGGTGCCGTTCGGCATGATCCAACTCAGCCCGGACACGCAACTGAAGTCGCGCAAAGAAGGCTACGGCTGGGCCGCCGGTTATCGCCATGACGACGATACGATTTTCGGCTTCTCGCACACGCACTTTTCCGGCACCGGTCATTCCGATCTTGGCGACGTGTTGACGATGCCGATCGCCGGCGACGTTCGCCTCGAGCCTGGCGACGCGAAGCAGCCGCATAGCGGCTACCACTCGCAATTCAGCCATGCCGACGAGCGGGCGGAGCCCGGCTACTACGCCGTCACCCTGGCCGACTACGGCATCCGCGCCGAACTGACCGCCGGCGAGCGCATCGGCGTGCATCGCTACACCTTTCCACAAGGCAAACCCGCACATGTGCTGGTCGATCTGCGCCCGAGCATGTACGACTATCCCGGCAAGGTTTCGTGGTCGCGCCTGCGCCTGCGCGGCGACGGCACCTTGACCGGCTTTCGCGAAACGCGTGGCTGGGCGCCGGGGCGCCAGCTGTATTTCGCGATGCGCTTCTCGCAGGCGCCGAACGGCCATGCGCTGCACGATTTCGAGGCAGACATCCCCTACAAGGGCTTCGCGCCTCCGGCGGACAAGGATCCGCGCGAGCGCGCGCAGATCGAAGGCCGCGCGCTGGTTGGGGTAGTCGACTTTGCGGCCGACACGCACGAATTGATCGTCAAGGTCTCGATTTCGCCGGTCAGCGAGGACAACGCGGTGGCGAACCTGGATGCCGACATGCCGGGCTGGGACTTCGATGCGATGCGCGCCGCCGCGCGTGCCGCGTGGACGCAGGCCTTGTCCGCGTTCGATGTCGATGCGCCGCAACCGATGCGCACTAGTTTCTACACGGCCGCCTATCACGCAATGATGGCGCCCAGCCTGTTCATGGACACCGACGGGCGCTATCGCGGGCCGGACAATGCGGTGCATCACGCTGACGGCTTTCGAAACTATTCCACGTTTTCACTATGGGACACCTACCGAGGCCTGCACCCTTTGCTGACGATCGTGCAGCCGGAGCAGCGCACGAACGACATCGTCAACTCGCTGATCGCGGCACAGAAGGCGAGTCCTTACGGCATCCTGCCGGTATGGGCGTTTCAGGGTCTGGAGACCTGGTGCATGATCGGCTATCACGCAGTGCCGGTGATTGCGGACGCTTTCATGAAGGGTATCCGCGGCTACGACACGAAGGCTGCGCTCGATGCGATGGTCGCCAGTGCCAGCTACGGCCCCTATGGCGGCCTCGATGGATACATGAAGCTCGGTTACGTGCCGATCGACCGCGAAGGCGAAGCCGCCTCGAAGACGCTCGAATACGCGTTCGACGACTGGACCCTCGCGCGGATGGCCGGCGAGCTCGGTCGCAAGGACGTTGCCGCGACGTTCACGAAACGCGCCGGCAACTGGCGCAACGCCTACGATCCGAAGACCGGTTTCATGCGCGCACGCACATCCGCCGGCATGTTCCGCGAGCCGTTCGATCCAAGCGCGAGCGGTTACGGCAGCGACTACACCGAAGGCAACGCCTGGCAGTATTCCTGGTACGTACCGCAGGACGGCGCCGCCCTGATCAAGGCGCATGGCGGCGATGCCAAGCTCGTCGCGATGCTGGACCAGGTCTTCGACGCGAAGGTCGATGCGAAGCAGTTCGCGCACATGGAGGACATTACCGGGCTGATCGGCTGGTATGCGCACGGCAACGAACCGAGTCACCATGTCGCCTATCTGTATACCTACGCCGGCCAGCCATGGCGCACGCAGGAGCGCCTGAAGCAGATCATGGATACGCAGTATGCGCCGCGACCGGACGGCCTTGCCGGCAACGACGACCTCGGCCAGATGTCGGCCTGGTTCGTGTTCGCCGCGATGGGCTTCTATCCGGTCGCGCCGGCCAGCAACGAATACGTGATCGGGCGTCCGTTCGTGAACCGCTTGACGCTGAACCTGCCCAACGCCAGGCAGTTCACCATCGTCGCCGACAGTCTCGACGACGCGCACCCGTATGTCGGTGCGGTCGCCTTGAACGGGACGGCGCTCACACGCAGCGTCATCCGCCACCAGGACATCATGGCCGGCGGCGAGTTGCGTTTCACCATGCAGGCGCAGCCGAACAAATCGTGGGCCACGCGCGCCAGCGAGCGACCCTACTCGATGAGTCGCTATTGACTGCGCTACGGCACGTCTTCAGCGCGCGCACGCCAATCATGCTGCGGCGCTCGTCTCAGGGCGATTGCGCGGCCTTGCGCGCCTTGAATCGATCGACCGCGTCCTGCATCGCGAGCGCGCGGTCGCGCAGCAGGCGCAACTTGCTGCGCGCGCGGATGACGCTGTCGATGATCTCGGCGCGCTGTTGCAGTTCCGCCATGGTCAACTCGGTGCCGAGTGGATTGAGGCAGTCGCAGACGGCGCGCGCATGGTTCAAAAGCTCGACGGCGGCCGCCGCGTCGAGGGTGGCAGATCGCATCTTCATGAAAATCTCGCTGGGAAGCAGGATGCGACCCGCTCGTTGCTTGGCTTCATGCCGGCGCGCCGTTTTCGAGCTCGCTAGTCGCCGACCAACGGGTCGCAGCAAGCTTCGTCCGAAATCGCCGTCGCCGCGAGCGCATTGTTGCGCGTGTACTTGTAAGAAATTTCTGACTTTGTAAATGTGTACAACGACGTACATCGGCTCCGCAGCCGCTGGCGCAGGTCGCCGGCGACCTGCGCTACCAGTCGCTTTGCCATTCGTAACTTGCGCCGGGCGCGAGTCAGGCTGCATCCTATGGCGCCAGCGCGCCGCGAAGACGGCCGCGATCGCCCGTCAGAAGGCGCCCAACCTGCCCTGCGCATGATCGAATTCGGACACAGCACCCACGTCGGCTTGCGTCGCGAGCACAACGAGGACACCTACTACGCCGACGGCGACCTCGGCCTATGGCTCGTCGCCGACGGCATGGGCGGGCATGAACACGGCGAAGTCGCCAGCGCGCTCGCGCGCGACACGCTCGTACGTGAAGTCGGCAAGGGCATCGAGCTCGTACGCGCGATCCAGCTTGCCGACGAAGAGATCATCAAGCACTCGACGCGGCGTGCCGAAGCATTGCCGATGGGCACCACGATCGCCGCGCTGCGCATCGCCGACGGCGGCGCTTTCGAGGTTGCCTGGGTCGGCGACAGCCGCGTGTACCTGTGGAGCAGCGGCGAAGGCCTGAAGCAGCTGTCCGAGGATCATTCCTACGTGCAGGAACTGATCGCACAGGGAGCGATCACCAGCGAACAGGCACGCAGTCATCCGCACCGCAACGTCGTCACGCAGGCGCTCGGCGTGACCGACCCGCAATCACTGCGCGTCGAGAGTGTCCGCGGTCAGTTGAATCCGGGCATGCAACTCCTGCTTTGCAGTGACGGACTGACCGAAGACGTCAACGACAAGGCGATCGCAGCCATCGTCGGTCGTCAGGAACTCAGCGCGCAGGAATGCGTCGACCATCTGATACTCGCTGCGTTGGATGGCGGCGGCTCCGACAACGTGACCGTCATTCTGGTGCGCGCGCGCTGAGCAGCGCGTGGCGAACCAGCGCGGAATGTTCGCTGCAGCGAACGAACGCGACTACGTCGCGTCCACTTGTCGCCACACGCAGGCGCCCTTGCTGGCCTTGTCGATCGCATCCAGACGCGCCGCGTGCTGGATGAGATCGCTGCTATCGGCGTGCAACACTCGCGGCCGCACCGAAATGCGCACACTGATTTCCGGTGTCGCCGCATCCAGCTGTGTGCTCTCGCTCTCGAGGCCGAGCTGACCCTGACCCGCGGTCAGCGCCAGGTACACATCGGCGAGCAAGTTGGCGTCGATCAGGGCGCCGTGCATGTCGCGATGGCTGTTGTCGACGCCGAGCCGCTTGCACAAGGCATCCAGGCTGTTGCGCTGGCCCGGGAATTTCTCGCGCGCCAGCGCGAGCGTGTCGAGCACGCCGGAATAGTCGGTCAGGCGCGCTCGCTGCAGGCCCGCGCGTGCGAGTTCCGCATCGATGAAACCGACGTCGAACGCGGCATTGTGCGCGATCACTTCGGCTCCCTCGATGAACTCGAGGAACTCACTAGCGATGTCGGCAAAGCGCGGCTTGTCGAGCAGGAACTCATCGGCGATGCCGGTAACCGCGCGCGCACCCTCGTCGATCAGACGGTCCGGATTGAGGTAGCAGTGGAATGTCCGCCCGGTCGGGCGCCGCTGCACGAGTTCGACGCAACCTATCTCTATAATGCGATGACCACGCTGCGCTTCGAGGCCAGTGGTCTCGGTGTCGAGGATGACATGTCTCATGCGCGGGCGATTCCGTCGATTCGAGCGTGAGGAACTGCCGGCAGGTGCGCGGCCATGTCGTGCAGCGGTTCAATCGACGCCTCGCGCTCAGCCCAAGGCATCGGTCGCCCCCTTCATGCCCAGCGCCGCATCGCGTGCTAGTGCATCAACGCGTTCGTTCTCGGCGTGCCCGGCATGGCCCTTGACCCAATGCCAGGTGACCCGATGATCGGCGATCGCCGCGGAAAGGCGTTCCCACAGGTCCTGGTTCTTGACCGGCTTCTTGTCGCTGGTGCGCCAGCCGTTCGCGCGCCAGCGCGCCATCCATTCCTCGACGCCGCGCTTGACGTACTGCGAATCGGTCGTCAACACGACGGTGCAAGCGCGCTTCAGTGCCTCGAGGCCGGCGATCGCCGCCATCAGCTCCATGCGATTGTTCGTGGTCTGTGCCTCGCCGCCGGAGAGTTCTTTCTCGCGCTTGCCGAAACGCAACAATGCGCCCCAGCCGCCCGGTCCGGGATTGCCGAGGCAGGCGCCATCGGTGAACAGTTCGACGCGCTCCGCGTCCGTCTCGCTCTCGCTCATGCGCAGGCGCGGTGGCTCGGCGTGGCGAGCTGCGGATGGATCCTGATGCGCTCACGCACGAAGCGCGGCCGCAGCGGCGTCAGTACCGCGCGCTGCTTCGACGCGGTCAGCAGATAGGCGCCGCGCATCGGCGCGAGCAGGCCCATCGCATGAATCGCCGAACGCTCGCCGCGATGCGGCCAACATGCTCCGATGTAGTCGATGCTGACCGGGGCGAGTTGACGTCGCAGCAGGCGTCGCCGCGTGACATCCGCCGGCGCCGTGCGTGGCAGCGGTAGGCCGTGGCGCGCCTGCCAGTGCATCCAGGCCAGCCATGGACTCCATGGATTGAGGCCGTACCAGAGCAGGACGCCACCCGGCGCGAGCACGCGTGCGAGCTCGTCGATCAGTGCGCTGCGTGAGGGCAGCACATCGCCAGCATGCTGCACGAGCACGAGACGGAATGCGTCGTCCTCCCAGGGCAGTGCGTCGGCCATGCAGACGACATCGCCGCCGAAGCGCTCGCGCTCGACATGCTGGCGCAGCGGCAGCAGATGCCGCGTGTCGATGGCAAGCTGGCGGTTCGCGGCGCACGCCTGCAGCAGCAAGGCACGACCGTTCGGCTGACGCGCCGCATGCTCGGCCACGCCAATGAGCTCGTCGCGCAGCAGGGCCGCGCTGTCGGGCAATGCGAACAGATTGTCGGGGCCGGTAATCACGGGGCGCACGCAGGGAGGCTTGGCAGACAACGGCGCAAGTGTAACGCGTCGACGTCCGTCCTAATGCTTCTTTAACGAAGGCGGTGGTGGTGCTGGCTATATTCGCGCAGCCCATGAACCTCGTGCCGCTGCCAGCGCTCTCCGACAATTACATCTGGCTGCTCGCGGACGCGGCCGGCGATGCGCTCGTGGTCGATCCCGGCGAAGCCGCGCCGGTTCGCGCCGCGCTCGAACGCGATGGCCTGCGTCTGCGTGCGATCCTGCTGACCCATCATCATCCGGACCATATCGACGGTGCCGCCGAACTCGCCGATGCGAGCGGGGCCACGATCCATGCGCCGGTCGATGCACGCATTGCGCGCGCGGACGTGCGCGTCGGCGATGGCGACCGCGTCGAACTCGCCGCCCCTGCTGCCGCATTCGATGTGCTCGCGATCCCCGGGCACACGCTGAGCCACATCGCCTACCACGGCCACGGGCTGCTGTTCTGCGGCGATACGCTGTTCAGCGTCGGCTGCGGACGTATGTTCGAAGGCACACCGGCACAAATGCTGTCGTCACTGGATCGCCTTGCTGCCCTCCCCGGCGACACGCGGGTCTGCTGCGGACACGAGTACACGCAAGCGAATTGCGCGTTCGCGCGAACGCTCGATCCGCACAATGCGGCGCTCGCGGCGCGCAGCGCCGAAGTCGCCGCGCTGCGCAAACTCGGCGCGGCCACGCTGCCGTCCCTGCTCGCCGACGAGCGTGCCTGCAACCCGTTCCTGCGCGTCGATTCGGCGCCGCTGGCGCGCGCGCTCGGCGATGGCGACCGCGTGCAGCGATTCGCCGAGCTGCGCCGCCGAAAGGACCACTTCCGGATGCCCGCCGCATGAGATCGCGTGGCCTTGTACGCGTCGCCTTGCTTGCCACGGGCATCAGCCTGCTCGCCGGCTGCGCGGCGCCGTCGCCGCGACCGTCGCCGGCTCCTGCCCCTGCGCCCGTTGCGCCACTTGCGCCGACGGTTGCGGATATCGCACCCGCTGCAGCGCCTGCCGTGACATCGCCGGATGTGCCGGCGAATTCGCCATGGCCGCGCCTGCGCCAGCGCTTCGTGATGCAGCGCTGCGACTACCGTCCACAAGTGATGCGCTGGGCGAACTACTACAGCAAGAGCCCGCGCCAGTTTCGTGCGAGCTGGAAACAGGCGATGCCATTCCTGCTGCTGGTCGTCGACGAACTCAACCAGCGCGAGTTGCCCGGCGAGTTCGCCATGCTGCCGTATGTCGAAAGCAGCTATCAGCCACTGCCGTCGAAAGGCGATCGACCAGCCGGCATGTGGCAACTCGTGCCGGACACGGCGCGCGAAGCGGGGCTGGTGGTCGGCAGCGACTACGACGGCCGTCTCGACGCGATTGCCTCGACCGCGGCCGCGCTCGACCTGCTCACCCGCTACCAGCGCGAGTTCGCCGATTGGCGTCTGGCCAACATGGCGTTCAACAGCGGCGAATACAAAGTCAGGAAGCTGCTCGGCGACCGCGACGCACGCAGCCTGTCGGCGGACGACCTCGCCAATCTGTCTTTCCAGCCGTGGACGCACGATCACCTGGATCGGCTGCTCGCGCTGTCCTGCATCGTCGAGGATCCGCAGCGCTTCGGCGTCGAACTGCCCGAGCCCACCGATGAGGATCGCCTGCAGGCGGTGAAGCTCGAGACCGGCATGGACCTGCGCCTCGCCGCACGGCTGGCCGGGCTCGACGTCGATGAGGTCAAGCGCTGGAACGCGGGCTATCGGCGCAATCGAATGAGTATGGATTCGACGCGCAGGCTATTGCTGCCGGCGACGCACGTGGAGCGCTTCACTACTGCTGCGGCGACCGTACCGGTTACCCTGTGGAGCGACTGGCGCGAGCAGCGCGCGGCGAGCACCAGCAGCCTTGCGACGTGGGCGGCGCAGGCGGGTATTCCGGTCGCGGTGCTCGCTGCGGCGAATGCGACGTCCGAGCAGACCACCATCGCTTCATCCAGCCGCCTGCTGCTGCCAGGACGCGAGGCGGAGCCGCCGGCAGACCGCGCAGAAGCGCAACGCTCCTCGCGCATGCACGTCGTCGTCGCCGGCGACACCCTGTCGCGTATCGCGCATCATTACGACATCCCGCTGAAGGAACTGCGCCGTCGCAACCCGGGCGCTAACGGTACGCTGCACCTCGGCGAGCATATTCGACTCGACATCGCCGACGCCCACTGAAGCCGCCTGCCGAAACGGTCCGTCTCGGCTAAACTTCGCGGTCTTCACCGCATCCGGAGAGCACATGGGTTTCCTGCACGGCAAGCGCGCCTTGATCACCGGCATCCTCAGCCAGCGCTCGATCGCCTGGGGCATCGCGAGCGCGATGCACCGCGAAGGCGCGCAGCTCGCGTTCACCTACGTCGACGAGAAGCTGAAAGGCCGCGTCGACGAGGCCGCCACGGAGTTCGGTTCGAACATCGTGTTGCCTTGCGACGTCACCCGCGACAGCGACATCGACAACCTGTTCGAGCAGCTCGGCCAGCACTGGGATGGCTTCGACATTCTCGTGCATTCGATCGGCTTCGCACCGCGCGAAGCGCTGCAGGGCGAATTCCTCGACGGCCTGACGCGCGCCAATTTCGCAATGGCCCACGATATTTCGAGCTACAGCCTCGCCGCGCTCTCCAAGGCGGCACGTCCGCTGATGAAGGGTCGGGCTGGCGCGGTGTTGACGCTGACCTATCTCGGCGCCGAACGCGCGCTCGCCAACTACAACGTGATGGGCCTGGCCAAGGCCAGCCTCGAGGCGAACGTGCGCTACCTCGCCTACAACCTCGGTCCGGAAGGCACCCGCGTCAACGCGATCTCGGCCGGTCCGATCAAGACGCTGGCCGCCTCCGGCATCGCGAACTTCCGCAAGATGCTCGATCATGTCGAGCAGAACGCGCCGCTGCGTCGCAGCGTGACGATCGACGAGGTCGGCAACGCAGCGGCCTTCCTCTGTTCCGATCTCGCCTCCGGCATCACCGGCGAAGTGACCTACGTCGATGCCGGCTACAACACGCTCGGCATGACCGGAATCTGAAACGGCCGCGAACGCCGTCGCGATGCCGAAGCACCGCGACGGCGATGCCGAATCATTCTTCCAGGCGCGCTACGGACTTCTTGATCTTGCTGTCCTTGCGCAGAGCCGCAATGAACTCGCGCGACACCACCGCACCGACACCCTGCGCAAGCGTGTTGCGCGCAGCTTCCTTGGTCTTGGCGTCAAGCGTCGACGGGTCGCCATCGACGACGTTGTCGAGCTGCACCAGCGCATAACTGTCGGCGCCGAGATCGACAAGCTGGTCGTCCGGCTTGTCTTGCTGCGGGCGCGGCATCGCGAACACCGCGCGAACCAGCGCGCCATCCACGTTCGCGGCATCGCGGCCGATGCCCTTCTGCTGTTCGACCTTGAGCTTGTCCGCGCTCGCCAGCTGGTCCAACGGCTTGCCCTTGGCGAGCTCGGCAAAAAGCGCATCCGCGCGCGCCTTCGCTTCCTTCGCGACGCGTTCGACGAGAATCTTGCCGCGCACGCCATCCTTGACCGTGTCGAGCGGCATCGGCGTCGACGGCTTGTGCTCGGCGATACGCACGACGACGATGTGATTCGGACCAATGTCGATCGCATCGGAGTTGTTGTTCTGCACCAGCACCGCGTCCGAGAACGCGGCCTTGACGACCGCCGGACTGGTCGCAATGCCATCGCCGCCGCTGCGTGCGAACAGTGCGGTCTTCCCGACCTTGAGTCCCAACTCTTTCGCTGCCGGTTCCAGCGAGGACGGATCCTGATAGGTCAGGTCGGTCAGCTTGCCGGCCTTCTCGGCGTAGACGCGTTCCTTTTCGGAGTCGGCGTATTGCTTGGCCAATTCGGGCTTGACCTCGTCGAACGAACGCGTCTTGCCGGGACGGATATCGCGCAGATCGATGATGTGATATCCCTCACTGGTCAGCACTGGCGCCGACACTTCGCCCTTCTGCAGCGCGAACAAGGCGCTCTCGAACGCCTCGTCGGTGGTGCCCTTGTCGAGCCAGCCGAGATCGCCGCCCTGATTCTTCGAACCGAGATCGTCGGAAGACTGCTTGGCCAGCTCGTCGAACTTCTTGCCGTCCTTGAGCTGCTTCTCGACATCCTCGGCCTTCGACAGCGCCTGCTTCTGTTCATCCGGGCCGCCGTTGCCGCCAACCTTGATCAGGATATGCGAAGCCAGGCGCTGCTCATTGGTGACGAAGCGCGCCTTCTCCTTCTCGTAGCGATCCTTCAGGACGCTGTCATCCGGCGTCAGGTTCACCTCGAGTTTGGATCCCTCCAGTTCGACGTATTCGAGTGCGACACGCTCGGGCACCATGAAGTCGGCGGTGTGTGTCTTGTAGTAGGCCTCGATATCGGCATCACTGACCTCGCTGCTCTGCGGTGCCGGCTTGTCGAGCTTGACGTAGCGGAAGTCGCGGCGCTGGTCTTTCAGGCGCAGGTAGGCATCGACTTCGTCGTTGGTGATGAGCACGGTGGAGCCGACCTGCAGCGGCAGCTCGCGCACGCCGAGGTCGTCTCGCACGCGCTGCTCGAACCCGGCCGGCGACATCCCCTGCGAGGCGAGCAACGCCTTGTACTGATCAGCGTCGAACTTGCCCTCGGTCTGAAACGCGGGGATGCCGAGAATTTCCTGACGGATGCGCTCAGGCGTGACCTGCACACCGAGTTTGTCGTTGGCGGCAAGCAGCACTTTCTCATCGACGATCTGATCCAGCACCTGCTGCTTCATCTCGGGTCGGTCGAGGAACGAAGGGTCCGCTGCGCTGCCCATCATCTGCAGCATGCGCTGGCGATACTGGCTGAAGCGTTCGCGGAATTCATCCTGGCTGATCTTCGTGTCGCCGACCTTGGCCACACTGGTATCGATGTTCGCGATGAAGTACGACTCGATGCCGAAGAACGAGAAGCCGATCGTGATCAGCACCAGCGCGATCTTCACGATCAGATCGGATTTCTTTCCGCGGAGAAGTTGCAGCATGAGTTGGAAACCTGTGGTGGTTGGGCGCCTTTTCGCGACGGAACGCGAGTCAGGCGCCGCTGCGGGACGCGAATTCTACGCGGTCGCCGCCCTGCGTTCGCGAGAACGATTAAAAGCAAGGGCGCCTTGCGGGCGCCCTTGCTGGACGGAACGGCCTTTGATCGAAACAAACCGGGCGTTCTTGACCGGTTTCACGCATCGGCCCAGACCGGGCGACTCCGCAACCGGTCGACCGGACCGGCGCGGGCATTGGTGGTGGGTGCTGAGGGTTTCGAACCCCCGACCCTCGCCTTGTAAGGGCGACGCTCTACCGCTGAGCTAAGCACCCGGATCTGATGAAAGTCGGCGGCGGATCCGCCAGCTTCGTGACGCTCCGTGCGAAAACTCAGCCCAGCGCGTCCTTCAGCGCCTTGCCGGCCTTGAACGCAGGAACCTTGGAAGCCTTGATCTTGATCGCGTCGCCGGTACGCGGATTACGGCCCGTACGCGCTGCGCGCTTGCGCACTACGAAGGTGCCGAATCCGACCAGCGAGATGGATTCGCCCGCTTTCAGGGTCTTCTTGACGACCTTGAACATTCCCTCGACTGCACGTTCAGCATCCGCCTTGGTCAGGCCGGACGCCTCCGCAATGGCTCCCACGAAATCGCCTTTGTTCATTTAGGACTCCCGCTCGGAGCTGTCGCTCCGCAGTAAATTTGATTGAGTCGAAACACGCGGTTTCGGAGGAAGCTTCGCTCCGGACTCGTCTGTCTCGTTACCCCGCAATCGCCCGGACATTCGCGTCAACCTGGATCGCGGCGAGCTCTTTATACCAGCGCCTCCAGAGCCGCGCAATACAAGGTCTGGCGCGGCTTGCGGGGTTTTTCAGGCGACTTGATGAAGCGAAATTTGCGCAGTCGCCCTTGACAGTTTCACTGTGTCGCGCAAAGCGGAGCGCAATTTTCACCCAAAAGATGCGAGATAGAATTTCAATCCAAGTAAATGGACGACGCGCACGGCATCGTCCATTCCCCAGCGCGACGTCAATGCGGTCGCGCTGGCGTCTCGACCGCGGGCTCTTCGCGCACGCGCGGTGCGTCGCCTTCCACACGCGTTGCCGGGGTCAACGGACGCTCCAGCGCAAGATCGAGCACCTCGTCGATCCAACGTACCGGATGGATGTCCAGTGACTCCGTCACATTCTTCGGAATATCCGCCAGGTCCTTGCGGTTTTCCTCCGGAATGATCACGGTGGTGATGCCGCCGCGATGCGCCGCGAGCAGCTTTTCCTTTAGCCCGCCGATCGGCAGCACGCGGCCGCGCAGCGTTATTTCACCCGTCATCGCGACCTCGGAACGTACCGGCACCTTGGTCAGCACCGATACCAGTGCCGTGCACATGGCGATGCCGGCGCTGGGTCCGTCCTTCGGTGTCGCGCCTTCCGGCACGTGCACGTGGATGTCGTATTTCTGGTGGAAATCCGCATCGATGCCGAAGCGGTCGGCGCGCGCGCGCACCACGCTCAATGCGGCCTGGATCGACTCCTGCATGACATCGCCGAGCTGGCCGGTGTGGATCAGCTTGCCCTTGCCCGGCACCACCGTCGCCTCGATGCTGAGCAGATCGCCGCCGACTTCGGTCCACGCAAGACCGGTGACCAGACCCACTTCGTTCTGCTGCTCTGCACGACCGAAACTGAACTTGCGCACGCCAAGATAATCGTCGAGGTTTTTCGCATTCACGTTGAACTTGCCGCGCTTGCGCTCGGCGTTGGCCTTGCCCTTCTTCGCGGCTTTCGCCGTGGCGAGACTGATTTCCTTGACGACCTTGCGGCAGATCTTGGAGATCTCGCGTTCGAGACTGCGAACTCCGGACTCGCGCGTGTAGTAGCGGATCATGTCGCGGATGGCCGCCTCGGCAATGCTCAACTCGGCCGCCTTGAGGCCATTCGCCTTGAGCTGCTTCGGCACCAGATAGCGCTCGGCGATGTTGAGCTTTTCCTCCTCGGTGTAACCCGGAATCCGGATCACTTCCATGCGATCGGCCAGCGCCGGAGGGATGTTCAGCGAATTCGCGGTCGCTATCCACATGACCTCGGAGAGGTCGACGTCGACTTCGAGGTAGTGGTCGTTGAACGTGTGGTTCTGCTCCGGATCGAGCACTTCGAGCAGGGCCGCCGAAGGATCGCCGCGGAAATCCATCGACATCTTGTCGATCTCGTCGAGCACGAACAACGGATTGCGCGTTCCAGCCTTGGCCAGGTTCTGGATGATCCTGCCGGGCATCGAACCGATGTAGGTGCGCCTATGGCCGCGGATCTCGGCCTCGTCGCGCACGCCGCCGAGCGACATGCGGATGAACTTGCGGTTGGTCGCCTTCGCGATCGACTGGCCGAGCGAGGTCTTGCCGACGCCGGGCGGTCCGACCAGACACAGGATCGGGCCCTTCATCTTGTTCACGCGCTGCTGCACGGCAAGATATTCGAGGATGCGCTCCTTCACCTTGTCGAGGCCGAAATGATCGGTATCGAGCACTTCCTGCGCACGCTTGAGGTCGCGGCGTACCTTGGTCTTCTTCTTCCACGGCACGCTGAGCAGTACATCGATGTAATTGCGCACCACCGTCGCCTCGGCCGACATCGGCGACATCTGCTTGAGCTTGTTGAGCTCCGCGCGCGCCTTGGTCTCGACCGGCTTCGGCATGCCAGCCACTGAAATCTTGCGCGCAAGCTCCTCCAATTCGTTCGGCGCATCCTCGATGTCGCCGAGCTCTTTCTGGATCGCCTTCATCTGCTCGTTGAGGTAGTACTCGCGCTGGCTCTTCTCCATCTGCGTCTTGACGCGGCCGCGGATGCGCTTCTCGATCTGCTGCACGTCGATCTCGCCATCGACCATACCGACCAGGAGCTCCTGGCGGTCGGCGACGTCGACGGTTTCCAGCACTTTCTGCTTGTCCGGAACGCGCACGGCGATATGCGATGCGATGGTGTCGGCGAGGCGCGAGGGATCTTCGATACCGGCCAGTGTCGACAGCAGCTCCGGCGGAATCTTGCGCGACAGCTTTACCAGCTGCTCGAACAGGCTGCTCAGCTGGCGTCCGATCACGTCGATCTCGCGCTCGCTGCGCGTGTAGGCCGCATCGAGTACGCGTGCGTGCGCGACCATCAGGCCATTGCGCTCGCCGAACGCGGCAATCTCGGCGCGATCGGCGCCTTCCACCAGCACCTTGATGGTGCCGTCGGGGAGTTTCAGCAGCTGCAGCACACTCGCGATCGTACCGATCGAATACAGGTCGCTCGCTTGAGGTTCGTCGACGTCGGGGCTGCGCTGCGCGACCAGCAGGATCTTCTTGCCGCCCTCCATCGCGATGTCGAGTGCGCGTACGGATTTCTCGCGCCCGACGAACAGCGGAATCACCATATGCGGAAACACGACGACGTCGCGCAGCGGCAGAACCGGCAGTTCGATGAGGTCGGCTGAGGTCTTTGGGGCTTTGTTCGGCTTGTCGGTCATCGGCCTTGGTGAAAATAAACGGTTGAGCGATCGCTCGGAATGAAAATACAAACGGCAGCGTGGACCCACGCTGCCGTATCGTCAAGTGAGGTTTTCTGTCGTCTTTACAAGGTCGACAGGCGTCTGAACGCTACTCCGACGCCGCTCGAGTCTGCATGTTGCCGCGGTAGATCAGATAGGGCTCCGCCTGGCCGTTGATGACGGCTTCGTCGACGACGACTTTGCTGACATGTTCGAGCGACGGCAGGTCGAACATCGTGTCGAGCAGCACCTGTTCGAGGATCGTGCGCAGGCCGCGCGCTCCGGTCTTGCGCTTGAGCGCCTTGTGCGCCACCGCGACGAGTGCGTCCGGGCGGAACTCCAGCTCGACCCCTTCCATGTCGAACAGGCGCTTGAACTGTTTGGTGATGGCGTTCTTCGGCTCGGTCAGGATCTTGACCAGGGCTGCCTCGTCGAGCTCTTCCAGCGTGGCGACGACCGGCAGGCGGCCGACGAATTCCGGAATGAGGCCGAACTTGATCAAATCCTCCGGCTGCGTGTCCGCCAGCAGCTTGCTGGTGTCGGCTGAGCGGTTCTTGCTGCGCACTTCGGCGTTGAAGCCGATGCCGGTCGCTTCGGAGCGCTGCATGATGATTTTTTCGAGGCCCGCGAACGCGCCTCCGACAATGAACAGGATGTTCTTCGTGTCGACCTGCAGGAATTCCTGCTGCGGGTGCTTGCGGCCGCCCTGCGGCGGCACCGAGGCGACCGTGCCTTCGATCAGCTTCAGCAGCGCCTGCTGCACGCCTTCGCCGGAAACGTCCCGCGTGATCGACGGGTTCTCGCTTTTACGCGAAATCTTGTCGATCTCGTCGATGTAGACGATACCCGTCTGCGCCTTCTCGACGTCGTAGTCGCATTTCTGCAACAGCTTCTGGATGATGTTCTCGACGTCTTCACCGACGTAGCCGGCTTCGGTCAGCGTCGTCGCGTCGGCGATCGTGAACGGCACGTTGAGCAGCCGCGCCAGCGTGTCGGCCAGCAGGGTCTTGCCCGAGCCGGTCGGACCGACGAGCAGGATGTTCGACTTGGCGAGTTCGACTTCCTCGCTGCGCCCGCGCGATTCCAGCCGCTTGTAGTGGTTGTAGACAGCCACGGCGAGGACTTTCTTCGCGCGCGACTGGCCAATCACGTACTGGTCGAGCACGTCCAGGATCTCGGCAGGTTTGGGCAGGTCGCTGCGCGCGCTCGCTGCCTTCTCCTCGAGTTCCTCGCGGATGATGTCGTTGCACAGCTCCACGCACTCGTCGCAGATGAACACCGACGGGCCCGCGATCAGCTTGCGCACCTCGTGCTGGCTCTTGCCGCAGAACGAACAGTAGAGAATCTTGCCGTTGTCGCCCGATCGGCTTTGCCGCTCGTCAGTCATGCTCCGCCTCGGAGATCTTTCGCCATTGCAGGACGAGAATAGCACAGCACGACCGGACGCCCTGTCCGGTCGGCAGTGACTTCAGAAAGGTGAAAACCCAGCGCGGATGGCGTCAAGCGGCGCCCACGGCAACATCGCCAGGGCGGCGTTCGAGCACCTGGTCGATCAGGCCATAGGCCTTGGCGTCCTCGCCGCTCATGAAGCGATCACGCTCCATATCGCGCTCGACCTGCTCCAATGGCTGGCCGGTGTGCTTGACGTACAGGCCGTTCAGGCGGCCGCGCAGATAGAGGATCTCGCGCGCCTGGATCTCGATATCCGTGGCCTGGCCCTGCGCACCACCGGAGGGCTGGTGGATCATCACGCGCGAATTCGGCAATGCGTAGCGTTTGCCCTTGGCGCCCGCCATCAGCAGCAGGGATGCCGCGCTGCTCGCCTGGCCGATACACATCGTGCTGACGTCGCTGCGGATGTACTGCATCGTGTCGTAAATCGCCAGACCTGCAGTGACGACGCCACCCGGGCTGTTGATGTACAGGTTGATGTCCTTGTCCGGATTTTCCGATTCGAGGAACAGCAACTGCGCGACGATCACGTTGGCCATGTAGTCGTCGATTGGACCGACCACAAAAACGACGCGCTCCTTCAGCAGGCGCGAATAGATATCGTAGGCCCGTTCGCCGCGCGAGGTCTGCTCGACGACCATCGGAACCAGGTTCAGGCCGGTGGTCGGCCCGGCCGTCGACAGAATGCTCTGATGGGACATGGGTATTCTCCTGGGCGCCGAGCGCTCAGGCACCCGGTCGCATGACATCATTGAAACTCAACAACTGTTCGCTGTGCTTGGCGTGTTCGGCGATCCACTCTACAGCCTGGTCCTCGATCACGCGATTCTGCAGCGCGCTCATCAACTGGGGGTCGCGCGTGTAGAGTTCAACGACCTTCTCCGGTTCTTCGTAGGTCGAAGCAATCGTCGCGAGCGACTCGCTGACGCGTTTGGAGTCCAGCCGGATATTGTTCTGACGCGCGAGCTCCGCGATCAGCAGACCGGCACTGACGCGACGGCGTGCGGTCGGCAGGTAGGCGACAAACGCGTCATCGGCAGGCGCATTCGCCTGGCGCGCAAGCAGGCGCGCCTCGTTTTCGATCATCGTCTGCGGCACGTCGAGTTCCGGGTGCGCATCGATGAGCTTCTCGATCACGCCGGCCTTCAGGCGCGCCATCAGCACGCCTTTCAGCTCGCGCTCGAGGTTGGCGCGGACGTCTTCGCGAAACTTCTCCAAGCCGCCTTCCTTCACGCCGAAGCTCTTGGCGAACGCCTCGTCGACCTCAGGCAGCTGCGATTCCTGCACGCGCACCAACTTGCCGGTGACTTGCGCCGTCTTGCCCGCCAGCGGGGCAACGCGGAACCCCGGCGCGAACGCGATGCTTGCGCTGAATTCATCGGCGGCCTTCTTGCCGAGAAGTTGCGCTTCGAGTTCAGGCGAATAGGCGGCCGAACCGAGGATCGCGCCGACGCGATCCGTGCCGGTCTCGGGATGACGGAAGCCGTCGCCCTGCGCCGCGTATTCGAACAACACCATGTCGCCGTCCTGGGCCGGACGCTCGACCTGGTTCCAGTTGCGACGCTGCAGACGCAGCGTCTCGATCATCTGGTCGATGTCGGCATCGGTCACATCGGCGACCGGTTTGACGATTTCCAGGCTGCTGACGTCGAGCTTGCCGATCTCGGGCAGTACTTCGAAGGTCGCCGTGTATTCGATCTCGCCGTTGTCGGGGCGCCCGGTTGTCGCAATCTGCGGCTGCACGGCCGGACGCAGCTTCTCCTGATTGACCGCTTCCTGGAAGCTCGAACCAATCATTTCGGACAGGGCTTCGTTGCGGATCTGGCTGCCGTAGCGCTGCTCGATGACCTTGGTCGGCACCTTGCCGGGGCGGAAACCTTTCAGGCGCGCGGTACGGCCCATCTCCTGCACGCGCGAACGCACGGTGTCCTCGAGCCGCTGCGCAGGCAGGCGGATGGTCAGCTTGCGGCCGAGAGAGCCGACGTTTTCGATCGAAACTTGCATGGCGTTCCTCTAAATCGGTGTACGGAGCCGCGCTGCTTCAGGCGGCCGACTCATGCGATCCGAGCCCGGCCGGCAGCGGCGAGTCGTGCGATCCCTACGAAGACATGCGAAAGGAGAGACTCGAACTCTCACGGGTTGCCCCGCCAGAACCTAAATCTGGTGCGTCTACCAATTTCGCCACTTTCGCCCGGACTGACTTCGCCAGCGCGCCGGCCATCCTGCCGACGCGCTGCGTTTTGAAGAATTGGTGGGCCGTCTAGGATTCGAACCTAGGACCAAGAGATTAAGAGTCTCCTGC
>JBDTYM010000060.1:0-24478 GCA_040005635.1 Dokdonella sp. | reverse complement strand
TCCACCAGCTCGAAATACCCCACCTGCTTCGACCAATCCTTGCCGTCGGATGAGATGGCGACCAGCTTGCCGCCGGCCGCGTCGATGCCGACCGTCAACGTATAGCCTTTTGGTCCGAGATACGACGCCAGGAAAAAGCCATCCGCGACCTTGGCAACGATGGCGTGCTTGCTCTCGGTCGTCGGTCCACCGGGCGGACCGAACTCGACGGATCCGTTCTTGTGGAAGGTGTGATCGAACGCCTTGCCGGCCATCGGGCCATCGGTGAACGAGAAGCGCAGTTTGTGACCCACCAGCGTCGTCGGGATTTTCGTGGCCATGACAGTCTCCGGGTGCGCGCGCTCAATTGGCGCACCCGCAGACTCGGCCCGCGTCTATGAAACCTGGATGAATTAGCCCTGGCGGATCGCGTCGAGGACCAGGGCTGCGAGCTCGGATGCCGCGTCAATCACACCGCGGGCGTTCAGCGCCTCATCGTGTGCGCCGGCCGGCCGAACATCGACGCGGCTGCATTGGGCTGGCCCTGCAACTGCGGCGCGTAGTATTCGATGCGCGTGGCCACCGCCCCGGTCGGCGTGCTGTTGGCGCCATAGCTGGACTGGCCGATGAGCACGTTGTCGTTGCCCTGCAGCTCGTAGTGGTGGAGGGTGCCGTCCGGCAAGGTCACGTCGACGGTGAAAAAGTCGTCCGCATCCGAGTAGCTGGCGAGCGCGGTCACCGAAGGATTGGTGAAGCCGACGCCGCTGACGTAGACCGTGCCGTCGGCCGCAGTGAAGTGGGAGTCGAACAACAGAAACTCGCCGAGGGTTTGCGGACCACTGCTGTCTCCGTCCTCGATCACCCCGCTGAACGACCAGTAGCCGAGCAGCTCATCCTGTTTCGAGGCATAGCCGTAGTTCAAATGCTCGATCGGCACGCTGCCGCCCGGATAGGTGAGCACGCCATGGTCGGCATCGCTGAAATCGATGCTGACCGTTCCGAATTCGCTCCCGACCGGCGAGTTGTAGGCGCAACCGAAGCACTGACCGCCGCTGTAACTGAAGGCATCGGTCTGGAACACGCTCTGATTGAGGTCGAAATCGCCGGTACCGAGATACCAGGTCGATTTGCCGGTCGCGTCGTACGCGTACACCACCAGGGTCATGATGCCGCCCTGGCGATCTATCTCGTAGCCGCGGCCACTCTCATCGGGATTCCACCACATGCCGAGGCTGGGCGTGAGGGCGTGCGCTGCGCCGACGTAGGCCAGAAGGGCGGCTACGCAGAGGAGACGGATGAGGTTGGACATGAGGAACACTCCTTCGGTGGGGACGTGCCCAGCAATACGCCAAAGGGCGCGCGGAGCCGCCATCGGTGTTGCGTCCGGTGGATGGGCGGCAGGTTCGCAGCGGGATGTGGCGCGCACCTCTTTTTTGGGTTCACTGCGAAGGCAGGTCGAGCGTCATCACAAGCGATGCGAGGGAAGCAGACATCGCGAAACGATGGCCCTCGCGCCAGTCAGGTTGAGGGCCATGGATGGCCCAAACCACGTCCGCCGCCGCTCCTCCAAAGCGCAGGCCCCGCCTGCAGGCGGCCATCCTTCTTGCCGGCTCGACAACCTCGTTTTCAATGGAGCCGGGTAAGCTAGCCCCATGACCCATGTTGTCTACACATTTGGCGACTTTCTGCTCGACCCGCTTACGCGAGAGCTTCGACGGCGTGATGTTGCGGAAAGCTTGCCGGTCAGCACGATCGATTGCCTGATCTATCTCGTGCAGCATCGCAACCGATCCGTAGGACGCGACGAACTCGCGTCGGCCGTGTGGGGAAGGGCAGATGTCAGCGAAGCTTCACTCACGCAGGCGATCATGCGGCTACGCCGCGTGGTCGGCGACGCGTCGTGCATTCGGACGACGCCGCGCCTGGGCTATCGATGGGCGTTCGAACCCACCATCGAGCGCCGCGAGCGTCCGCCCGAACAGCAACGTCTCGCCGATCCGCGCAGCGCCGCCGAAGATTCAGCGGCAGCACCTGCACCTGCACCAGCACCCCGTCGAACAGCGCTAAGGATATGGCTGGCAGCCGCGTCGACGCTGCTTTTGGCGATCGTCGCGGCGGGTGCGTGGTGGCTGTCCTCCCGCAGCGTCGCCGATCCTGCCGCCGCCTCGCTTACTCAATCCATGGCGGAGCCTTTCGCGGTGATGGTCGTGCCTGCCGGAGTCGATGCATCGGAGGAGTGGGTGTGGCTCCGCCTGGGCCTGATGGATCTGATCGCCAACCAACTGCGCGACGGTGGCCTGACCACGACCCCGAGCGAAACCACGGTCGGCCTGATCAACGCCAAGCGGCTCGATGCCGACAAGGTGGAAGTGGACCCTTCGGTTGCCAAAGTCGCAACCCTGCTCGTCAAGCCCAACGTCTCGCGAACCGGCGACATGTGGAACGTGCGACTCTCCGCGCACGGACCGGCGGCCATGGAGCGTGTCGCCGAGGCGCAGGACCGCGATGTGCTCGTCGCCGCACGTCGCGCGGCCGATACGCTGCTGGTCCAACTCGGGCACACGCCCGTGCTGCGGCCCGGCGCGCCGGAAGGCGCGGCTGAGCTTGCCCAGCGAATCGCCGCGGCCGGTCTCGCCGGCCAGCTCGACGTCGCCCGCGCGCTGGCCGAGCACGCGTCGCCGGAAGAACGGGCGCGTCCCGAGATCGCTCTCAGCCTGGCATTCGTGGACTTCTACAAGGGCGACTACGAAGCGAGCCGCGCACGCTGCGAAGCGTTGCTCGACGAAGTTCCGGCGCAGCGAGACCCGCACATGCGCGCGCTCGTGATCAACCAATTGGGCGTGATCGATTTCCGCGAACAGAAATTCGCCGACGCCGGTGTCGCCTTCGACCAGGCACTCGACCTGCTGAGGTTCGTGAAAGACCCGAAAGCCATGGCCGCCGCCTATACCGGCCGAGGGGTGGTCGATGTCAAGGCCGGGCACCTCGATGCCGCGACCGCCGCACTCGGCCAGGCGCGATTGCTGCACGAAATGAGCAACGATGCGTTCGGCATGGCGAGGGTCGATCTGAACCTCGGCGCGATCGCCATGGATCGCGGCCAACCGCTCGTTGCGGCCCCCCTGTTCGAACAGACCGCCGATCGCTTCGAAGTCCTGTCGGTCCCCGAGGCCCGCGATTCCGCCTTGCGCTCCCTGGCAGACGCCTACGCGATGCTGCTGGAACATGACAAGGCACTCGCTGTCACCGAGCGGCTCGGCCGCGCCGACGTGCAAGCCCCGAATACGCGGGAGCAGTGGTGGAACACGCAAAGTCGGGCGGTCGCGCTGTTCGGTGTCGGCCGGCTCGACGAGGCTGTCGTTCTGCTGCAACGCGTGAAAAACGACAGCGACCCCGTCGCCGACGCGGCAGCCCGTAGCGAGGCGGACGCTTCGCTGGCCGACGTCGCCTTCGCGCGAGGCGACTACGCCGATGCCGAAAAAAAATTCCAGGCGGCACTGACGCCCATCCTGGAGGGGATGAACGAGCAAGACTATTTCGGCGTCTGGTTCAGCCGGGTACGCGCGATGCAGAACCTCGGCGATATCGCTGGCGCGGCCGCGGAAACATTCCGCCTGAAACAATGGGTCGCCAAGTCTCCGAAAGACCGTCGCGCGCTCTATCTGCTGTTGCTGGAGGCCGAGCAAGACCTGATCGAAGGTCGCACCGAGGCGTCGCTCGTCGCTTTCGCCGAAGCATTGGCGCGTGCCGAGCGGTCCGGTGTTCCCGAAGACATTCTTTCGATCGCGAGCCCCTACGCCAGCGCGCTCGTGGACGCGGGAAGAATCGACGAAGCTTCCGCTGTGGCCGGGCGAGTCGCACCGTGGTCGGAGCTTGACATGCGCAGCGCCCTCATCGAGGCACGCGTCTATGCTGCGGTGCACAATTCAGACGGCGCACAGCGTGCGATGCGCCGTGCGCGCGAACTCGCCGGAGAGCGACCGATTCCAGCCGCCGCGCCGTAGCCAAGAGAGGATCCGGGGCGGCGAAGCACTTCCGTCGATCGAATTCCAACGAAATCAGCAACTTTACCTCCGAACTACTCCTTTTTTACTTCCATTTTCAGCCCCAATGCGGGCACTGACACACCCTCTGGGCGATCGTGTGGTGTCTCCGCAGCCGGAGACCGCGCACCTTGGAAGGTGGCGCGCACGACACCCGAGAGCGGCGTCGGTGCGGATCACGGAGCGCCGCAGCATCAAGCACGAGATGCCGCTTCACTCTACAGTTTTTGCACAGGCATCCGCCGAATCGGTGCTGACCGAGCTGTCTGCGGCGGAGGATGTTTGGGATCGCGGCCGGCGATCCGTTTCGCCGGTGGCTTCAGACCGCTGGCGAATCGAGCGGGCAACCCGGCTACTCCGAGTCTTCGTATCACTATGAGGGAAAGATCCAGTATGAAAGGCTTCGCTTCCGCTTCGCGTCCGCGCATTCTGCGGACGGTATCGCCTCTGGCCTGCGTGGCCCTGCTGGCGTGCGCGATCCCACTGCACGCCGCAACGCCTGAGAAACCCGCGTTTTCGACGTCGAGGATTCCGCCCGCGCTGCGCAATGCGATCAATCGCACGCTCGGCACGGACCAGTGGGCCCAGACCCAAGAAGTCACCCAGACCAGCCCGGGCTTCACGCCGGAGTTCGGCGTCTCGGTCGCGCTGCATGGCACGACCGCGATGGTTGGCGCGCAACAGCAGAAAGTCGGCGACAACGAAGACCAGGGTGCGGTGTTCGTGTACCAGGAATCCAACGGCGTCTGGACCATGACGCAGCAGCTCCTGGCGAGCGACGGTGGCACGGGCGACACCTTCGGCGGCTCGATCGCGTTCAACGACACGACGGCGATCGTCGGCGCGTTCGGGGCGTTGATCAACGAAAACTTTGCCCAGGGCGCGGCCTACGTGTTCAGTCTCACGGACGGCAGCTGGACCCAGACGCAGAAGCTCACCGCCGACGACGGCCAGATGTTCGACCAGTTCGGCTACTCGGTCGGATTGAGCGGCACCACCGCGATCATCAGCGCCGACGCCGCCCAGGTCGGTAGCAACTCCTTCCAGGGCGCCGCCTACGTCTTCGACGGCTCCAGCGGCACCTGGACCAACACGCAGAAACTTTCCGCCAGCGACGGTGGCATCGGCGATATCTTCGGGATCGCACTGTCGTTTGACGGCACCAATGCGGTGATCGGCGCGTACGCGAACGCGGGCTACCAGGGCGCTGCTTACGTGTTCCAGGCGACCGATGGCACCTGGGCCGAGACCCAGAAGCTGGTTGCCTCCGACGGCGCCACCAATACTTACTTCGGTGGTTCAATCGCGCTGTCGAACCAGACCCTCCTGATCGGCTCCTGGGGTGCAAATCCCGGCGGCAACGACACGCAGGGCGAGGCGTATATCTTCACCGAATCGGGCGGCACCTGGATGCAGACCCAGGCGCTCCTCTCCGACGACGGCGGACCGAGTGACAAATTCGGCCACGCGGTCGCGCTCGACGACAACATCGCGCTGATCGGCGCCGACGGCAACGGCGCGTTCCAGGGCGCGGCCCAAGGCGCGGTGTATTCGTTCGACGGTTCCAGCGGCACGTTCGTGCAGACGCAGAAATTCGTCGCCAACGACGGCGAACCGAGTTACCAGTTTGGCCTTCCCATTGCCATCGACGGTACCTCGGCGCTGGTCGGCTCGTGGCTGTGGACGTCGCCGCAGGGACAGACCCAGGGCTCGGCGTACTTCTTCGAATTCGGTTCGACGCCGCCGCCGACCTACACGATCGGCGGCTCGGTCAGCGGCCTCGTCGGCAGCGGTCTCGTGCTGCAGCAGAACGGCGGCGACGACCTGCCACTCTCGGCGAATGGCGACTTCACATTCGCGACGCCGTTGGGTAACGGCTCGCCGTACTCGGTCACCGTCTCCGGCCAGCCGAGCAGCCCGTTGCAGACCTGCGTCGTCGCCAACGGCAGCGGCATCGTCGCTGGCGCCGATGTGACCAGCGTGCAGGTGACCTGCTCGACGACCCCGACCTATACGATCGGGGGTCAAGTCAGTGGGCTCGCCGGCAGCGGCCTCGTACTGCAGCAGCACGCCGGCGACAATCTTGCGATCAGCGCGGACGGCGACTTCACCTTCGCGACGCCGCTCCTCGACGGGACGCCCTACGCAGTCACGGTGTTCGCACAGCCCGCCAATCCGGCGCAGACCTGCACCGTCGCCAACGCTACCGGTGTCGTCGACGGCGCGAACGTCGACAACGTCGCCGTGAACTGCACGACCGACATCCTCGATCGCATCTTCGCGGATGGATTCGACGGCGAAGCGACCGGCGGCGGTTCCGCCACGCTCGCGCAGACCACCGACATGACGCCGGTCGCGCTGAATTCCGCTGCCTGCGGCAACAGCGGCGACGGCACCACGGCCGACAACCAGTACTGGCGCCGCTACTACTTCAGCGAATACGCGGTGACCAGCGCGGCCAGCGTCGCCAGCGTCGATGTCTCCGTGGAGCAGACGATGGGTGCGCCCAGCCTGACCGTTACGCTGTACGCGATCCCCCACTCGGTCACGGTCGACACGATCGACCTCGGCCAGCTGACCCAGATCGGCCAGGCTACCGTCGCGTCGCCCACCAACGCCACGCTGACTTCGGTCAACGTGCCGATCACCGGCGCAATCGCCGACACCGTCGGCACCGACCTGGTGGTGGAAGTCTCCACCGACGACGGCAGTGCCGACGGCACGGCGTTCTACATCGGCTCGACAACGTCGGCCGAGACGCATCCGAGCTTCATCAGCTCGACCTCGTGCGGCATCTCCGATCCGACCCTCACGGCCGACATCGGTTACCCGGACATGCACATCATCCAGGCCGTCAACATCACCGATTGAGCAAGGGAAAAGGGGGCGGATTTTTAGATTCCCTGATCGGCGGCGACCCGCGCCGCATTCACCTATGAGGCAGGGCGAGCGACGGGCGTCGAGTTCGGCGTCCTTCCTTCGCAGTGAACCCGCGCAGCGCGCTGGGGATCGCATCCGGCAGCCTCACCATCCACAAAAAAGGCCACCCGAAGGTGGCCTTTTTTGGGCTCTTATATACTTGACAAACCCAGCGATCGGCGTATCGTAATGCCATCCGCTGGAGTTTCGTCATGGCCGCTGCAGACATCCTCGCCCCGCACTTCGTAGATGCCGACAAGGCGCGCGAATACTTGGAAGCGCTGCGCTGGCCGAATGGTCCTGTCTGCCCGCATTGCGGCGTGCTCGGCGACCACTACGCATTGAAGGGCGCCGCGCATCGTCCGGGCCTCATAAAGTGCAAGGACTGTCGTAAGCAGTTCTCCGTAACGGTCGGCACGGTGTTCGAGCGCAGCAAGATCGCGCTGAACAAGTGGCTGCTCGCCGTGCATCTGATGTGCGCGAGCAAGAAGGCTGTCAGCTCGCACCAGATTCATCGCATGCTCGGCATCACCTACAAGTCGGCGTGGTTCATGACGCATCGCATTCGCGAGGCCATGAAGCCGAACGGCGGCGGTCTGCTCGGCTCCGATGGCGGCGCTGTTGAAGTCGATGAAACGTATTGGGGAACGTCGAAGCCGAAGGGCAAGGCCGCGCGAGGCTACGACCACAAGATGAAGATCATGTCGCTGGTGGAGCGCGATGGAAAGAAGCGCACGGCCCACGTCGCCAACGTGACCGGTGCGACAGTGCGCGAAGTTCTCAACGCGAACGTCAGCAAGAGCGCGAAACTGATGACCGACGAAGCGGCCGTCTATACCAAGGTCGGCAAAGAGTTCGCGTCACAAGGCGTCGTGCGCCACGCCAACAAGGAATACGCTCGCGGCGACGTCACCACAAACCTTGTCGAGGCGAGTTTCAGCCTGCTCAAGCGCGGCCTCATCGGCACGTTTCACCACGTCAGCGAACAGCACCTGCAGCGCTACTGCACGGAGTTCGACTACCGCTGGAACGCGCGCAAGACTACGGACAAGGAACGGTCAGACGCACTGCTTGGTCAAGTCGGTGGCAAGCGTCTGACCTACTGTAGGCCTCACTAAGAAGAAGTAGCGCTCAGCCCTTCGGGACTGAGCGCGCAATCTTTTTTAGCTGCAGGTCAATCCAAGTTTTGAAGTCGTCGTAGCTATCCTGGCTCATACCGTCCGGCCACTGCAGAACGACTTCGCCTTCGTCCAACGAAAACACGTCCTGTTTCGTGGCGCGCTTTCGCAGAATTACGCCGGCTGATTGCGGAGTAATCACGCCACCAGTATCCGGCTGCTGAACATGTTGCTGCTGCTGGACCACAGTCAATTCCTCCACAGGTAGTCCGGTTGCGGTGCCCTCGACGAAGGCAAACGCACCGTCAGCCGCGACGCTAGTAACACGCCGCGGGAGTGGGAGTTGATCGACGCCGCCGCTTGTCCACTGCACGAAATCGCCGATAGCCACATGGGCCTTCTTGACGACCTTCGGGGCGGGAGGCTTTTGGCCGGCCTCGTTCAGCTCTTCTTGAGGCAGTGTAGCAGGCCCGGATATTTCGGCATAACGAATTGTCGAGCGGAAGTCCTTCACGAACCCGTCTACCGACTTCGGGTTGAAGTTTTTATCCTTAATCAAGAAGTACTTAAGTGTGTGATCCGACGGAAGTTCGGGCCACTTGCTCAGTAACTCGTTGTAGATCCTCGGGGAGCGCGCAGCGGCCTCTATCAACTGCTTTCGTTTCGGATCATCCGGCGGGAGAATTACGAGATCTATCGCCCGATCCGTTAAGCGAACAACGCGATTCTCCTTACTTCCTTCGTCCATCAGCAGGCCGAATTGCAATAAGGCGGAAACCGTCTGTCGACCGCCACTGCTCTTTTCGCCGTAGTCCCAGTGCTTCGCTGCGGAACTCAGTGGCGCTGCGTTCTTGCGCTCGCCTTGCCAAAATTGATGTACGCGGGTCAGCGCAGCCTCTAGCGTGATGAAGGGATACGCGATGCTTCGTGCGCCTATGGAGCGCGCGGAGTCTTGCTGCGTGGTTTTCGCTTCTTCTGCCATTTTGCACCTCCAGGTCCACTTACCATACATGGTGTCCGTGGCAGCCGCAAGGCTCGGAAGGCTTCGAAGTCTCGATATGTCTAAACATATGTCTTGCGGAGGGGGAGGCGCGTGTGCAACACTCCCCCAATCGCGCAATCCGACAGATGGGCTGTCGAGCGCCGGAGGATGACGTGAGGAGATAGCGGAGGTCGCCGGTAACAGATATGCCAGCCCAACCGGCGGCCCACGACCAAGAACGGTGCTACGCGTAATCCCCTGCAAGAGAAACAACGCGTAGCACCGGCTGGCGACTTTCTACTTTCGGAAGCGGACGAGCTTCACTCCTGACACCGGCACGCATGCTCGAACATGCGTAGGTGCCGGAAAGGAGGTTAGTCCTATGGCAAAGCAGTTGAAGCTAGCACTGCCTGTTCCACCGGGTTATGTCGTACGTTTTGTGGCGTACATCACCCTGAAAAACGGCAAGCGTCTTTACGCGAAAGCGTGCGGATGCCGTGCATTCCCCTTGATCGTTAAGGGTTAAGTCCAGCTCGCTCCGCTTCCACTTTTTCAGTCTACACCGACTTCTTGCGCTGTCCAGGCTTCGCCGGACCGCTCTTCTTCGGTTTCGGCGCGACTGTCGGATGCGGCGGCGTCGCCAGCATCCTGCGCAACACGTCATCCATCTTGCCGTTGCCGGCGCCGCTCTCGGTGGCCTTCGTGGTCTTGGTCATGCGCGGAATTTACTCGCGCTAGTACAGAATGTCGCGTGGTTCGTTAAGTATATAAGAGCCCTTTTTTGTGGATGGTGGAGGCGGCGACTATCACATTTGTGGCAAAAAACGCTCGTTTTACCGCCCCCTCGTCGCTCCGATATTTTGAAGTACCCCCCAATCTACCCCCAGACGTACCCGGTGGTCACTTCAGCGCAGATTGTCCTTCCCTGGACGGGAATGGACGACCACTCGACATCCGCTCATGCTCGCGAGGTCGCGAGGTCGCGAGGTCGCGAGGTGCGACGTTGCTCCGGGGAGAAGCCCATGCGCTCGATCACGGTTTTGACGGCGCTCTGCCTTGCACTGGTTGTTGGTGGCGCAACGGCGGCGGGAAGAGTATCGGTGCACGGATACACGAAAGCGAACGGCACGCGTGTCGCCCCATACACGAGGGCAACAGCAGAAATGCAGGGCCAGCCGGGTTATGTTCGATCCGCCGGCGTCGACTCGAGTGGTGGCTCCGCAATCGAGGATGGCGCGAACTGGAGTGCGGGCATGGGCGGCCCTCGATCTCATCCAGATCCGAGAGCGAACGGGTGCGTCTACAGCGACGTGATGACAGACGATCAGATAGCCGCGTGCCGCAAGCACTGAGCTGCCTGCACTCACGTATCGAAAGCGCGGCTTGGTTTGCCGTACCCGCCGGTTGCTGCCGTGGTCGATTCGGCCATCGCTCTCGAGGAGAAAGATATGCGCGTCTTCGTGGCGCTCTTCGCGGCACTGGTGTGCAGCTGCGCATCAGCCGGCGAGGTTTACAAGTGCAAGGGACCGAAAGGCGAGGTCACCTTCACCAACATCAAATGCCCGGAAAACGCCGAGACCCAGCACTACAGCAGTTACTAGAACACAACCGATTCGCCCGATCAGTGCTACCAGGCGGCTCAGGCCGCCGATGCGATCAGGCAGGCGAATGCACCTCGTGCGGACGCCGGCGCGCCACGCGAGCCCGTCGCGAGCCGCACTACGGAATCCGCACCAGCTGGCTATCAGTGCGAGGTGGACGGGAAGGTTTGGATCCAGCCGGGCCCCTGCCCAGCCAGCATGCAGCAATCGGTGGCCAGCCCAGTGACGGGCACGATCGCGACGACAGGCGAACCTGTATACGGAACAGTCCACCAGCAGGTGTCGGTGCCGGTCACCTCCCAGTCGCTCTCGAAGGACGACATGTGCGCCCGGCTGGCGAAGCGAGCAGAGCTTTCTCAGAGCGGCGTGGATTCGAATGCCTACGAGCGTAACAAGCTCCGCAGTCGGTACGGCTGCAACTGACGGATCACGCGCCTCCCACCGACATCAATTGAGCCCGTATGAGCCCAGCGGAAATCAGATCGCCGCTTACGGTATCACCCGATACGCTGAGTGAAGGGCTGGTCACGCAGGCTGCGTTGTCGCGGCGTGGTTGGCTAGAGTCTTGGCGACTTCGATGCGAACGCGCGCGAGCCGCGATACTTCAGTGTGGGGAGCACGAGAGTCCTGCAGGGGTCTCACGTGCTGCGTGTGTGCTGCGCGCGAGCGCTCAGTTGCCGTCTCGATCCTGCTGCCCTCGTCGACGACCAATGACCTAAGGCAACGCTGAATAAGTCGTCATTCCCGCGAAAGCGGGACTCCAACTTGCCCTTGTTTCAAGGGGCTAAGATCAAGATGGATGACCGGCCATGCGGCCGTTGAAAACGCCGCTTTCGCGGGAATGACGTCAGCTGGAGACTTATTCAGCACGCCGCTCTCGTGATCGGCCATATGACCAAGGTCGCCATCACCGGCCTCTTTGCCCCGCAGGTCACTGCGCCTCGCGTGTCTCCCATCGCGACCCGCGCGCAAATCTGCGAGGCAGCCCCGCGGGTGCTATCGAAGGGCCGCAGGTTCGCGTCGAATGTTCCTCCGCCGACGTAGGCAACGCGAACGGACGTGCGAGGACGAACTCTCACGCACCCTGTTCCAGTCGCCGTCTCTTTGCGCTGCTGCCCGCAACAGCGAACCGGCGTCTTCGGTATTTTGATTGCACGGCTGCGTCAATTCACCGGCATACCCGAGCTTCTATCCTGCGAAGAGCGATCGCTTGCTGCGCGTTGTCGGTTTTCAGACCGAAACGACGTTACGTTTAGCGAGGCAGTTCTTTTCCGTGTCGGACCGCATGCGGCGCACAGGCTGCGCCGGCGAGCGGTGGGTGCGCGCGCATAGGAGCGATTCAATGCACCAGTGCAGGGTGGATCGATCTGCCGCAGGCGGCATGATGCGCAGCGTATTGCTGCTGCGCCGCGATCGTGCTCGTGGGCGAGGCGCAAGGTGGCAGACGTGCTGATTGGGCACTCCGCCGCCACGCAAGCGTTGCTCGCGCAACTGCACCGCTTCGCCGCCTGCGCGGCACCGGTGCTGCTCGAAGGCGAAACCGGCACCGGCAAGGAACTCGCCGCGCGCGAGATCCACTACGCCGGCGCACGCGCTGAGAAGCCGTTCGTACCGGTCAACTGCGGTGCTCTGCCAGATACGCTGATCGAAAGCGAACTGTTCGGGCATCGGCGCGGCGCGTTCACCGACGCGTGGAAATCCCAGCCCGGGTTGATCGACCACGCGCAAGGCGGCACGCTGTTCCTCGACGAGGTCGACTCACTTTCGCCGAAGGCGCAGGTCACGCTCCTGCGCTTCGTGCAGGATCTCGAGTACCGCGCCGTGGGCGATCGTGTGGCGCGCGCGGCCGACGTGCGCATCATCGCCGCGACGAACGCTTCGCTGCGCCAGCTCGCCGGCGGCGGCGGCTTCCGCAGCGATCTCCTTTACCGCCTCAATGCGCTGTACGTCCGTATTGCACCACTGCGCGAACGTTGCGCCGACATCGTGCCGCTCGCGCGCCACTTCCTCGTCGCCGCAGCGCAGCGGCTCGGCACGACCGAGAAATATTGGAGCGACGTCGCGCTCGATGCGCTGGTCGCATACGCGTGGCCAGGCAACGTTCGCGAACTCGAGAACGTCGCGTTACGCGCCTGCCTCGCGGCGAAGGGCGACGAGGTCGGCGTCGACGAACTTTCCGCAGTCGATGCCGCGTTTTGCGCCGAGGCTTTGCCGAGCATGGCGGCGCGCGAACCGGTGAGCCGCGCCGATACGTATCGCACGGCGAAAAACCGCGCGATCGCCTCGTTCGACCGCAGCTTCCTCACCGATCTGCTGCGCCGCGCTGGCGGCAACATCACCGCGGCGGCGAAGCTCGCCGACATCGAGCGCCGACAGCTCGGTAAGCTGCTGAAAAAACGCGGTATCGAACGCGGGCCTTACACGCATGCGTCCTAGCCGCCGCCGACTCCGCGACGCCACGCCGCGAGCTGCTTGCGGGTCGAACGCGACCCGCCGATTGGCGCAAGTGGGTGTGCCGCCACCCGTCACGCGCCACTGCCGTCACGCAATGCCGTTGTGTTTCAGCCGCTTGCGCAACGCGCGTGGGTGGCACGCTGCGTGCTCGTTATCTATCCGTCGACGTCGGAGGTTCGCCATGCCCGAAGAATCACGCGGCACGGGTCGCAGCGAGACCGCCGAAGCCGTGCTCGCCTATCTGCGCAAGCGTCCGGACGCCGCCGATACGCTCGAAGGCATCGTCGAGTGGTGGTTGCCGCGGCAGCGCTACGAGACCGAGTGTTCGCGCATTCGTGCGGCACTCGCCGAACTCGTCGGCGCGGGCGCGTTGCGTTGCGATCGGCTGCCGGGCGGCGGCGATCTCTACGCACTCAATGATCCAACGCAAACGTCGCCGCCGAACTGAAACGTCACCAGAAACCACGAGCAGGAGAAACCCATGCCAGTCGCACTCAGTTATCCCGGCGTCTACGTCGAAGAGATTCCGAGCGGCGTGCACACGATCACCGGCGTCGCCACATCGATCACGGCCTTCATCGGCCGCGCGCGGTGCGGACCATCCGACCATGCCGTGCGCATCCAGAGCTATGCGGACTACGAACGCCAGTTCGGCGGGCTCTGGTCGGAAAGTCCCCTGAGCTACGCCGTGCAGCACTTCTTCACGCACGGCGGCGCGGACGCTTACATCGTGCGCGTGAGCAACGGCGCGAAAACAGCGACGATCACGCTCGCCGGCGACGGCGAGATCGTGCTCGCCGCGGCGGGCGAGGGAGGTTGGGGCAACACCCTGCGAGCTTCGGTCAGCTACCTGGCGACGAAGGATCCGGCCACGCTCTACAGCATCGTCGTACAGCAGCTCGATACATCCACGCCGCCGCAGGTCGTGCGCAGTGAGACGTTCGTCAACCTCTCCAGCGATCCGGCCAACGCGCGCTACGTGCAGACCGTGCTCGACCAGGATTCCACCCTCGTATCGGTGCAAACGGCGCCGGCGGCGGGGAAGCGGCCGAAGGAGACGGTGACCAAGCCCGCCGATCCGAACAACGCGGACAATTTTGTCGCCAGCGACGGCAAGGGCGACGATGGCGCCGCCGTCACCGATGCTCAGATCAAAGGCGACCAGGCCACGCGCAAGGGCCTCTACGCGCTCGATCCGGTGGACTTGTTCAACCTGCTGTGCATCCCGCCGCTGGATTGGGATACCGACCCTGGCGCGGACACCACCTATGCGCTCGCCGCGCAGTACTGCCAGTCGCGGCGCGCTTTTCTGCTCGTCGATCCGCCGTCGGCCTGGGTCGACGCCGCCTCGGCGGAGACCGGTGTCAACGACCTGCGCTCGAAGATCGGCGCGACCTACGCGATCAATGCAGCTGTGTACTTTCCGCGCCTGACGATGCCTGACCCATTGCAGGAGAACCGCTCCGAGCAGTTCGTGCCCTGCGGGGCTATCGCCGGCATCTACGCACGTACTGACTCCAATCGCGGCGTGTGGAAGGCACCCGCGGGCTTGGAAGCGTCGTTCTCCGGTGTGCGTGAACTCGCCTTCGCGCTCGACAACGGCGGCAACGGCCGCCTCAATCCGCGCGGTCTCAATTGCAACCGCGCGTTCCCGACGTACGGCAACGTGGTCTGGGGCGCGCGCACGCTGGCCGGAGCGGACGAGCTCGCGTCCGACTGGAAATATGTGCCGGTGCGGCGCACGGCGCTTTTCATCGAGGAGAGCCTCTACCGCGGCACGCAGTGGGTCGTGTTCGAGCCGAACGACGAACCCTTGTGGGCGAGCATCCGTCTCAACGTCGGCGCGTTCATGCACGACCTGTTCCGCCAGGGCGCATTCCAGGGCAGCACACCGAAGGACGCGTATTTCGTCAAATGCGACAAGGAAACAACGACGCAGAACGACATCAACCGCGGCGTGGTCAACATCCTGGTCGGCTTTGCCCCGCTCAAACCCGCCGAATTCGTGGTGATCCAGCTGCAGCAGATCGCCGGCGACATCCAGACCTGAGGAGACCGTCATGGCGCAATTCACAGTCAACGCGCGGCGTTTCGATCCGTACAAAAACTTCAAATTCCGCGTGAAGTGGGACGGTCGCTACGTGGCCGGCGTCAGCAAGGTCGGCGGCCTCAAGCGCACGACCGAAGTGGTCAAGCACCGCGAAGGCGGCGACCCGAGTTCAAGTCGCAAGTCGCCCGGGCGCACCGAGTACGAGGCGATCTCGATCGAACGCGGCGTCACCCACGACCTCGAGTTCGAAGCCTGGGCGAGCAAGGTGTGGAACTACGGCACCGGTCTCGGCTCGGAAGTATCGCTCAAGGACTTCCGTAAGGACCTCATCATCGAGGTCTACAACGAAGCCGGCCAGCTCGCACTCGCCTACAAGGTATTCCGCTGCTGGGTGTCCGAATACCAGGCGCTGCCCGATCTCGACGCCAACGCGAACGCAGTGGCGATCCAGCACATCAAGCTCGAGAACGAAGGCTGGCAGCGCGATGCCGAAGTGCCCGAGCCGGCCGAACCGGCACTGGCCTGACGCGCGCGCGGCACGGAGGCGAATCATGGACGCGAGCGGACTCCTCGACGTGTGGGAACGTGGTTATGCGCTCGCGTCGCCGCTGCGTACCCTGGCGCTGCTCGCGCACGCGTATCCGGCGCTTTCGCGCGCCGAACTTGCGGCGCTTTCACTAGGGCGCCGCGATGCGCTGCTGCGCGACTTGCGCCGGGACCTGTTCGGCGACGCGCTCGCCTTCGTGTCGATCTGCCCAGCGTGTTCGAGCGTGGTCGAATCCACGCTCAATCTCGCGGACATGCCGGCCGATGCGCCGGCCAGCGTGCCGCCCGCGCTCGCGTTGGGCGAGGGCAGCATCGCGTTCCGCGCACCGACGCTCGGCGATCTCGTCGGCCTGCCGGACGATCCCGAGCGCGCTCGCCGCACACTCGCCGCACGATGCATCGCCGATGCGAATCGCGAACGCGCGGCGGAACTTGCCGAGACGCTTTCCGGCGAAGCACTCGCCGCGCTCGGCGCGGCAATGAGTGCTGCCGATCCCGGTGCGATCCTCGGGTTCGAACTCGAATGCCCCGATTGCGCTCAGCGCTGGCCGAGCGGGCTCGATATCGCAGGCTTCCTCTGGCGCGAGATCGATGCTTGGGCGCGCCGCACCCTTCGCGATGTGCACGCGCTCGCGCGTGCCTATGCGTGGAGCGAACGCGAGGTGCTCGCGCTGAGCCCTACGCGCCGGCAGGTGTACCTCGAGCTATGTCGCGCATGAACGCGCAGCGCGCCAGTGCCGGCGGCGATTTCCTCGCGAGCGTGGTCGATCGCGCACAGGAGCGCGCGACGGTCGTCGTGCCGCGGCCGAGCAGCCTGTTCGAGCCGGCCGCGCCGCCGCATCCGGTCGCGCTCGATATCGACGATGCTGCAGCGCCGGGGTCCGCAGGACGGGATGCGCCGCTGCCGGGCGTGCATGTGCATGCCGAGCCGAGTGATGCCGCCGAGCGGTCTCAGCTCGCGCAAGTGTCGCCGCCAGCGCTGCTTCCCGCAGGCGACATGGGAGCCGAAGCCGGCGCTGCGCGCGATCGTGTCGTGCCGGCCACCGCGTACGAAATGCGAGGCGAAACGCCACGCCTGCACGAAACGCGGATGCAATCGATCGACCGCGACATCGCGCCGCCGCCACTTTTGGTTGCGCGCGAGACCCCCACCGCGATGCCCGACGTGACACCGAGAACGCGTGCGCCTACCGGCCTCGGCGATGAAGTCTGCCCGCTGCCGCGCGCACCCGACGAAGCGAAGTCGCGCGCTGACCCGGTTGCTGCCCCACAGCGCGAGAGCCTGTTGCCGCAACGCGCCATCACCGCCGAGTTCATGCCGTTGCAGGCACCCGAACGTGGTAGCGCGTCCGCTTCGGCGCCAGTTGTTTCGGCAGCGAGCGTGACCATCAGTATCGGCCGCGTCGAAGTGCGCGCCGCCGCGCCCGCGGCGCAGCCGACCTCGCCGGCGAAGGCCACGCGCCAGCCTATGCGGCTTGACGAATACCTTGCCCGCAAGGAGCGCGCGCGATGAGCAACTCGCTGGCAATCGCGGCCACCACGCTCACTTTGCGCAACCTGTTGCAGCAGGAGATTCCCGTGCGCGACGGCAATCTGCCGAGCCTCAACGTGACCACCTTGCCGCCGGACATGGCGCGCAAGAACGTCATCGAAGGCGGCGCGCAGCTCAACCTGTTCCTGTATCAGACGCTGGTCAACGCGGCCTGGCGCAACCAGGATCCTCCCGATCGCACGCGTCCCGGCGAAGTCGCCCGGCCGCCGCTCGCTCTGAATCTGCACTACCTCCTGACCGCGTACGGCGACCAGTCCGACGACGAGGGTATGAGCCACCGCGTGCTCGGCGGCGCGATGAGCGTGCTGCACGATCATCCCCTGCTCAGCCGCAGCGAGATCCGTGGCGTGCTCGCCAACAACGACCTCGCTGACCAGTTCGAACGCCTGCGCGTGACGCCGCTGACCTTGCCGATGGATGAAATGTCCAAGCTGTGGACCGCGCTGCAGACCAACTACCGCGTTTCGGCCGGATACGAAGTGACCGTCGTGCTGATCAACAGCCAGCTCGCCGGCCCGGCCTCGCTGCCGGTGCTCCGCCGCGGCAGCCAGGACCGCGGCGCGGACGTGCGCGCCGCGCTCGCACCGTCGCTCACCGAACTGCGCTACCCGCGCGGCCAGGTCGCAGCGCGGCTCGGCGACGACATCGTGCTGCGCTGCTCGGCACTCGACCTTGCCACGACGATGTTGCGCTTCTCCAGTCCGCGCATCGCCACGCCGCTGCTGCTCGCGGCGCTCGCGGGCGACGCGCCCGGAGAGGTGAAGTTCAAATTGGCGCCCGCGGTCGCGCCGCCACCGGCGATGCCGACGTGGGTGCCGGGCCTGTATACGCTCGCCGCGCTGGTCGGCGCGGCCGGCGAGCCGAAGCTGGTGAGCAATGAACTCGCATTCGCCCTGGCGCCGACCATCACGCTGACCCCGACCATCTCCGTTTCGCCCGGCGACCCACAGACGCGCGACGTCACCTTGGCTGTCGACTCCGCGCCGGCGTGCCGCGAAGGGCAGGGGGTGTTGTTGGTGTTCGGTGACCGCCAGGTCGATGCGATCCGGCCGCCACCGACCACGCCGCCGGTGGACCCGGATCCGACCGCAGTATTCGCGCCCGAATTCCTGGTCAAGGGCGTCGCACCCGCAAGCCGCTACGTGGCGCGCCTGCGCGTCGACGGTGTCGACAGCATCCCGGTGACGTACGACGGTGGCGGCCTGCCGGTATTCGATCTCGCGCAGCAGGTCAACGTGCCGTGAGCACTTACGCCGACTGGGAGCGCGCGAACAGTCGCGTACTCGCCGACCAGCTCGCACTGCTGCGCGCGCGGCTCGAACGTCTCGCCCGCACCAACGCTGGCGAAACGCGCGGCGACAGCGCACAAGTCGCGCTGTCACCGGCACCGTCATCGGCTTGGTTGGGTCGCCTGTTCAAACGTGACGCGCGCGCGCTAATCGGGGGCGCGGTCACGCCGGAACTCGTCACGCCGGCGCCCGCGGCAGTCGCTGTACCTGTCAGCGACGCGCCCGCCGACGCAGCGTCACCGCTGCCGGCGCTGACGATACTCGTGCAGCGCCTGGGCCTCAGCGATTTCGAACGCGATGTGTTGCTGCTGTGCGCAGCGATGGAACTCGATACGCGGATTGCGCTTCTCTGCGCGCAGGCGCAACACGACGACAGCAAACCCTATCCGACCTTCGCGCTCGCGATGGCGCTGTTCGACCAACCAGCGTGGGATGCGATGTCGCCCGAACGGCCGCTGCGCTATTGGCGCCTCGTCGACGTCGCGTCGAGCGCGGCGCAGCCACTGGTCGGCAGCCTGCTGCGCGCGGACGAGCGCATCGTGAGCTATCTCAAGGGGGCGAACTATCTCGACGAGCGCATCGCGCCACTGGTCGTCGCGTTGGCCGAGCCGACGTTCGAACTGCCGTCTTCACAACAGTCGATCGCGGACGCGATCGTCGATCGCCTGCAGAATGCCGAGGCGGGCGCCGTGCCGATCGTGCAGCTCCTCGGCAGCGATGCCGCGAGCAAGCAGCTCATCGCTGCGTGCGTTGCCGAGAGGCTGGGCCTGCGCGCGCATCGCATCGCCGCCGAAGCGATTCCGGCCACGCTCGCCGAGCAGGAAACCCTGCTGCGCCTTTGGCAGCGCGAATGCGCGCTGCTGCCATTGGCGCTCTACGTCGATGCGTTCGAAACCGATCGCGTCGGCCCGGCCGGCGTGGCGCTGCAGCGTGCCCTTGCGCGGTTCGGTGGGCTCGTCTTCCTTGATACGCGCGAACCTTGGCCGCTCGATCGGGCGACGTTGCCCGTCGACATCGCCAAGCCGACGCCGGCCGAGCAGCGCGTGCTCTGGAACCAGGCGCTCGGCGCGGACCACGCGGCCGCGGCGGATCGCCCGGCCGTGCATTTCGATTTCGGCGCCAATGCGATCCGCGCCGCCGCAGGCGCCGCGCTCGCACTCGCGCAAGGCGATGCGCAGAAATTGCCGGCGCTGCTATGGACCCAGTGCATCGCGGGCGCGAGGCCCGTGCTCGACCAGCTCGCGCAACCGGTCGAAACGAAGGCGCGCTGGGACGATCTGGAACTTCCGCCCGCGGAGAAGGCGCTGCTGCGACAGATCGCAGACCAGGTGGAGCATCGCGGCACGGTCTACGACGACTGGGGTTTTCGCGCCCGCATGAACCGCGGCCTCGGCATCAGCGTGCTGTTCGCGGGCGAGAGCGGCACGGGCAAGACGATGGCGGCCGAAGTCATCGCCAACGAACTCGGCCTGCTGCTCTATCGCATCGATCTGTCCGCGGTAGTCAACAAGTACATCGGCGAAACCGAGAAAAACCTTCGTCGCCTGTTCGATGCGGCCGAAGCGGGCGGCGCGATCCTGCTGTTCGACGAAGCCGATGCGCTGTTCGGTAAACGCGGCGAGGTCAAGGACAGCCACGACCGCTACTCGAACATCGAAGTGAACTACCTGTTGCAACGAATGGAGGCGTTCCGCGGTCTCGCCATTCTCGCCACCAACATGAAAAGCGCGCTCGATCAGGCCTTCCTGCGCCGGCTGCGATTCATCGTGCGCTTTCCATTCCCGGGCGTTGTCGAGCGCGAGGCGATCTGGCGGCGCGCGCTACCCGCGGCGGTACGGACCGGCGCGATCGACCATGCGCGCCTTGCACGTTTCAACCTGACCGGCGCGAGCATCCATTCGATCGCGCTCAATGCGGCCTTCCTCGCCGCGCGCGCGGGCTTGCCGGTCGGCATGCCGATGCTGCTCGAAGCGGCGCGCCTGGAATTCCGCAAGCTCGAAAAGCCGGTAAACGAAGGCGACTTCCGCTGGCTCGGCGGTGCGGAGGCCCAGGCATGAAGATCGAACTCGTCATCGATCGCCTCGTGCTCGATGGCTTCGCGCCTCACGCGATCGACGGCGCCCAGGTGCGTGCCGCACTCGGCGCGGAACTCGCACGACTGCTGCGCGCCGCACCGACGCCGCCGCGCGGGTCGGCGCTGGCATTCGCCGCCGGCGATGCGTTGCCTGCAATCGAAGCGGCACATTCGCATGCGCTGGGCGCGGGGATCGCCCGCTCGCTGCATGGCGTACTGGCCGGAGCACCCGTTGCGGCCGCACCGCGCGGGAGGACGCCGCGATGAGCGCGCACGCATTGCAGCGCCACGCAAAGTCTGCGCCCGCACCGGCGCCGTTTGAGCTGGTACGGCGCAAATGCGCCTGCGCGTCCGCGGCATCCGTGCGGGGCGAATGCGGCGAGTGCGCGCAGAAGCAGAGCCTTCAGCGACGCGGCGAAAACGGCGCGTCGGCGGTGCCGGCCAGCGTGCACCAGACCTTGCGTGCGAGCGGCGAACCGCTCGCGCCGGCGACGCGCGCGCTCATGCAGCAGCGCATCGGCCACGATTTCAGCGACGTGCGCGTGCACACCGACGGCACCGCCGCGGCCTCCGCGCGAGCGGTGAATGCGCAGGCCTACACGGTCGGTTCGAACATCGTGTTCGACCGCGGCCGCTACCAGCCGCACACGCCGACGGGTACGCATTTGCTCGCGCACGAACTCGCGCACGTCGCGCAGCAGCGCGGCACGCGCGCGACTGCACCGGAGCAGTTGCGCATCGGCGATGCCGGCGATGCCGCGGAACGCGATGCCGACCGCGTCGCCGACGGCGTGACCGCGGGCGGCGCGCAGGCACCGGCGCTGTCTGCGCAGGCACCGACGCTGGCGCGGCAGCCCTTGAACATTCCGCCCAACCCCTACACCGAAGAGGCCTCGAAGAAACCGGTGCCACCGCCCGCGCCAGCGGCCGAGCAGTCGGTTGGCGACGTCGCATACGGCAGCGGCGGCAAGTTCGCGGCCGACCTCGTGCGCCGCGAAGCGATCGCCACGAACGGCAAGCAGCCGTGCGCGCTGATCGCCACGATGCGCGTCAAGTTTGTCCAGGCCGATGCTGCCGCGTGGCCCGCCGGCCGCTTTGCGGCCTGGCAGCAGGAAGCCGCGCGCGTGATTGGCGAACGCTGGAGCATGCGCTACCTGCTCGCGCGCGCGGGTAGCTGCGCAAAGAGCGAGCCCTGCCAACGCAGCACCGTGATCGTGCGCATGCAGCCGGTCACGAGCGGCGAACACCACACGGTCAATGTGCGTTACAACAAGGCGGCCGGCACGCGCAGCGATTCGAGCGACTGGTACAACGCCGACCTCAAGCGGCCGCGCGAGGACATGCGCAAATCGCAGGCGACGGCGAACCATGAGTTCGGCCATCTGCTCGGGCTCGATCACATTGCCGCGAACTCGCAAGAGTGCAAGGACGCGCGCATCGCTGATCCGAAGAACCCGGAACCGAGCATCTGCTACGGGCGCGGGCGCGAGGAACGCGCCGGCGTCATGGGCGCGGGCGACATCGTGCGTCCGCAAGACTACGCACCGTTCCTCGCGCCCATGCAGACCGCAACCGCCTGCGCCTGGCGGGTGGAAGGCAAGAGCGGCACCGTGTTCGGCTCGTCCGGCTTGCTCACCGGCGCCCTGCTCGGCGGGCTGCTCGGACTCGGCGCCGGCGCCGCGATCGGCGCGATGCTGGCGCTGATCGGCGTGCTCGTCGGCGGCCTGGTTGGCGGCGCACTCGGTGCATTGTTCGGCGGAGCGGTTGGAGCGGCGGTCGATGAATGATGAGTATCCGCCATCCGTCCCACGTGTCGCGGTCGCGATACGCCGCGGCATGGCCGGCGCAGATGCACTCCGCGGTCGGCGAGGGCTGCGTCACGTTCGACAAGGACGCGAAGGCGGTGAGTTTCGACAGGGCGCGGGCGATCCAGGGCGACATGCAGATCTATCCGCGCCCGCTGCTTTGGCTCAATCGTGTGCCGCTGCCGAGCAGCTGAAACCACGGCAGGCGAACGACGCAGCGCATTTCGGCGAGGACCCGCGGTGATGGACGTACTGAAGAAAGGCGACGAGGGCGACGCGGTGCGCGATCTGCAACGCCGGCTCGCCGCGCGCGGCTACCCCTGCGAGGCGAGCAGCGTGTTCGATGCGACGACCGTGAAGACGGTAAAGGCGTTCCAGTCGCAGAACCTCGATCAACACGGCCAGCCGCTGGTCGTCGATGGCGAGGCGGGTCCGCTGACGCAATGGAGCCTCGCCCATCCCAAGCCCTTCATTGAAACGCCGAGCGCAGTCGACTACACGACGATGCCCGCCGCTGGCGGCAGCCGCCTCACGCGCGCAGCGCTCGCGGCGGCGATTGGTGAGATCGAGCAGGACGCGCGCGAGATCGGCGGCAACAACCGCGGCCCATTCGTGCGCAAGTATTTCGCGCCCGTGGATGGTGGCACCGGCGACTCGTGGTGCGCGGCGTTCGTCAGTTGGTGCTTCTATTCGGCGAGCGGCGAGGACGTCGACGCGATGCCGTTTCCGTACACGGTCGGCGCGCGCGGCGTGCTCGCCGAGTTCAAGCAGCGCGGCTGGGCGCAGGCGCCGGACAGCGGCTATGTGCCGGTGCCCGGCGACATCGTGGTCTGGTGGCGCGTGAGCCTGACCGGCTGGCAGGGCCACATCGGCCGGGTGCATTCGGTCAAGGATGGCATGCTCTATACGATCGAGGGCAATCGCAGTCCGCGCGTGCAGGGCTTCTCCTACGTATTGAGCCGCGTGGATCAGCTGCTCGGCTTCGGGCACGTGCCATGAGCGCATTCCCCGGCACTCCGCGCATCCTCAAGGGCGGCATCGTTCCGCTCGATCCGGTCACATCGGCCGTGCTCACGGCGCGCATGATCGTGCTGCAGTACAACCCGGACACGGTGTCGCGCAGCCTGCAGATCCAGGCGATCGGCGCCGATGGGCGCGACTACTCCGAAGCGCTGCGCCTGAAGGGCCCGCCGATCGAGACGTTCAAGCTCGAAGCCGAGATCGACGCGACCGACCAGCTCGAACAGCCGGACCAGAACCAGACCGCGATCGAAGTCGGCATCTTCCCGCAGCTCGCGCTGCTGGAAACGCTGGTCTATCCATCGAGCGCCCAGCTCACCGCGAACGATGCACGCCAGGGATCGGGCGAGCTGGAAATCATTCCGATGGAAGCGCCGCTCACGCTATTCGTCTGGAGCCGCGCGCGCATCGTGCCGGTGCGCATCACCGAGTGCTCGATCACCGAAGAAGCCTTCGACACGGCGCTCAATCCGATCCGCGCGAAGGTCAGCCTGAGCTTGCGCGTGCTCTCGGTGGACGACCTCGGATTCGGCAACAGGGGCGGCGGGCTCTTCATGAGCTATCTGCAACGCAAGGAACAGCTCGCCGCGCGCGGATCCGGCGGTTCGCTCGGCCAGCTCGGTCTCACGGGGATCCCATGAACGCATTCGCACCGAACAGCCGCTACGCGCAGACCGAGGTGAAAACCTTCATGCTGCCCGACGGTCGCGAGGTAAACCATCTCGCACGCCGCTTCCTGCCGCAGCCGGAGGATCTCGCGCAGTTCGGCCGCTACGAAGTCGTCGGTGGCGATCGCCTCGACACGATCGCCGCGCGCGCGTTCGGCCATCCGGAGCTGTTCTGGCGCCTCGTCGACGGCAATCGCGAACTGCTGCCGCGCAAGCTCACCGATGAGATCGGACGTTCGCTGCGGCTGACGTTGCCGCCGGGCATTCCGGGAGCGTTCGGTGCTTAGCGGCAACGTCAACCTCAAGCTGATGATCGGACCGCTGGTGCCGATCCCGGCGCCGCGCGCGGCGATCGAGGCGCTGCAGGAAATCACCGTG
>JBDTYM010000059.1:0-25253 GCA_040005635.1 Dokdonella sp. | reverse complement strand
CGTCAAACATTACTGTTTTACACTTGCTTGAGACGCACTTTGTATCGATGGACTTACATCCACCACAAGGCGCCCACACAAGTTACCTGCGCACACTGTCAAAGATCAAAGGCTTGCGAGGTTTTCTTCACCTCGCGCCCAGGACATTTCGTCCGAGGGAGCCGCGTACTATACATCCATTTTCCTGACCGTCAACACCTCGAAGAGAACTTTTTTCGAAGCGTTTCGGTCGGGACCGAACGTCTTCGATGGCGTCGGCCGAGGCCGTGTCATCGAAGGGGCGCGCATCTTAACTGCAATCCTGATTTCGTCAACACCCTCGAAGCAATTTTTTTTCGGGCGCCGGCGAAACCGGACGTTCCTCGTTGATTCAGCGTTTCGCCGAGCCATCGAAGGGGGGCGCATCCTAACCTCAAACGAGATTTCGTCAAGCCCCTCGAACGACTTTTTCTGCGGGAGCTCGAGCCTGCCGCAGCGCGCCCTACGCTGCAGCGCGCATTCAAGCTCGATTTGCTGGATAAAAGGGGTCAGGCCGCCACCAGGCGAACCCGCGCGAATGCGCGCTTGCCAATCTGCAGGAGGTGCTCGCCGCCTACCGCGAGCGCGCGCTCGCGGTCCTCGACGACGCTGCCGTCAATACGTACGGCACGTTCGCCGATCTTGCGCATGACTTCGGAATTGCTGGCGGCGAGCTTGGCCGCGACAAACAGCGGCGCGACGCGCATACCTGTGGTCGGCGCGGCAATGTCCAACAAGGGCAGATCCACATCGACGCGCTGCTCCCGTACCAGCGCGGTCCACTGCGCGACTGCCTGCTCAGCCTCGCCCGCGCCATGGAAACGAGCCGCCAGCTCGCGCGCAAGCGCGGTTTTCGCGTCGCGCGGATGCAGTTGGCCGCCAACAACGTCACGCTTCATCGCCTCGATCGCGGCCGATGAACGACTCAGACTCAGCAGTTCATACCAGCGCCACATCAGCTCGTCGCCGATCTTCATCGTCTTGTTGACGATGTCGATGGCCGGCTCATTGATGCCGATGTAGTTGCCGAGCGACTTCGACATCTTGGCAATGCCATCGAGCCCCTCCAGCAGAGGCATCGTCAGCACAATCTGCGCAGGCTGGCCGGCTTCCTCCTGTGACTGTCGTCCGACCAGCAGGTTGAATTTCTGATCGGTGCCGCCGAGTTCGACGTCGCACCGCAAGGCCACCGAGTCGTAGCCCTGTACCAGCGGATACAGGAATTCATGGATCGCGATCGACTGCTGCGCCGCATAGCGCTTGGCGAAGTCGTCGCGCTCGAGCATGCGCGCGACAGTGTGCCGGGCAGCGAGGCGGATCATGTCGGCCGCCGTCATGCGGCCAAACCATTCCGAGTTGAAGCGCACTTCTGTGCGTTCGCGATCGAGCACCTTGAAGACCTGTTCCGCGTACGTCTGCGCATTGGCCTCGACGTCCTCGCGCGTCAGCGGCTTGCGTGTGACGTTCTTGCCGGTCGGGTCTCCGATCATTCCGGTGAAGTCGCCGATCAAGAAGATCACCTGATGGCCGAGATCCTGGAACTGACGCATTTTGTTCAGCAGCACGGTATGACCGAGATGCAGGTCCGGCGCCGTCGGATCGAAGCCCGCCTTGATGCGCAACGGGCGACCGAGCTGCAGCCGCGCCTCGAGTTCGCCGTGCTTGATGATTTCGTCGGCGCCGCGGCCGATCAGGTCCAACGCGTCCTGGATGTCGCTCATATCGCTCCTAGCGGCCGCGCGCGCCGTCGAACGCGCTCGCGCACGGTGTGGAACCGGATGAATTGCGGAGTGCGCCGCACCATCGAAAACGGGCGCCGCAGTTAATATTTTGTTAGTGAAAAGTCGCGCGCAAACCCTTGTCCCGATTGGGATTGACGGCGCCTGCGCAACGCATTTATGGTACCGCGCTATTGACCGGAACGCGACCTGTGACCGAACTTCGCAACGACCTGAAATCCGTCCGCCACAAGGCGCGTCGTCTGGCGATACGGCGTCACACCCAGCGCAAGCACTTCCATTTCTACTCACGCTGGTCGAGCTGGACCTTCGTGCAGAACGTCGCGGCGTCACCGATCAATTGGCGTGCCGAGCACTGGATACTCGGCGGCGTCGCGCTGCTGCTGACCGCTCTCGTCGGCATCGTGATTCCGACCTGGGCCAATGCGACACGGCATGACCCGGCGCCGACGCCTTACACGACGATGGCGCTGGATCTGCCGCAACTGCCGCCCGGCGCCGAAGCCGATCCGACGATCGGCGCATACGGCGTCGATGCGCAACCGGACTGGCACGTCGTCAGCGTGCGCCCCGGCCAGTCGCTGTCGGACATCTTCCGTGAGCAGGGACTTGGCCCGAACGACCTGCAACGCGCGCTCGATTCTCAGGGCGACGCGTCGGCACTGCGTCATATCCGGCCTGGCCAGGAGTTTGCGTTCGCGCTCGACCAGGATGGCACGCTCAGCGCGATGCGCTTCGAGCGCGGCGATGCCACCCGTGTCGTGCTGCACTTCGGCACCGATGGCGTCAGCGAAACCACCGAAGACCGTGCCGTCGAACGGCGTACGCAGGTCGCCCACGGCGTCGTCACACGTTCGCTGTTCTATGCCGGTGAACAAGCCGGCCTCAGTGACGCGATGGTATTGAAGCTCGCCAATGCATTCGGCTACGACATTGACTTTGCGCAGGATCTGCGCGAGGGCGACAGCTTCAGCGTCATCTACGACGAGGTCTACCGCGAAGGCGAACACCTGCGTGATGGCGACATCATCGCCGCCACCTTCATCAACCAGGGCAAGCGCTATACCGCTGTGCGATACACCAACGCCGACGGCGAGACGATGTTCTACAACGAGGCCGGCCGCCCCTTGCGCAAATCGTTCCTGCGCACGCCGGTCGAATTCACGCGCATCTCTTCAACCTTTTCGACAGGCCGCATGCACCCGATTCTGGGTTACATGCGCGCACACAAGGGCGTCGACTACGCTGCGCCGACCGGTACGCCGATTCGCGCGGCCGGCGATGGCCGCATCACGTTCCGCGGCTGGAGCTCGGGCTACGGCAACTTCGTCACGATCCAGCACAACAGTCAGATCAGCACGGCCTACGGTCATATGTCGCGCTTCGCCGGAGTGCAAGTTGGCCAGAAGGTCAGTCAGGGCCAGACGATCGGCTATGTCGGCATGACCGGGCTTGCGACCGGCCCGCACCTGCACTACGAATTTCGCGTCAACGGAGAGCACCGCGATCCGCTCACTGTCACCTTGCCGGTGGCTGAGCCGCTGCCGTCGACGCAGTTGGCGCAATTCCGGCAGAAGATCACGCCGATGCTGGCCAAGTTGAAGACGGTCGACGAGATCAAGCTCGCGCGCGCAAGCGACTGATCCAACGCGTCCACGGCCGTCGTGTCGACGCTGTATCTCGGCCTTATTTCCGGCACCAGCGCCGATGGCATCGATGCCGCACTGGTGCGCTTCGAGCCATCGCTGGAAGTAGTTGCTGCCGCGACGACCCCGTATCCGCCCGCGCTGCGCGACCGCCTGCTCGCGCTCGCCTCTACGCGCGCCGCATTGCCGCTCGACGATTATGGCGCGCTTGACGTCGAGATCGGTCTGCACTTCGCGAACGCGGCCACGGCACTGCTCGATGCGTCGAACGTCGACCGTCGCGACGTTGCCGCGATCGGCTCGCACGGCCAGACCGTCCGACATCGACCGTCCGGCGCGTTTCCGTTCACGCTGCAGATCGGCGATCCGAGCGTGATCGCCGAACGCACCGGAATCACGACAGTCGCCGACTTCCGGCGCGCCGACGTCGCCGCCGGTGGCCAGGGCGCGCCACTGCTGCCGGCGCTGCATGCGGCGGTATTCACCAATCCGGCCGCGACGCGGGCGATCCTCAATCTCGGCGGAATCGCCAACGTCACGCTGCTCGCTCCGGCAGGTGGCGTGCTGGGTTTCGACACCGGTCCGGCGAACTGTCTGCTCGACGCCTGGGCACAGCGGCATCGAGGCACGCCGCGCGACGACGACGGCGCCTGGGCGCGCGGCGGACGCATCGATGCCGCGCTGCTCGCGCGCTTGCTCGACGACGCGTATTTCGCAGCGCCACCCCCGAAGAGCACCGGAAGGGAATATTTCAATCTTGACTGGCTGCAGCCGCGCCTGCGTGAAGCGACGGATGCAGCAAGCGTGCAGGCGACGCTGCTCGCGCTCAGCGCCAGAAGCATCGCCGACGCGCTGCGCGCGCAGACGAGCGGCGCGTTCGAGGTCTATGCCTGTGGCGGCGGCGTGCACAATGCCGCGCTGATGGACGCGTTGCGCGGCGAGCTGCCGGGGACGAAGGTCGCCAGCACGGCGCAACTGGGACTCGACCCCGATTTCGTCGAGGCCGTCGGCTTTGCGTGGCTGGCACGCGAGCGTCTCGCCGGACGACCGGGCAACCTGCCGGCCGTGACCGGCGCACGCGGTCTGCGACGGCTCGGCGCAATCTATGCTGGCGGCTGAGCGTCCGCCGCGGCCGCATGAGCACGCAGCCGCGGCCATACGTAGGCGAACAACCCGACCGCCGGCGCAACGGCAAGCACGGTCAGAATGAAATACAGGCCGTAACCGCTCGTCGCGACGATACCGCCGGCGAAGAATCCGACCAGCTTACCCGGCAGGTTGACCAATGAACTCAGCAACGCGTATTGCGTGCCGGTGTGTTGGCGATTCACCAGCGACGACAGAAACGCAATCGTCGGTGGCCCGAGAAAACCGAGCGTCAGGTTTTCGCAGGAAATGACCGAGGTCAGAACGACAAGGTTGCCCGGGTTCGCGATCAGCCACAGGTACAGCAGGTTGCTGCAACCGCACAGCACGACCGCCGCGCCGAAGGTTCGTCCGATGCCCCAGCGCGCGACAGCCGCGCCCCCGATGAACACGCCGATGATGCTTATCCAGATGCCATAGACCTTCGTGATCGTGCCGATCTCGGTCTTGCTGAAACCCATGTCTCGATAGAACGGACTCATGATGCCGCCGATCGTCGCCTGCTCGGGAATCTTGAACAGCAGGATGAAGAGCAGGGTCACCAGCGCGAGATGCCAGCCGTAGCGGTGGAAGAAATCGGTGAACGGCGCGACCACGCTTTCATGCATCGCCTCGCTCCAGCGCGCCGGGCGCATGCGCAGCACGTCGGGCTCGCGCGCGAGCATGCTGGCCGCGACCGGAATGAGCATCGCCATGGCCATCGTCAGGTAGACCCAGCGCCAAGCCACATGGTCAGCCATGATCAGCGCGACCGCGCCGGCGAGGATCAGCGCGATGCGGTAGCCGAGGGAATATGTCGCGACGAGCGCACCCTGCGCTTCGAGCGGCGCGATTTCGATCCGGTATGCGTCGACCGCAATGTCCTGCGTCGCACCGAGAAATGCGACAACCAGTGTGGCCGCGACGAAGGGTCCGAGCTGCGCTGGTGTGAGCAGCGCCATCGCGACGAGGCCGAAGATGATTCCTGCCTGGGCGAACAACAGCCAGCCGCGACGTTGCCCGAACCGTGCGAAGCCGGGCACCCGCCAGTGGTCGAGCAACGGCGCCCACAGGAACTTGAATGCGTAGGTCATGCCCGCGCTCGCGATCATAGTGATGCTCTTCAGCTCGATGCCGTTTTCCTTCAGCCAGTAGGCCAGGGTGCCGGCGACGAGCAGGAATGGCAGGCCCGAGGCGAAGCCGAAGAACAGCATGGTCCACGCCGAAGGCTGCGCGAAGACGCGCCAGACCGAAGGCTTCGCGACGGCGCTTGCGCCGACGCTCACGTGTACTCGACGAGATACGGCGCGTGATCGGAGAAGCGTGGTGTCGCCGTGATCGCGCAGCGCTTGAGGCGGGCGCGCAGCGACGGCGTGACGATCTGGTAGTCGATGCGCCAGCCGACATCGTTCGCGCGCGCGGCGCCGCGATTGCTCCACCAGGTGTAGTCCTGGCCTTCTGGATGCAGCACGCGGTAGCTGTCGACCCAGCCGCGCCCGCGATCAATGGCCGCCTCGTCGGCGGAGTCCGCGCACATCATGTTGAGCCAGTCGCGCTCAGCCGGCAGACAGCCGGAGTTCTTCTGGTTCGAGCTCCAGTTCTTGATGTCCATGCGGCTGCGCACGATGTTCCAGTCGCCGCACAACACGTAATCGCGTCCGCTGGCGAGCCATTCGTCCAGGATCGGCTTGAACCATTCCATCGCTTTGAACTTGAACTGTTGGCGTTCGTCACCGGACGAGCCTGAAGGCACATACAGCGAGATCACGCTGAGCTTGCCGTAGCGCGCCTCGATGTAGCGGCCCTCCTCGTCGAACGGCGCCCAGCCGAGCGCGGTACGCACCTCGTCCGGTTCGCGCCTGGAATAGATCGCTACGCCGCTGTAGCCTTTCTTGCTGCTCGCGTCGCGATAGAAACAGTGATGCCCGTCCGGTCGGAACATCGGGTCGACCAGTTGGTCTTCCTGAGCTTTCGTCTCCTGCAGGCAGACGACGTCGGCGTTTTGCAGACGCAGCCAATCGAAGAAGCCCTTGTTGGCAGCGGAACGGATACCGTTGGCGTTGAAGCTGATGATGCGCATGAAGAGGCCGATGAGCGACGAACGATGAGCGGATGTTAGCAATCCACGCAGCGCACAGGGCGCCGAAGCGCCATCGGAAATTGGGGAATCGGCTACTCTTGCGCCGCTCGCCATTCACCTCCCGCAGATACCATGCTCGATTCCCAACGCAGCTTTCTCGATCTCGCCATCGCCCGCAACGTGCTGCGCTTTGGCGAATTCACGCTGAAGTCCGGGCGCATCAGCCCGTACTTCTTCAATGCCGGGTTGTTCGACAGCGGCAGTGCGCTGGCGACCCTCGGACGCGCCTACGCGGATGCCGCCGCAATTGCCGGTTTCGAATACGACATGCTCTTCGGCCCTGCCTACAAGGGCATCGTACTCGCGGCCGTGACCGCGGCAGCCATGGCCGAGCATCATGGTCGCGACCTGCCATTCGCCTACAACCGCAAGGAAGCCAAGGATCATGGCGAAGGCGGGGTCCTTGTCGGCGCGCCGCTCAAAGGTCGCGTGCTGATCGTCGACGATGTGATCACCGCCGGTACGGCAATCCGCGAATCGCTGGCGCTGATCCGCGCGGCGGGCGCGACGCCGGCCGGCGTGCTGATTGCACTCGATCGGGAGGAACGCGGCCAGGGCAGCCTCTCGGCGACGCAGGAGCTCAGCGCCCAGCACGCCATTCCGACGATCGCGATAGCGCGCCTCGGCGACTTGCTGGCGTATGCGGCGGACAAGCCCGAACTGGCCGCCTATCGGCAGAAACTCACCGACTACCGCGCGCGCTACGGGGTTTGAATCCGCGCGCAACGCAGCGCCACTCGCGTCGCCTATACTCGATCGTGGAGGGTGCCCCCATGCGCCGTAGTCAACCATCATTGCGTCTGCTCACCGTCGTCCTGGCCGTTGCCTGGGCGTCGGCGTCGACCGCCGCCGGCACCAGCACGGGCGGCAATCACAACCGCTACAAATGGCACGACGCCGCCGGCAATCTGCACTACAGCGATGCGCTGCCGCCGGAAGCCGCCAAGTTCGGCTACGAAGTCGTCAGCCCGCAAGGCGTCGTTGTCAAACGCGTCGAGCGCGCCAAGAGCGCCGACGAACTCGCCGCCGCAAAAGCCACCGCTGCAAAAGCGCAAGCCGCGCGCGACGACGCCGACAAGCAGACGCGTACCGATGCGCAACTCATTGCGGCCTATCCAACCGAAGCCGATCTGAAACGTGCGCATGCGCAACGCCTCGAGGTGATGGATCAGCAGGTCAGCGCCGCGCAGATCAGTCTGCGCAGTCAGGAGCAAACCCTGGCCGACATGCTCGCGCGCGCTGCCGAGGCTGAACTCACCGGCGTGGCGCTGCCCCGCCTGCAGACGCAGCAGCTCGCCGACATGCGCAAGCAAGTCGACGAACAACGGATCGCGGTCGCACGCAAGGAAGGCGAACGCGATCAGGCCAGTGCGCGGTTCGATGGCGAAGTCGCCCACTACCGCGACTTGCAGCAGGCCAAGGCTGCACAGCAGCCTTAGTCGGTCGAAGCGACTGCGCGGCTATCGCGCGCGACGAAGAGCGCCACTTAAAACGGCAGCGGCAGCGACGAATCGAGCGCCTTCAGCTGGGTGCGGAACACGTCCTGGATGCGCGCCAGCGCCTGCGGCGTATCCGCGTCGAAGCGCAGCACCAGCATCGGCGTCGTATTGGAGGCGCGCACCAGTCCCCAGCCGTCGGGCCAGTCCGCGCGCAAGCCATCGATCGTGGTGAGCCGTGCACCATCGAATTTCGCGCGCAGGCGGAACGCGTCGATGAAACGGTAGTGCTCGCCTTCGCGCATCGGGATCTTCAATTCCGGCGTCGACACGCCTTTCGGCAGCGTATCGAAGATCTGCTGTGGCGTGCGCCCATCGAGATCGGCGGCGATGATCTCCATCAATCGTGCGGCGGCATAGATGCCATCGTCGAAGCCGTACCAGCGCTCGCCGAAGAAGAAGTGGCCGCTCATCTCGCCAGCGAGCGCCGCATCGGTCTCGCGCATCTTCGCCTTGATCAGCGAGTGGCCCGTGCGCCACATCAGCGGACTGCCGCTGTGCTGCAGAATCAGCGATTGCAGATGACCGGTGCATTTGACGTCGTAGATGATCGTCGCACCGGGATTGCGGGTCAGGATATCGATCGCGAACAGCATCAGCAGGCGATCGGGGAAAATCACCTCGCCGCTCGCCGTGACCACGCCGAGACGGTCGCCGTCGCCATCGAAGGCGAGGCCGAGATCGGCGCCAGTCTTCTTCACCGATACGATCAGGTCCTGCAGGTTGTGCAGGTCCGACGGATCCGGATGGTGATTCGGGAACGTGCCGTCGACGTCGCAGTAGAGCGGAATCACTTCGCAGCCGATGCCTTCGAGCACCGCCGGCGCGATTGCGCCGGGGATACCGTTGCCGCAGTCGACGACGACCTTCAACGGACGCTCGATCTGGATATCGTCGGTGATGCGGCGGATGTAGTCCTGACTGACGTCGATCGTCTGCAGGCCGCCCTGACCGTCGACGAAACGATGCTCGGCGATGCGCCGGTAGAGGTTCTGGATCGCATCTTCACTCAGCGTTTCGTTGCCGAGCACGACCTTGAAGCCATTGTAGTCCGGCGGATTGTGACTGCCGGTGACCGAGATGCCGGAGCCGGTACGCAAGTGATAGTTCGCGAAATAGGTCACGGGCGTCGGCGCCAGACCGATATCGATCACGTCCATGCCAGTCGAACGCAGACCCTGGATCAACGCGCCGACTAGCTCCGGCCCGGATAGACGACCGTCACGGCCGACGACGATTTCCTTCAGATCGCGCGCACGCGCTTCGCTGCCGATGGCACGGCCAATCAGGCGCGCGACGCCGGTCGTCAACGTCTGCCCGACCACGCCGCGAATGTCGTACATGCGAAAAATGCTCGGATCGACCTGCGGATTGGCTTCCTCGCTCGCAGGCTGCGGCGGCGCCGATTTTGCGGCGGCGGGCGGCTTCGCTGGTTGCTGCCTGAGTGCTTCGGCCAACGTAATCTCCTCGGTTCTGGATCGGGGTGAATGCAGCGTTGCCAGCGCACGCTGCAGGCCGACCTGGCGCAACCAAAGCGCGACGACGCCGGCGAGCAGGCACAACGCAGCCAGCACGGCGAGCAGGAAGAAGTTGCGCGGCACGACAATGAAATATTCCGGCTCAGCCTTGCCGACGCGAAAGTTCGATCCCGGAATGGCCACGCCGAGATCCCCGACCGAATTGCCGCTGCCGGCACCAATACTGTCGATGATGAAATCGCTGTGCCCGTCGCCTTGGCGAAGGTCGAGCCGCGCACCGCTCAGCGGGAGCTTGCGGAATGTCTCCAGCGCCGGCGCAAACGGCAGACCAACGACGACGAACGCAACAGTCTTCGACCCGATTCGTGCCGGCATCGCGACGATCAGTTTTCGGTTCTTGTCGGCATCGAATCGCATCTCGGCCTGGGTCCGATCCGCCTGCACCTTGGCGTGCATCAGGGCCGAAGCTTTTGCGTAGCCGAGTGCCCTCAGATCCCCTGACAGAACCTCGTCCAGATTCGGGCCAAAGAACTCCGCCTCGCTCAGTTCCGGCAGAGCCTTGCGCAGCGCCGTCGTCGCGTACTCGAACTTTCCGGTGTCGTCCTGCGCCAGCGCCTGTTGCACGGCCGGATCGGCAAGTCCTTGCTGCACGTGCTGCACGTTCTGCTGGATTTGATCCGACAACGTCGCGACCACCTGCATGCGCACGCGGTCGGCTTCGTCGGAGCCCTCCTGTACTCGCAGCACCAACCAGCTCTGCCACGCCAGGAAGATGCCGAGGGCCAGCAGGAGGGTCGCGATCGCGAGCGGTAGCAAAACCCGCCAGTCCGGCAGGAAGCGCGCGAGCGATCGCCGCGGCTTGTCGCTCGCAGTCGCTGGCCTGATCTCGGACTCCACCATCGCCTAACCTCCACCGATCAACGACCGCAGCAGCCAAGAACGGCCACGACGCTCCCTGCCCCGATCAATGCCGACCGGAACTTCCGAAGCCGCCTTCACCGCGCGCGCTGGGTAAAAAATCCTCGACCACTTCGAACGTGGCACGCACGACCGGCAGGATCACCAGCTGCGCGATGCGTTCCCCTGGCGCGATCGTAAACGCGACATCGGAACGGTTCCAGCACGAAATCATCAAAGGGCCTTGGTAGTCCGCGTCGATCAGGCCAACCAGGTTGCCGAGCACGATACCGTGCTTGTGACCCAATCCTGATCGCGGCAGCACCACCGCGCACAGGCCGGGATCACCAATATGAATCGCAATGCCACTCGGAATCAGTGCGCTGGCACCCGCTTCGAGCGTCAGGGTCGCGTCCAGCATCGCGCGCAGATCGACGCCGGCGGATGCTTCCGTTGCCGGCGCCGGCAACGGAAAGTCGCGCCCGAGGCGCGCATCGAGCACTTTCAAAGCAATTTTCGTCATCGGCGCGCCGAACGCTGCGCGGCGATGCGGGCGACTAGCTGGCGCGCGAGTTCGCGCTTGTCCGCGCGCGCGAGCTCCTCACGGCCACCCGGCCAGAGCAAAAGCAACGCATTGTCGTCGCGCTCGAAGCCGCAATCGGCACCCACTTGATTCGCCGCAATCAAATCGAGTTTCTTGCGCTCGAGTTTGGCACGCGCGTACTCCTCGACATTCTCGGTCTCCGCAGCGAAGCCGACCAGGAACGGCCGCTGTGCCAAGGTGGCGACCTCGGCCAGGATGTCCGGATTCTGCATCAGTGAAAGCTCCAGCCCTTGACCGGTTTTCTTGAGCTTCTGCGGCGCGACGGCTTGCGGGCGAAAATCGCCGACCGCCGCCGCCGAGATGAAGACATCGCTATGCGACGCCCGTGCAAGCACGGCCTCGCGCATCTCGCGCGCACTGCGCACGTCCACGCGCGCGACGCCGGGCGGCGTCGCCAGCGCAACCGGCCCGGCAACCAGCGTGACCTGCGCACCGGCCTGGGCAGCGGCTTCAGCGACCGCGAAGCCCATGCGGCCCGAGCTGCGGTTGCCGATGAAGCGAACCGGATCGATATCCTCAAACGTGGGGCCGGCGCTGACCAGCACCTTCAAACCATCGAGGACGCGCGGTGCACGCGTGGCGGCAAGTTCGCCGACGATCTCACCGGCTTCGAGCAGGCGACCGGAGCCGAACTCACCGCACGCCTGTCCGCCCGACGCCGGGCCGAACACGCGCACGCCGCGCTGGCGCAGCAGCGCCAGATTCGCCTGCGTTGCAGTATGTGCCCACATCTGCTGGTTCATAGCCGGCGCCAGCGATAGCGGCGCAGCCGTGGCGAGGCACAGGGTCGTCAGCAGGTCGTCGGCATGGCCGTGAGCGAGACGTGCAATCAGGTCAGCCGACGCGGGCGCGATCAGAACCTCATCGGCCCAACGTGCCAGTTCGATATGCCCCATCGCCGCCTCGGCGGACTCGTCCCACAGACTCGTACGGACCGGATTGCCCGAAAGGGCCTGGAACGTCAGCGCCGTGACGAAGTGCGCCGCGTTCGCGGTCAGCACGACGCGCACTTCGGCGCCGGCATCGCGCAGCCGGCGCACGGTTTCGGCGCCTTTGTAGGCGGCGATGCCGCCGGAGACGCCGAGCAGCACGCGTACGCCGGCCAGATTTGGACTCATGTAGGAAACCGCGGACAGGACATCAGGGGGCTAGCTTACTGAAATTCGTCGCGAGCGCCGCTGCCGGCACCGCGAAATGCTCGTTAAGTTCCATCCCATGGACCACGATCGATATTCACTTGAGGGCAATGGCGACGCCGCACCCGTGGCGGCGACGCCGCAGAGCGCATGCGGCTGCAGCCATTCCAGACTGCGATCTCGCACCGTCCATGCCCGGTGGCCGGAATGAGCATTCGCGACTGGCCGGACGCAGAGCGCCCGCGCGAAAAACTGCTCGCCCGCGGCGCCGGCGTATTGTCCGATGCGGAGCTGCTTGCCGTATTTCTCGGTTCGGGCCGGCGCGGTCAGAGCGCGGTCGATCTTGGCCGCAGCCTGCTCACCGGCGCCGGCGGCCTGAAACCGTTGCTCGATGCGTCGGAGGGCAGACCCGGCGTCGGTGCGGTCGCCTGGTGCCGGCTCTGCGCAGGACTCGAACTCGGCAAACGCTACCTGGATGCCGAACTGCGTGAGGGCGAGACGCTGACCGATCCGGCCGCCAGCGCGCGCTACCTGAAATCGCGTCTCGCCGGCTATCCCTATGAAGTGTTCGGCTGCCTGTTCCTCGACAACCGTCATCGCGTGATCACGTTCGAGGAACTGTTTCGCGGCTCGATCGATGGTGCCAGCGTGCATCCGCGCGAGGTGGTGCGTCGTTGTCTCGCGCACAACGCCGCCGCTGTCATCCTGGCGCACAACCATCCTTCCGGCGTCGCCGAACCGAGTGCAGCCGATCGCGCGATTACACGGCGCCTGCGTGAAGCGCTCGACCTCATCGACGTGCGCCTGCTCGACCATTTCGTGATCGGCGACGGTGCGCCGACGTCGCTCGCGCAGCGTGGCTGGTTGTAGCGCGGAGCCACAGCACCGTGGCAGGCCATTGCGCAGCGCAGCGCGCGGCGCTCGGAGCGTCGCGCCTATACTCGACACGGGGCAGACGGAGCGAAGCGACCACGTCGTGATTCTCGATTTCCCGCATGCATTTCCCGCCGACGAAACCGAGCGGCGCATACCGGACGTGGCCGCCGCGAGCACGCGGCTGTGCGGTCATGAAGCGCCGTTGGAAGCGCTGCTGGCAGCGCTGCGCGAGCGATTCGCGGGCCTGCTCACCGATGCCACTGATGTCGCGTTGCTGAACCGCAGTATCGATGCACTGCGCCTGGCCTATGCACGACTCGCGCTGCGCCACGGCCGTCTCGGCAACGACTTTCACGCTTATCACAACGAAGGCCACATCCTCGACATCTGCGGCAGTCGCACCGCCCGGCTGTGCGAAACGCACGGTATGCACGCGATGGACCTGCGCAGCTGGTGCTCCCTGCTGCTGTTCGGTGCCGGCCACGACCTGCGCCAGCGCGAGGCTGCACAGACTGTCGGCGGCGTCGGCGCGAACGAACGTGCCAGCAGCGAGGAAACCCAGCGCATCCTGGATGCCTGCGGTTTCTCCCGCGCAGACGACGCCGATCTCTATCTCGCCAGCGAATTGACGATTGCCGGCAGCACGTTCGATGCGCGGGCGCCGGCGGGCGGCTACCTCTACAACGCCGCCGATCTGGTGCAGAGCGGCGGCGCGCTTGCCGGCAGACTGACGGATACGCTGGATGCGCAGCAACCGGATTGGCGCGCCGACGAGCGTCTCGTGCGTGCGCAGCGACTGGCCCTGATCGCAGCCGATCTCGATACCGCCAATGTCGCCGAGCCATTCGAAAAGTTCGCGCGCAGCGGCGAGAACCTGTGCCGCGAACGCGAGATGCTGAGCGGGCGCTCGCTCGGCGCTGGCGAAAGCGCGCTGCCGGTGCTCGGCTTTCTGACCGACGGTCAGGATCGATTCTTCTTCGAACTGCACCGCTTCCAATCCGATCTCGGGCGCGCGACCTTCGAGGCCGGCAAGCAGGCGAATGCGGCGCGGCTGAAGGCGTTGTCGATGGGCGTTCGTGCGCGGATCGCGCTGCGCGGGCTGCCGGCCAACGGCGACGAGGTCATCGCAGCTTACCGGACTACGCTCGCCGACCTGCTCTGAAGGAGGTTGGACAAGGGACGTCGGCCAGCGCCCGCCTGGCGCTTTGGCCAGTAGCAAAGTCGGTGCGTCCTTGCACCCCGGCACCGTGCGCATCCCGCACGCCACCACTGCTCCATCGCTCGCTTCGCAGCACCAGAACACTGTATGTGCGTGATACGACGCCTTCATGACGATCTGCGCGACCGCGTACGCAAGCGGCCGCTGCCTATCGCGCACCTGAAAGCCGCCGGACCGGACTCGCGCCCCATGCGGGGATACCCTGCATCGACGAGCGCTGCGCCCGCGCCCGTGCACAGGTCACCCAACCCTTTCACCCCGCTGGTTTACCGTAGGATGAGGCGGCACGGGCCCCTGAGCGGAAATACCGCGTCGTCGGGCGTACTTGCCTCTAGAATAGAGGGCTTTGCAAACGGCTTCCGGCGTGAAAGAACAACTTCTCGATTCCGTCCACCATGCGCTGCGCGTCCTGCAGGCCGACGGCACCCTGCCCGACGCCGATGCGCCGGCTTTCGTCGTCGAACGCACGAAGAACCGCGAGCATGGTGATTTCGCGACGAATGTGGCCCTGCTGCTGGCCAAGACCGCCGGCAGGAAGCCGCGCGATCTCGCCACCGCCTTGCTCGCCGCGCTGCCTGCTCGCGCGGAGATCGCCAAGGTCGAGATCGCCGGGCCTGGCTTCATCAACTTCTTCCTGAGTCCGGCGGCGTATCACCGCGAAGTGCATGCAGCGCTGGAACAGGGCACGACCTATGGTCACGGTGACAGCGGCCGTGGCCGTATCGCCGGCGTCGAGTTCGTATCGGCGAACCCGACCGGCCCGTTGCACGTAGGTCATGGCCGCAACGCTGCGATCGGCGATTCCATCGCGCGCGTACTGGCAGCAAATGGCTGGAAGGTCGTCCGCGAGTTCTATTACAACGACGCCGGCGCGCAGATCAACAACCTTGCACTTTCCGTGCAGGCGCGCGCGCGCGGCGTCGAGCCGGACGCTCCGACCTGGCCGGCCGATGGTTATCGTGGCGACTACATCAAGGATGTGGCGCGCGCGTTCCTCGATCGCGAATCCGTGCACACCGACGGTATCGACGTCGCCGGCAACGGCGATGCGGGCGATCTCGACGCCATCCGACGCTTTGCGGTCGCCTACCTGCGCCGCGAGCAGGATCTCGACCTGCGCGCGTTCGGCGTCAGCTTCGACGTGTACTTCCTCGAATCCTCCCTGTACGACGACGGCAAGGTCGAGGAGACGACGCGCGAATTGATCGCACAGGGTCATACCTACGAGGACGGCGGTGCGTTGTGGCTGCGTACGACCGCATTCGGCGACGACAAGGACCGCGTGATGCGCAAGTCCGACGGCAGTTATACGTATTTCCTGCCTGACGTCGCCTACCATCGCAGCAAGTGGCAGCGTGGCTATGAACACGCGATCACCGTGCTCGGATCCGATCACCACGGCAGTCTGGCACGCGTGAAAGCGGGTCTGCAGGCGCTCGACGCCGGCATTCCGAAGGCCTGGCCCGAATACATGCTGTACCAGATGGTCACGGTGATGCGCGGCGGTGAGGAAGTGAAACTGTCCAAGCGCGCCGGCAGCTACGTGACCTTGCGTGACCTCATCGACGAAGTTGGTCGTGACGCGACACGTTACTTCCTGATCGCGCGCAAGTCCGATTCGCAGCTGGTGTTCGACATCGACCTCGCGCGCGCGCAGACCAATGACAATCCGGTCTACTACATCCAGTACGCGCACGCGCGCGTCGCCAGCGTGATGCGACAGCTGACCGAGCGCGGTCTGGGCTGGAACCAGCGCAACGGACTCGCGCGCCTCGACCGTCTCGACGACGAACACGCGCAGGCGCTGTTGATCGAATTGTCGCGCTATCCGGAAGTCGTCGAGAATGCTGCCGAGCATCTCGAACCGCAACTGGTCGCGACCTACCTGCGCGAACTGGCGGCGGCATTCCACGCCTACTACAACTCGCAGCAATTCCTCGTCGATGACGCGGACCTGCGCGACGCACGCCTGACCTTGGCCGCCGCCGTGCGCCAGGTGCTCGCGAACGGACTCGATCTTTTGGGCGTCTCGGCGCCGGAGAGCATGTGATGGCTGCGAAGAAGAACGGACGCCAGGCGACGCGAGGCGGCAACGGCAACCAGAAGCCGGCTTGGCTGTGGGTGCTGGTCGGCATGCTGCTCGGCATCGGCCTGATGCTGCTCGTACTCGGCAAGGATTGGGCACCGCTGCTGCGCAAGAAGAATCTACCGCAGCCGAATCCGGAAGCAACTGCGCCGCGCGAGAGCGAGCCACCGGTCGCCGAGGCGAAACCGAAGAAGGATTTTGATTTCTATCACGTGCTGCCGGAAGCCGAGGTGGTGATTCCGGACGCCGAATTGTCGGCGAAGGCCAAAGCCGAGCAGCAGGCGCAGGCGCGCCAGAACCCGGCCTCGACATCAACTGCGGCAAACCCGACGCCGGCGAGCACACCAGCGACGCCCGCCACCGCCGGCCGCTACATCCTGCAGGCCGGCTCGTATCCGGATCCGAAGGCGGCCGACGAGGCGAAGGCCAAGCTCGCAATGGCCGGCTTCAGTGCGCAGATCCAGCCGGTCACGATCAACGGCAAGACCTGGCATCGCGTGCGCGTGGGTCCCTATGCCAGCGCGAGCGACCTCGAATCGGCCAAGAAATCGCTGTCCGACAACGGCATCAGCGCAATCGCGCTGAAGGAACAACCGGCGCAGTAGCCGCATCGAAGCCGTTGCGGAAGATGATGTCGCTGCTGCTGACAGCAAACGTCGCCGTCACCGCGCAATCGGCCGTGACGGGCGCCGTCGTGTAGGTTTCTGCGACGAGGACGCCGCCACAACCATCGACGCTGGCAATCGCGTAGCCAGCAGCCGGCTGCACGCTGAAGGCGATCATGTCGCCGTCGTTGACCGTCTGCGGCGTCGACGGTGTAATCGAACCATTGCCGACCGTGTTCGGCGTGACGACATGCGGGACACCCAGCTGATCGGAGTGGAAGACGTAGACGGTGTTCTCGGCAGTGTTCGCCACGTAGAGATTGCCCGCTTCGTCCTCGCCGAAACCCGAATAGGTGCCGTAGCCATTCGCGTCGTTGCGCCACACCGTGTACGACCACTCTCCTTGGTCGTCCGGCTTGGCGAAGAAGATTTCACTCGAACACGAATCAGCGAATACGTACATGCCCTGGAACGCGGGAATCGGACCGCGGAAGCGGTAGCCGCCGGTAACCGCACAGCGGCCGCTCGTGTGCGAATACTCCATCAGCGGCAGAACATTGGCTGGCAACGGCGGAGCACATACCTGGGTCGAGTTGAAAACCGCCGTGCCTTCCATGCAATGCCAGCCGTAGTACACCGGCTCGGTCGAGCCTGCGACGCGAAGATTGATCTCCTCGTAGTGATCCTGGCCGACATCGGCGATCCACAGGTCCCCGGTCGCACGATCGAAGCTCCAGCGCCACGGATTGCGGAAACCGTACAGATAGATTTCGTCGCAGGTCTCGCTCGAACCGACAAAGGGATTGTCCGCCGGGATCGCGTACTCGGCCGCTACGCCGGTCGCTGTTCCACACATCTCGGACGTCGCGATGCCGCCGCGCGTATCGACGTCGATGCGCAGCATCTTGCCACGCAGGAAATACTCCGTGCCGGTGCCATTGCCACAGCTCGTCGACGTGGTGTCGTTCGGCTTCTTCCACAAACACTCGGCGAGCCAGTGTGTGCCGCTTTCCTGTCCTCCATCGCCGGAGGACATGTACAGATAGCCGTCCGCTCCGAAATGGATGTCGCCGCCGTTGTGATAGGACGGTGGCGAGTTGTCGGCAAGACGGATGACGACGGTGCCGGTTGGGTTGGCAACGTCCGCATCCGCGGACACGGTGTAGCGCTCCAGCACTTCGTCCGGGCCGCTGCCGAGGCAGGTGCCGGCTGGCGTGCAGCCCGGTGGGCGCATCGAGACGACATAGAACTCGTCGTTGTGCGGCAGGTCCGGCTTGCCGTAGTTCGGGTGGAACGCCAGGCCCAGCAGCCCACTGGTGCCACCGCTGCCAGGATAGGTCACCGGCACGCTGAGGAACGGCGTCGCCAGCAATGCGTCATTCTTGATGATGCGGATCGTGCCGGCCTGGCTCAACACGAACAGGCGGCCGCTGCCGTCGTTCGGTGCGCGCACTCCGATCGGCGCTTCGATCTGGTCGGTGACCGTTTCGAGACTCAGGTCCGCCGGCACGTCCTGCGCCGACGCATGCCAAGCGCAGATCATCATCGCAATCGCGCACAGACCAGCAAACCTTTGCAGCATGATTCCTCCTCTGGGCCCGAACTCGCGGGCGTCGGCCGCGCGCAAGCGGCGCAGATTCAATCAAAGCCGGTTCAATCGAAGCCGTCTGCGAAGATCAGGTCCACCGAGCTGTCGGACACGAACCGATAGACCTTGCCTCCGCCGTCGGCGACGTACAGATTACCCTGGTCATCTTCGCCGAATGCGTACGTACTCATCGATGGCGTGCCGTCGAGCGTTTCATACGTCCAGAGCGAAACCGCCGCGCCCGCGTCGGCGACGACATAGATACTGCCGCTGCAGTTGTCGCTGAACAGGTACTGGCCGCGCAACGGCACGATCGGACCGCGATAGACGTAGCCGCCCGTCACGGCGCAACCGATCAAATGCGAATAGTCGAGCTTGGGCGGCACACTGCCGGCAGGCCCCGTGCAACCGAGCGAGCCACCGGGATACGTATGTAGTCCCTCGCACGCGTTCCACTGGAAATTCTGGCCTGCACTGCCGGCGGGTTGGAAGTCGATTTCCTCGTAGGTGTTCTGACCGACGTCGCCGATCAGCATGTCGCCGGTCACGCGATCGATACTGAAACGGTACGGATTGCGAAAACCCCAGTTGAAGATCTCGGCGCAGTCCTGCGGATGCGCGCCGGCGTCCGCAAACGGGTTGCCGGCCGGGATCGCATACTTCGCTGGCTGGCCAGGTGTGGCGCCGCAGAAATTGCCGGGCGCGGCGGCGGTGGTTGCGTGCACGTCCAGCCGGATGATCTTGCCGAGCAAGTAGTAGCTGGTCCCGGAACCGCCGCTGACGCGACAGGACGCGGGATCGTTGTCGGCCCGCTTGCGGCCTGTGCACTGGGCGAACCCGTTCGGGTCGCCCTGCACGCCGCCATCGCCCATCGACCAGTTCAGATAGCCCTGATGGTCGAAATGCAGATCGCCACCATTGTGGTTGTCGGCGATGTCCGGCACGCGCAGGATTTCCTCGCCGTCCGGATTGGCGATATCCGGGTTTCCGGCCGACACGGTGTAGCGCGCGAGGACCTGATCTTCGCTCGCGCCGATCTGCGGCTGTCCGGCTGGCGCCGTGTAGGTCACATAGAAGAAGCCGTTGTCGGCGAAGTCCGGATCGAAGGCGAGTCCGAGGATGCCTTGCTCACCGCCGCAGCTCGCCGCGATCGACACGAAAGGCGTAGTCAGCAAGCCTCCATTCTTGACGATGCGAATGCCGCTGCAGCGTTCGATCACGAATACGCGACCGCTACCGTCCTCGGCGCTGCGTATCGCGATCGGCTGACTGAAGGTCGTCGCCGCATCGGGCCAACGCTGTAGTCGCAGATCCGCAGGCGTCACGGCCGCTGCAGGCAGTGCGCACGCAGCCAAAGCCAATCCCAGCCATCGATTTTGGTGCACGGTCGCTCCCCAGCGCAGTCCCTATCGCGGCTTTCTAGCATGGCGCGGGTTAGATTTGCATTTGCCGCCTGCCGTCCTCGATGCGCCGTAGCTGCGGCGGCAGCGCGACGTCGGGCATCAACCACGGCACCGCCGCGGCGTAAGATGCAGGGCCCTGACCGATGCCGCGGCGCTGCCGCTGTCGATCCATTCGGAGAGCCGATGAGCATGAATACCCTGTTGCGCGCAGGCGTCCTCGCCGCCTGCTTCGTTCCGATCGCCGCATCCGCCGCCGACTGGCTGCAATGGGGCTACGACCCTTCGCACAGCGGCAACAATCAGGACGAGACGACGATATCGCCCGACAACGTCGCGCAGTTGACACGGCGTTATCAGGTCACGATGTCGGCAAACGCCAACGTTGCGCCCGTGCTGGCGAGCGGGATTGTCACATCGGACGGCAGCAAGGACCTGCTGTTCGTGACGGCGCAGAACGGCCGGCTGACCGCATTCGATGCGGTCGATGGTTCGATCGTATGGTCGGCGAACACGGCGGGCACTTCGCCGACGGAAAGCGCGCCGGCGATCGATCCGAATCGCCAGTTCGTCTACAGCTACGGCGTCGACGGCAAGGTGCACAAATATCAGATCGCCGACGGCACCGAGATCACCGATGGCGGCTGGCCGCAGATCGCGACGCTGAAGCCGAACGTCGAGAAGGGGGCGTCAGCACTCGCGATCGCAACGTCTGGCGGCGTGACGTATCTCTATGCAGTCAACGACGGCTATATCGGCGACCAGGGCGACTACCAGGGTCATCTCACCGCGATCAATCTGGCGACCGGCGACCAGAAGGTGTTCAACACGTTGTGCAGCGACAAGACGATCCATCTGACGCCGCCGGCCGCGACCAATTGCGCGTCGACGCAAAGCGGCATTTGGGGCCGCGGCGGAGCGACTTACGACGCCGGCACCGACCGCATCTACATCACCAGCGGCAATGGCGAGTTCAACGCCAATACCGGCGGCTTGAACTGGGGCGACAGCGTGCTCGCACTGAATCCCGATGGTAGCGGTGCGGGTGGCGGCCTGCCGCTCGACAGCTACACGCCAACCACGTATCCGCAGCTCGACAGCCAGGATGTCGACCTCGGCTCCGCTCAGTTGCTGATCCTGCAGCCGCCTGCTGGAAGCATCGTGCAGCATCTCGCGCTGCAGACTGGCAAGGATTCCAAACTGCATCTGATCGATCTCGACAATATGAGCGGCACCGGCGCTCCCGGCGGTGTCGGTGGCGCCATCGCAATCATCGACGTTCCGATCAGCGAGTTCTGGATGAAGACGCAACCAGCCGCCTGGGTCGATACGGATGGCACGACCTGGGTCTTCATGGCCAACGGCAGCGGGATTTCCGGCCTCAAGGTCACGCTAAATACGACCACCAGCGAACCGTTTCTGCAGCCGACGTGGCAGAAGACCGCCGATTCGACGTCAGCGATCATCGCCAACGGCATCATCTACCATGCCGGCTCGTGCTCAGGCGGCAACTGCTTGTTCGCGCGCGATCCGCGCACCGGCGACGTGTTATGGACGTCGCCGACGATCGGCAGTCTGAAATGGCAAAGTCCAATCCTGGTGAACGGCGCGCTTTACATCGCTGCCGGCACCAAACTGCAGCGTTTCGATCTCGGCGATGTCGCCGTCACCCACGTCGTGACGCCGAACGCCGGCGAACACGGCGGTATGACGCCGAGCACGCCGCAAACCATTGCCGACGGCGCGACGACTAGCTTTACTGTCACACCCGACGCGCAATACACGATCGACTCGGTCACCGGTTGCGGCGGCAGCCTCACCGGCAGCAGCTACACCACCGCACCCATCACGGCGGACTGCACGGTCAGCGCGACCTTCGTCACGATCACGCACGTCGTCACGCCGACGACGACCGCGGGCGGCACGATCGACCCGAGCACGCCGCAGACGGTCACCGACGGAGCGACGACCAGCTTCACGGTCACGCCGGACAGCGGCGGCATCACGTTCAATGTCGATGGCTGCGGCGGCACATTGAACGCGTTGGTCTATACCACCGGCCCGATCACGACGGACTGCACGGTTTCTGTCGCGTTTTCCGGCGACGACTGGATCTTCCGTGACGGTTTCGAGTTACCGGGGCGCTGATCGAGAGCGAACCGCGTCAGCGGCCGCACGTTCGGCGGCCGCGTAGATCCGTTTGAGCGGCGACGGGACGCCACATGCGCTCCGTCGATGGGGCGCATCGACTGCGACCGAGAAGGGGTAACCACCCAGCCATCGGGCAGGACTTCACCCGCTACCGCTGGCATTCAGCAGACGCGTACACATAGTTCGTTCTCCCGCAGGTCCACTGTGTGACCGCAACCGGAGAATACCGATGCGTACAAAAACAGCTTTACGAACGATACCCTTGATCGGCGGCCTTACCCTCCTCGCGGCGGCACATGCCGCTGAGTGGCCCCAGTTCGGTTACGACGCGGCTCACAGCGGCAACAATTCCGCCGAGCAGACGATCGATGCGTCGAACGTCGAGCAACTGGTATCGGCATACGGCACGCCTGTCCTGCTACCGGCAAAAATCGACGGCGCAGCGGTCTACGCCAGTAACGTGGCGACCGCCAGTGGGACGAAGAATCTGCTGTTCCTTTTCGGCAGCGACAGCATTTCCGATTTCGCGAGTACGAACGGCACGCTGCTCGCGATCGACGCGGCGACCGGCAGCGTGGTCTGGTCAAAGGCCACGAGCGGCAGCCCGAGCAGCAGCACCCAGCATGCCTCCGCATCGGCGGTCGTCGACGCGGCGAAGCAATACATCTACAGCTTCGGCGTCGACGGCTTCGTGCACAAATACCAGATTGGCGACGGCGCCGAAGTATTGACCCCGGGTCCGGCCGGCTGGCCGCGAGCGATCACGCTGAAACCGAACGTCGAGAAAGTTGCCAGCAGCCTGACGCTCGTCAGCAGCGGCGGCGTCGACTATCTGCATGCGGTCACCGATGGTTATATCGGCGACGGCGGCGACTATCAGGGTCATTCCGTCGCGATAAATCTCGCGAGCGGCACGCAGAACGTATTCAATACGCTGTGCAGCAACCTGACGGTGGTCATCGGCAACGGTGGCTGCTCGAGCACGCAGAGCGGTATCTGGGGCCGCGGCGGCTCCACTTACGACGCTGCCACCGACCGCGTCTACATCGCGACCGGCAACGGCGACTTCAACGCGAACACGAGCGGTGGAACCAGCTGGGGCGACAGTGTGCTGGCCCTGGCCGCGGATGGCAGTGGCGCCGGCAACGGCTTGCCGCTGGACAGCTACACGCCTACGAATTTTCAGCAGCTCGACGACCAGGACATCGATCTCGGCTCGACGTCGCTGGTGCTGCTGCCGGCTCCGGCTGGCAGTGCCGTGCCGCATCTGGGCATGGAAGTCGGCAAGGATTTCCAGTTGCGTCTGATCAATCTGGATGACATGAGCGGCGCCGGCGCGCCAGCGCATGTCGGCGGCGAACTGCAGATGCTGAGCGTGCCGCAAGGGGGCGGTGGCATGCGCGAACAACCTTCGGTATGGGTCGATCCGAGCGATCATTCCACCTGGTTGTTCGTCGGCAATCGCGACGGACTCTCCGGCGTGCAGCTCGTCCTCGACGGCAGCCACCAGCCGATGCTGGTAGCGCGCTGGACCGTCAGCGATTCGTCCACCTCGACGATCGTCGCCAACGGTGTGCTCTACAACGCTGGCGACTGCGCTGGCGGCACCTGCGTGATCGCACGCGATCCGTTGACCGGCAGCGTGTTGTGGACCTCGCCGCTGATCGGCGACATCCACTGGCAAAGTCCGATTCTCGTCGATGGCGCGATCTACATGACCGACAACAATGGTCAATTGTGGAAGTTTGGACTCGGCCAGTCGCCCGACCTGATCTTCCAGGACGGCTTCGACGGCTGATCGCCGTGCGGACACGTCGCCACGCGGCGCATCCGTGCGACTCCTCGCTTGTCGGCGCAGCAGCGATCTGTAACGCTTTTCGGAGATTGCAGGCATACACTCCGCGGGTTGGATTCGTTGATCGGGTCACGTTTCGATGACGTCGCTCGAACGGATCATGCACATCGGCATCGGGGGCTCGCTGACGGCCCCCGCAACCCCTACGGAGATCCTGCTCAATGTCTACGACGAACAAGCTCGGCGCGGCGCTGTCTGCGGCCGTCATTGCGCTGCTCGGACCGGTGCCGACGCGCGCCGCCGACTGGCTGCAATTCGGTTACAGCCAGCAACACAGCGGCTACAACACGGCCGAGACGCAGATCTCGCCCGCCAACGTCACTGCGATCGCGCAGGTCTACAGCGTCAGCCTGCCGCATTCCAGCGACAGCAGCCCCGTACTGCTGACGGCCGTCAGCACGGCGAGCGGCAGCAAGGACCTGTTGTTCCTGGTCACCAAGGACGGCCACTTGCTCGCACTCGACGCCGCTGACGGCAGCGTGCTGTGGTCCAAGCAGCCGACCTCGACCGGCGGCAACCTGACGACCGGCGCTCCGGCGATCGATCCGAACCGCCAGTTCGTCTACGCCTATGGCCTCGACGGCTACGTACACAAGTATGCGGTCGGCGACGGCAGCGAGACGACCAGCGGCGGCTGGCCGCAGCTGTCGACCTCCAAGCCCAATGCCGAAAAGGGCGCCTCGGGCATCGCGATCGCATCGCCGCCGGGGGGCGTGAATTATTTGTACTCGGTCACCGACGGCTATATCGGCGACGGCGGTGACTACCAGGGGCACGTGACTACGGTCAATCTGTCGACCGGCGCGCAGACGGTGTTCAACACCCTGTGTAGCGACCAGAACGTGCATTTCATCGGCAGCGGCACAAACTGTTCTTCGCGCCAGAGTGGCATCTGGGGGCGTCCTGGCGCGATCTACGATGCCGGAACCAACCGCATCTACGTTGCGACCGGCAATGGCCAGTTCAATGCGAGCACGGGTGGCCACAACTGGGCGGACAGTGTGCTCGCACTGGCACCGGACGGCACCGGTTCCGGTGGCGGCATGCCGCGCGACAGCTGGACGCCGACCAACTTCCAGGATCTGCAGAACGGCGATATCGACCTCGGCTCGGTCGCGCCCGCGATCCTGCCGGCGCCGGCCGGCAGCACCGCCGCACATCTCGCCCTGCAGGCAGGCAAGGACGGCAAGCTGC
>JBDTYM010000058.1:0-25496 GCA_040005635.1 Dokdonella sp. | reverse complement strand
CCGACGCGGTCGAGATACTGAAGAAGTCCGGCAGGAAGTTCGACTACGCGGTCGAATGGGGCGCGGACCTGCAGACCGAACACGAGCGTTTCCTGACCGAGGAACACGTCGGTCGTCCGGTCGTGGTCACCAACTATCCCGAGAAGATCAAGTCGTTCTACATGCGCCTCAACGACGACGGCCGCACCGTCGCCGCGATGGACGTACTCGCGCCCGGCATCGGCGAGATCATCGGCGGTTCGCAGCGCGAGGAGCGCCTCGACATCCTCGACCGCCGCATCGCGCAGTTCGGGCTCGATCCGAAAATGTACGGCTGGTACCGCGATTTCCGCCGCTACGGCACGGTGCCGCACGGCGGCTTCGGTCTCGGTTTCGAACGGCTGATTTGCTATGTCTGCGGGCTCGCCAACATTCGCGATGCGATCCCCTACCCGCGTGCGCCGGGCTCGGCCGAGTTCTGATCGATGACCTTGCTCGCCACCCGCGAATTCCTGCTCATCATGGGCCTCGGCCTGGTCGTTGCAGGACTCACCACCTACATCATCACCTGGATGCTGGTCGCCGTTCACCTGCGCGACCACCACCCTGGTGAACACGCGACGATCAGCGGCTTCGTGTTCGCGCCGTACGCGCTCGGCTGGTATCTGCGCGCTCGTTATCGCGTGCTGCGCGATCGCGACCTCAATGCCTTGGCCGTGCTCGGCAGCATCGGCGCATGGGCCATCATCGTCGGCGCGCTGATCGCGATCGCGTCCAAACTACTGGCCTACGTCGGGGCTCCCGCATGAGCGATCACGAGCAGGACGAGAACGAGCAAACGCCCGAGCCGGTGCTGCACGAACGCGAAGCGCAATGGTGGCTGGCGGCACTCGGCGACACGCTGATCTGGGCACGCCTGCAGGTGCTCGATTCGGGCATCGCCGAAGTCTTCGACAGCGACGGCCGCACGCTGTACTACGACGACGAAACCGCCGCTCGCATGGCCCTGCTCGACGCCGAATTCCGCGCGTTCGACGGCATCGACGAAACCGACGCCACGCTGCTCGGCTTCGATCTCGAGGAAATCGAGCCGCCGCGCGGCGACCGCGACGAAGAACTGCTGATGCAGATGGTGCAGAAAATCTGACCGCAATCCCGGCAGACCCTCGCGCTGCGCAGGCTTTCCAAGAGCAGATCCGGGAAATAAGAAGAAGATTGAAACGCGAAGACCACGAAGGAGACGAAGAAAAAGAACAGCAATGCATTGCTCTTCCTTTCGTGTCCCTCGTGTTTGAGCCTCTCGCTTTCGCCTGCTGCGCCAGGCCAAGGCCAGACGTTTCGGACACTCAGGAGTAAACCCCCATGAACATCGACCTCACCGGCAAACACGCGCTCGTCTGCGGCGGCTCGCAAGGCATTGGCCGCGCAGCGGCCATCGAGCTCGCTGCGCTCGGCGCCGACGTGACCTTGCTGGCGCGCTCTCGCGATGCCCTCGAAACGGCGCTCGCCGCGCTGCCGAAAATACACGCGGCGCAGCAGCATGCGACCATTTCGGCCGACATGACCGATCAGGAAGATATGCGCGCCAAAGTCGAGGCGACGGTGAACGCGCACATGGTCAATATCCTCATCAACAACAGTGGCGGGCCGCCGGGCGGCGCGGCGAACACGGCAACGCCGGACGACTACCGCATCGCGTTCAACCAGCACTTGCTGTCTGCGCAGAACCTGCTGCAAGCCGTGCTGCCGGGCATGAAGACCTCGGGCTATGGCCGCATCGTCAACGTGATCTCGACCTCGGTGAAGGAGCCGATCAGGAACCTCGGCGTTTCGAACACGATCCGTGGCGCCATGGCGAACTGGGCCAAGACGCTGGCCGGCGAACTTGGCGTGCATGGCATCACGGTCAACAACGTGCTGCCCGGCTACACGCAGACACAGCGTCTCGAACAGATCCTCGCCGAGCGCACGCGCGCGACCGGCAAGCAGGTCGCCGACATCGAACAGACGATGCTCGCCAGTGTCCCTCTCGGACGTTTTGCGAAAGCGGCCGAGATCGCCAATGTGATCGCGTTCCTGGCGACGCCGGCCGCAGCGTACGTCAACGGCATCAACGTCCCGGTCGACGGTGGTCGCACCCTTTCACTGTAGGCTCGCGCAGCCTCTCCTACGCGCCGCCGCGCGAAGCCGTTAAGGCAACGCTGAATAAGTCGTCATTCCCGCAAAAGCGGGACTGGCGTCAGTTGGAGACTTCTTCGGCATTGCCCTAAGCTTCGCGCATGAGCGATCCGATTCTGCTGCCCAACCTCGTCGATGGATGCCTGCGCGCTCCGCTGGCGGGACGCTATCTCGACGTGTACGAGCCTGCCGTCGGCTGCGTGTTCGCGCGTTGTCCTGATTCCGCGCAGGAGGATGTCGACGCCGCGGTTGCGGCTGCACAACGTGCGTCCGCAGCGTGGGCCGGGACGCCTGCCGAAACGCGCGCGCGCCTGCTGAACCGCCTCGCTGATCTGGTCGAGCGCGATCTCGAACCTCTCGCGCAGCTCGAATCACGGGATTCCGGCAAGCCGGTGCAGCTTGCACGCGAGCTCGACATTCCGCGCGCGGTCGCGAACCTGCGTTTCTTCGCGTCCGCGATCACCCAATGGGCCGGCGAATCGCACGCGACCGACGCGCGTACGCTGAACTACACGCTGCGCCAGCCCATTGGCGTGGTCGCCTGCATCTCACCGTGGAATCTGCCGCTGTACCTGTTCACATGGAAGATCGCGCCGGCATTGGCCGCCGGCAATGTGGTCGTCGCCAAGCCGTCCGAGATCACGCCGTGCACGGCAGCGCGTCTGGGCGAGCTGAGCATCGAAGCAGGTTTTCCACAGGGCGTATTCAACATCGTCCAGGGCAGCGGCCCTGGCGTCGGCCAGCCTCTGGTCGAGCATGCGCAAGTGAAGGCGATCTCGTTTACCGGCAGCACCCGGACCGGCGCGGCGATCGCCGCCGCCGCCGCGCCGAGGTTCAAGAAGCTGTCCCTGGAACTTGGCGGCAAGAACCCGGCAATCGTGTTTGCCGACGCCGATCTTTCCGACGCCGACCTCGACACCCTCGTGCGTTCCGGCTTTGCCAACCAGGGCGAGATCTGCCTGTGTGGCTCGCGCCTGCTGGTCGAACGCTCGATCTATCACACCTTCAAGCAACGCTATCTGGACAAGGTGCGCGCATTGCGCGTTGGCGATCCGGAAAATGCGTCGAGCGACCTCGGCGCCCTCGTTTCGCGCGCGCATTTCGACAAGGTGATCGGCTGCATCGAACGAGCGCGTGCCGAAGGCGGAGCGATCCTCACTGGCGGCGAAAGGGTCAGGCTCGATGGCCGCTGCGCCGATGGCTGGTTCGTCGCGCCGACCGTGATCGAAGGCCTGTCGAACGCAACGGCGACGAACCAGGAGGAGATTTTTGGACCCGTCGTCACGCTGATCCCATTCGACAGCGAGGACGACGCCATCGCAATCGCGAACGGCACCGGCTACGGTCTTGCCGCTTCGTTGTGGAGTTCGAGCCTCGATCGTGCGCATCGCGTCGCGTCGAAGCTCGAGTTCGGCATCGTCTGGATCAACTGCTGGCTGGTGCGCGACCTGCGCACGCCGTTCGGTGGTGTGAAGAACTCCGGTGTCGGGCGCGAGGGTGGCGTCGAGGCATTGCGCTTCTTCACCGAAGCGAAGAATGTATGTCTGCGGATAGGCTGAGGACTGTATGCCCGATCTCGACGACCTGCTCGAACGCAACCGTGTGTGGTCCGAAGCGCAGCGCGCGGACGATCCGTTGTTCTTCAAGAGGCTGTCGGAACAGCAGGCGCCGAAATACCTCTGGATAGGCTGTTCCGATTCGCGCGTGCCGGCGAATCAGATCATCGGCATGGATCCCGGCGAAGTGTTCGTGCATCGCAACGTCGCCAATGTCGTCGTGCACACCGACCTCAACTGCATCAGCGCGATCCAGTTCGCGGTCGACGTTCTCAAGGTGGAACATGTGCTCGTCGTCGGCCATTACGGCTGCGGCGGCGTGCAGGCAGCGCTCGAGGATCGTCGCCTCGGCCTCGTCGACAACTGGTTGCGCCACGTCGCCGACGTGAAGCACAAGTACGCCGAACCGTTGGGTCGCGTCGCCGACCCGCTGCTGCGCCATGCCAGACTCTGCGAGCTCAATGTGATCGAGCAGGCCGTCAACGTCTGCCAGACGACGGTCGTGCAGGATGCCTGGGATCGCGGTCAGAACCTCAGCGTGCACGGCTGGATCTACAGCCTGCGCAACGGGCGCGTGCGCGATCTCGGCCTGCACGTCGACGCGGCGGCGGACACGGAGAAATCCGCGGCCGCAGCGCTCGCACGTGTGCAGCAAGACGAGCGCGAGTGATGGATTGAGCGGCAGCGCGAGTGCTACTGCCGCAGAATAGTGCCGACCGCCGCCTGCTGGAGGAACCCGATGCGCATCGTCCCGATCGCCCTGCTCTGCTGTTTCGCCGCAAGCGCGTACGCTCAGACGCAGACAGCGGAGCCGCTGACGCCGTATCAATGGCAACAACAGCAGAAAGTCGCTTTCGAGACATCGGAAAAAATATACGCCGACGCCCTCAAGCGCAGCGGCCTGCTCGCCCAGTACAAGGCGATGCGTGACGCCTATCGCGGCGACAAGAACCAGGCCTTCCGCATCGTCTTCGGCCAGTACCTGTCGTGGTACCAAAGCTTCGTCGGCGACTATGTCGGTGCGCACGACTCGTATTCGATCCGCCAGCTGGCGGCCAACGACGACGCCGCCTCACCGTTGAGCGGCGGCTACGCGGCCAAACCGGCGCTGGATGCGATCGCGGTACTGGCGAAGGATCGCAAGGCGATCTTCTTCAACGAGGCCCACAATGTTCCGCTGACGCGATCGCTGACCGTACAACTGCTGTCGCGTCTGCGCGCCGAGGGCTACACGCATTTCGCGGCCGAAACCGTGTACCAGAGCGACGGCGATCTGCAGAAGCGTGGCTACCCGATCGAGAAAAGCGGCTTCTATACGATGGAGCCGATCTCCGCCGAAATGGTGCGCACGGCGCTCAAGCTCGGTTTCAAGGTCGTCGCCTACGAGTCTGAAAAGGAAGGCAACGGCGACGTGCGCGAATACGACCAGGCGAAGAACCTGTACGAGCGCGTGTTCAAGGCCGATCCGAATGCGCGCCTCGTCGTCAACGCGGGCTACGCGCATATCCAGGAGAACGGCCGCTACCTCGGCGGCAAGAGCATGGCGCAGCATTTCCGCCGCCTTTCCGACATCGATCCGCTGACGATCGAGCAGACCATGTTGATCGATCATCCGCGCGGCACCGAGAGCCACCCGTTTTATCACGCCGTCATCGACAGCCTGCACCCGACCGCGCCGATCGTGTTCGTGGACAAGGATGGCCAGCCATGGACGCTGAAACCGAAGGCCTACGACGTCAGCGTGGTGTTTCCGCCGGATCAGTTGCGCGATGACCGCCCGACCTGGCTCGACCTCGGCGGCCTACGCAAACCGTACTACGTCAACGGCGCCGTCTGCCAGGGCGAATTCCCCTGCCTGATCGAGGCACGCTATGCGGACGAAGGGGCCGACGCGATTCCGGCCGATCGCCTCGTGCTGAATCTGGTCGAAGCGAATGCCGGACTCGACGGCCGTCTCGTCAGCGGGCACGGCGACGCGCATGCCGACTTGTATCTGCGGCCCGGTCGCTACCGCCTGACTGCGACCAACGACGCCAACCGCACGGTGTCCAGCCAGGACATCACGGTCGACGAGCACGCGCCCGGCGTCGCGCCCGTCGCCAAGGAGGGTCACGCCCAGGTCGGCAATTCCCGACAGCATTCGTGCGCTGCCACACTGTCGCTTCCAGCGCCGCTGCCATCGAGCGCGTCCTGCCATGCCGAGTGACTCGATGAATCCATCGATCCAGACCACAACCGCACCGGCCCCTGTCGGCGCCTATCCGCATGCGCGCCGCGTCGGCGATCTGCTGTTCCTGTCCGGCGTCGGCCCGCGCGCACCGGCGTCGAACGCGATTCCGGGCAACCGCCACGACGCCGATGGAAAACTCGTCGCCTATGACATCGAGGCGCAATGCCGCCAGGTGTTCGCCAACGTGCGCGCAGTGTTGGAAGCGAGCGGCGCGCGCTGGCAGGACCTCGTCGACGTGACCGTATTCCTGACCGACATGGCACGCGACTTCGCCGCCTACAACCGCGTCTACGCCGAGTTCTTCCCGGATCCGGCAAGCGCACCGTGCCGCACCACGCTCGGCATCACCGCGCTGCCGACGCCGATCGCGATCGAACTAAAGTGCATCGCCGCGCTCGCGCCGGCGCGCCGCTGAGGACCTTGCGCGGACGCGGCGCGTTATCATCGACCGTCCCGACCCGCAGCGCGGTCGCCCGCAGGGTGTTTCGATGAGCCTGACGCCTCCGCTCAATTTTCAAGGCTGGATCGACGAACACCGTCATCTGCTGAAGCCGCCGATCGGCAACAAGTGCATCATCGACGGCGACTTCATCGTGATGATCGTCGGCGGCCCGAACGTGCGCACCGACTATCACTGGGAAGAAGGCCCAGAGTTCTTCCATCAGCTCGAAGGCGAGATGGTGCTGAAGGTGCAAGAGGATGGACGCGTGCGCGACATCCCGATCCGCGCCGGGGAGATCTTCTACCTGCCGCCGCGCGTGCCGCACTCGCCGCAGCGCATGCCCGGCTCGATCGGTCTGGTCATCGAACGCAAGCGCCTCGCGCACGAGCAGGATGGCCTGATGTGGTTCTGCGAGCGCTGCAACCACAAGCTGTACGAGGAATATTTCCACCTGCGCAATGTCGAGACGGACTTTCAGCAGGTGTTCGAGCATTTCTACCGCTCGCTCGTCGCACGTACTTGCACGGCCTGCGGACACGTGAACCCGGCACCCGAACGCTATCGCTGAACATCCAGGCGACCACATCCGGATGCTCAGCAGCCTGTTCCAACTGAAGCCGCGCGACGTACCCGTCAGCGTGGCGCTGCGCAACACGGTCGCAATCGTCGCCCCGCTCGCGCTGTCGATCCCGAGCGGCCATGTCGGCATCGGTCTCGGCATGGCGGCAGGCGCGCTCAACACGATGTTCATCGATCAGCCGGGACCGTACCGGCTGCGCATGCAGCGCATGCTGCTCGCCGCGCTCGCCGCCGGCGTTTCCGCCTATGCCGGCAATCTGCTCGGCGCGAACACGCCCTTGTTCGCGCTCGCCGCGCTGATCTGCGGTGTCAGTGGCGGCCTGCTCGTCGCGCTCGGGCCGAACGCGGGTCGCGCCGGCCTCGCCTGCATGATCCTGCTGGTGATCAGCGGCGCGGCGCCGCGCGATCCCGTGAGTGCGCTCGGACCGGCCGCGCTGGTGCTCGCCGGTGGCCTGCTGCAGATGTCGTTCGCTATCGCCGCATGGCCGCTGCAGCGCTATCGGCCGGAGCGCCAGTCGCTCGCCGCCGTCTGCAGCCAGCTCGCAGCGAGCGCGCGTCAGCACGCCGATCCGCACGCGGCTCCACCCGTCACGCAGGCGCTGCTCGATGTCGAAAACCTGCTGCACGGCGCGCACCGCGCGCGTGGCAGCGTGATGGAGACGTTCCGCGTGCTCGCCGAGATCGTCGAGCGCAGCCGCCTGGAACTGCTCACCTTGAACGATCTGCACGCGATGCTGCCGGACGCCGACGCCCGACGCACATTGGAGCGCGTGCTGGAATATTCCGCGCGTGCGCTCGACGCGCTGGGCACGGCGCTCGAACGCGGTGTCAGCCCGCATGCCGCGGCGGCCGCGATGGAAGGCTTCGATGCGGCCATGGAATCGCTGCGTGACGACGCAGGTGCAACGGCGGCACCGCGCGAACTGGCGATCGTGCTCGCGCGCGCGGACGGACTCGGCGGTCAGCTGCGTGCGGCGATCCGCAACGCGGATTTTGCCGGCAGCCGCGGCGAATTACGCGCCGACGCGGCGGAGGAACGCCTGCCACCGGCCCTGCGCCCGGGCAGCGCACTGCAGACGCTGCGCGCCAACCTCAGCCTCGATTCGGTCGCGTTCCGGCATGCCCTGCGCTGTGGCGTCTGCCTGGCGATCGCGATCATCGGCGAGCGTGCGTCGGGCGTGCCGCACGGCTACTGGATCCCCATGACCGCAGCGATCGTGTTGAAACCGGATTTCGCCGGCACCTTCAGCTTCGGCTTGCTGCGCGTGATCGGCACGATGCTCGGCCTCGTCCTGGTCACGGCGCTGGTCCACTATGCGTTTGGCGGCGTGTGGGAACGCGTCGCCCTGGTCGCCGTGCTCGCGTTCGCGTTCCGCCTGCTGACCACGGTGCACTACGGCATCGGCGTGATGATGCTGACCGGCCTGGTCGTGCTGCTGTTCTCGTTCGACGGCGTGCCAGCCGGCGATCTGCTCGCCGCACGCGGCATCGGCACCGCGCTCGGCAGCGCGCTCGCGTTGACCGCCTATCTGGTCTGGCCGACCTGGGAACACCTGCGCGTGCGGCCGGCCCTGGCGACGATGCTCGACAACTATCGCGTGTATCTGAAGACCTTGCTCGACGGCGACGGCGAGGACCGCATCACGGCGCGCACCAAGGCGCGCGCGGCGCGCACGAATGCGCAGGCTTCGCTGGAACGGTTGCGTGGCGAACCGCGCCGCGACCTCGCCCTGATCGCCCTGGCCGAAGGCGTGTTCGCCAATGCGAACCGCTTCATCCGCGCCGGCATGGCGCTGGAGGCGGTGATGCTCGACACCAGCGCCCTGCCCGAACGCGAGCGCGTCCTCGCCTTCGCCCGACGCATCGACGCCAGCCTCGCGGCGCTGGCCGACAGCCTACGCACGGGCTCGGCGCCGCAGATCCTGTCGCTGCGGGAAGACGAGCGCGAGCTTGCTGCACACATCAGCGCCGTGGCCGTGGATGAAGGCGCGCGCGGCATCGCCGACGCGGTCGCGCAAGCGCTAGATCGCATTACCGACAGCCTCGACACGTTGACTTACCTGTTGCGGCCCGCAGGCGCTTCCGTCACCTGATCCCTGCGTCCTCCACGCAAGCGTGGAAGACCTCTCGATCAGCGCCGCTTGCAGGCACGCGAAGAGCCGACTCGAACACCTGCGTGCGTGCGCGTGCGCCTGTCGAATCACCACGAAGACGGCGCCATGCAAAGGCAAGCAGAGGACCCGCCGATCGACGAAACGTCTTCGAATCCAGCAATCGCGAGACTGCCTTTCAGGGCCTTCGACCGTCGGAAAAAGAAAGCCCCTCACGGAGAGGGGCTTTCCGTCGATGCAAAGTTCGCTCAACGCGGATGCTTGCGCAGCTTCGCCGCTGCCGTTCGCGTCACCCGATGGCCGCTGCCGAGCGGACCGGTGGCGCCGACCGCATCGACGGTGACGTCATCGATGAAGATATTGCCGTCGGCGTCGCCGCCGGGATAGTCGTATTGGAACAGCACCACGTGCGCGGCGCCGTCGGCAAAGCTGCTGACGTCGATAGACTGCTGCTCGTAGTCCGTGTCCGCTGCAATCGCGCTCAGATCGGTGGTTTCGACCACCGTGCCGTCGATGGAGACCGTCAGCGTACCCGCCGCGTCGGGCAGGACTGCGGCGAAGCGCCAGTAGTTGAGATAGCGCGGACCGCTGATCGGCATCGTCACGCTCTGCGAGAACGTCTGGGTTTCCGCATCCCCGCTAAACCAGCTGCCGAACCACGCGGCATACACCCCAGAGTGCGTGGGAATGCCGGAATTGTTGAACACGGTGTCTGTACCAGCGTTGGGGTTGCTGTCCGCGCTGTCCCAGTAAGGGTTGTGGCCACCTGATGCGGTCGTGGCCTCGAAACTCGGATCCTGTACCGGTGGGGGGCCGTCGAAGCCGTTGCTGAAGATGGCGTCAAGCGGAGCATCCATCCCGGTCACGACAAACGAGACGAGACTGTTCATGCCAAAGGTCCAGCCGGCCACCTTGGTGCCGTCGCCGGAGACCGCCGACAGCGAACCGGACAGCGGCAGCGAAAGATCGGCCGGAATCGCGATGCCACGTTCGGTCAGATAGTCGGAAAGCTGCTGCGAGCCGCCCGCTTCGGTCCAGATGTAGAGCGCGCGTGGCGGATTGTCGAAGAAACCGCTGGCACCGACAACCGTCTTGCCGTCGTCGCTGACGCCGAAGGCGAATGGCATCGACGGGATCGATATCACCGCGCCGGTCGCCACGTTCAGACGCCAGCTCGCCGAACTGCCATCGGCCGTGGGATAGGACGAACCGACCACGAACTGGCCGTTGCCGCTGACGCCGTCCGCCTCGCCGACTGCGCTGCCGTCGGGGGTCTGAACATAGGTCGCGACCCGATCGACCCAGACGACGCCACGGCGGAAACCCGTATTGAAATCGTCGTTCCAGCCGCCGATCACGCTGCCGTCGGCGCTGATCGCATTGGACCGCGATGCGGTGGTCGGGCTGTCGACTGGCAGATCGACCACGCCGTCAGCCGTGGAATAGTAGTAGGCCTTGGCGATGGTGAAGCTGTCGTTCCAGGCGAGGCCGACAGCGGTGCCGTCGTCCGACACGTCGTAAACGTCGACATTGTCGGTACCCGCCGGCAGCGGCAGCGCCAGTGGCGCGGAAGCACCGATGGGTGACAGAGCAGGCAGGTCGTGGCCGCCGTTCGCGCTTCCTCCATCCGTCGATATCGCACCGGAGACTGTGCCCAGGTTGTTGATGCCGTTGGAATAGACCATGCCCGGGACGAGTTCCTCGTCCCCGGTTGCGCTCGTCCAGCGCACCCCGCCGGTGCCGCTAAGGAAGGCGACCAAGTATTCGCCGTTCTGGGAGAACTTGGTGGCTTGGGCGTTGGGCGTCTGCAACTCGATCACAGTGCCGGTGGTGGCGTGGGCAGTGCCGCAGCAAGCCAGCGCGACGGCGGCGGCTAACAAGGAAGGACGCATGCTGACTCCTCAAAAAGAAAATGGATCGCTAGTGGGGTCGCTGGACCCCCGCGAACACGTCTCTTCGAGTGTCATCGCTTTCGGCAGCCCTTCTTCCCGCGCCAAACGTAGCGGGCACGAGGCAAAAGCGGACTCGCGCGCCATTCGCGCAGCATTCGCGCAGCATTCGCGCGTGGCTGTGAGTCTTGCCGGAACGACGTTTTGGCGATCGCTAAGGGGATCGTCGTGTACGCGCCGCTCCGCCGGTGCGCAATCCGATTCAACATACGCCCGCGCATTTCGTCGACCGCGCCGCGAAAGCAACTGACCGGGTTCGCGCGCCATCCGGTTAAACTTCACGCATGCTGAAGATCGACACGCACGCCCACATCCTGCCGCCGAGCTGGCCCAACTTTGCCGAGAAGTACGGCGACGACCGATTTCCGGTCATGGTCGAGACCGAAGGGCGCCATCGCATCTACAAGGACGGCAAGTTCTTTCGCGAGGTCTGGGCGAACGCGTTCGATCCGCAGGTGCGCATCGCCGACTACGCCAAGTTTGGCGTCGACGTGCAGGTCGTCTCGACCGTGCCCGTGCTGTTCTCCTACTGGGCCAAGCCGAACCAGGCGCTGGAGCTGCACCGGCACCTCAACGACCACACGGCCGGGCTCTGCCGCGACTACCCGAAAAACTACGCTGGCATCGGCACGGTGCCGCTGCAGTCGCCGACCCTGGCGATCCAGGAGATGGAGCGCTGCATCGACGAACTCGGGCTTTCGGGCGTGCAGGTGGGTTCGCACATCGAGAACTGGAACCTCGACGCACCGGAACTGTTCCCGTTCTTCGAGGCGGCGGCCGAACTCGGCGCGGCGATCCTGGTGCATCCGTGGGACATGATGGGCGGCCCCTCGATGCCGAAGTACTGGCTGCCGTGGCTGGTCGGCATGCCCGCCGAACAGTCGCGCGCGGCCTGCTGCCTGATCTTCGGCGGCGTGCTCGAGCGGCTGCCGAAGCTGAAGGTCTGCTTCGCGCATGGTGGCGGCGCATTCCCGTACACGATCGGGCGCATCGAACATGGTTTCCGCATGCGACCGGATCTGGTCGCGACCGACAATGCGCGCAATCCGCGCGAGTATCTCGCGCGCCTGTACTTCGATTCCTGCGTGCACGACAAGGCGGCTCTGCGCTACCTGATCGACGTGGTCGGCAGCGACAACGTCATGCTCGGCACCGACTATCCTTTTCCGCTCGGCGAGCAGGAGCCCGGCAGCGGCATCAATGCGCTGGACCTGCCGCCGCGCGAACAGGCCCGCCTCTTCCATGGCACCGCACTGGAATGGCTCGGCCTTTCGCATGCGCGCTTTGCCGACGACAAGGAGTAACCCGATGAGACTGCTTCCCTGCCTCGCCCTGCTGTTCGCGTCCAGCGTCTTCGCACAAGGCAAGACCGACTACACCCTCAATGAAGGCAAGGTGCGTTTCCGCGTGCCGCCGAGCTGGACCGCGATCATGGAAAAGTCCGACGGCAATCCTCAGGCCGTCGCATTCCAGGTGCCCGACGAAACCGCGCAAGGCAGCGACGACAGCGCGAACGTGACGGTGAAGACGCGCGCGCTCGGCGGTTCGGCCGAATTCACCGGCGCGGTGCAGGAGGAACTGGATCGCGTGCGCGCGCAGGCTGGCTACGAGAAAGACGCGTCGAACAAGGACGAGTCGTTCCTGCAGTACTTCGTGCAACGCGGCCAGACACGCTATGTCGTGCGCGACAGTTTCGCGCTGATCGGCAACATCGTCGCGCACGTGCGCTGCCAGCGTCCGCTGCTCGACAAGACACCCGCCGCCTGGACGACGCAGTTCGACAGCGCGTGCAACGGCGTCACCGCCTCGCTGAAACAGCTCAAGTGAGCACGGATACGAAGGACTGGAGCGCCGCTGAGAGCGAGGCGCTGACGCTGGATGCGCGCGATGCGCTGGCACCGATGCGCGAGGAATTCCTGATCCCGCGTCATGCCGATGGCTCCGAGCAGGCGTATTTCTGTGGCAATTCGCTCGGTCTGCAGCCGCGTGCGGTGCGCCAGGCACTGCTGGACGAACTCGACGACTGGCACAATCTCGCGGTTGAGGCGCATTTCCGCGGCAAGCATCCGTGGATGCCGTACCACGAGTTCGTCCGCGAGGACCTCGCGGCCGTCGTCGGCGCACTGCCACACGAAGTCGTCGCGATGAATTCGCTGACGGTGAATCTGCACCTGATGATGGTGAGTTTCTATCGACCGACGGCACAACGCCCGGCGATCCTGATCGAGCGGAGTGCGTTCCCTTCCGATCATCATGCGGTCGACTCGCAGATTCGTTTCCACGGCTTTGATCCGGCCAGCGCAAAGATCGAGCTCGCGGGCGACGAGGCCGGCGGTGCGATCTCGCAGGCCTCGATCCTGCGCACGCTGGACGAGCACGGCGACCGCATCGCCCTGGTGCTGCTGCCCGGCGTGCAATATCTCAGCGGGCAGGCATTCGATCTGCAGGCGATAGTCGAAGCGGCGAGGCGAAAGGGCTGCGTGGTCGGCTTCGATCTCGCTCATGCGGTCGGCAACCTGCGGCTGCAGCTGCACGACAGTGGCTGCGATTTCGCGGTCTGGTGCAGCTACAAATACCTCAACGCCGGCCCAGGCGCGGTGGCCGGCTGCTTCGTGCACGAGCGCCACGCGAAGGCCGGCTTGCCACGTTTCGCCGGCTGGTGGGGCCACGACCAGACGACGCGCTTCGAGATGGGCCCGACCTTCGTGCCGACGCCCGGCGCCGACGGCTGGCAGCTCAGCAATCCGCCGATCCTTGCGCTGGCGCCTCTGCGTATCTCGCTGGCGATCTTCCGTCGCGCCGGCATGGCCGCATTGCGCGCGAAGTCCGAGGCGTTGACCGCGTACCTGGAGAATCTGATCCACAGCGAGCTTGCCGACGTGCTCGACATCGCGACACCGCGTGAGCCGGAGCGTCGCGGCTGCCAGCTTTCGCTACGCGTGCATGGTCCGCGCGAAGCCGGCCGCTCGCTGTACGACCATCTGCATGTACAAGGCATCGTCGTCGACTGGCGCGAGCCCGACGTGATCCGCGCCGCACCGACTCCGCTCTACAATCGGCGCGTCGATTGCCTTCGACTGGTGCGGGCGATTGCCGACTGGCGCAGTCGGCGCTGACGCTATCTCGCCCGGGCACGCGCTGCCATCAGGGACGGGTAACCGACAGCGTGCCAGCGTCCGGTTCCCGCGAACGGACGATGCGCCGACCGCCAGGTGGCCACTGTTCCGCCTGCCGGCGCGGCCATGTCGCGGGCACGCAGGAATGTCCAGCGTCACATTGCGCGCAATCCTCGATCGATCGATGGCGACCATTTTCCAGCTGCACTTTTTAACACCCTGGGTATGGCTGCTTTGTGGCAAAGTAGATGCTCTCGTTGCCGCCTGACCCACCGATTGCTTCACGGACGCAAGGGGGCCGTGAAGATGCACCGGATCGCACTGGCCATCCTGCTCGCTGGCATCTGCGTGCTCCTGCAGATATTCCGCATTCCCTATGCGGCGGACTATCTGGGCCAGACACCTAGCGGGACCGGTTCGCTCGTCCATCTGCAAGCCGGTTTCCTGCTCATGCTGGCGATGCTCGATCGCAGTCGATTGTTCCTGCGCGTGTGCACGCTTGCCAGCGCGGCGACCTGGACCGTCGCGATGCTGCTGGATCACGACGCTTCCGCATGGATCGGCATTCCGTTGTTCCTTTGCGAATATGCCGTCACGGTCGGCTGCGCCAGGCTGGCGGGCTTTCCGCAACATGCAGCGCAGCCTCTCGGCTCGACCGAAGTCCTGCGTGCAATGTTCGTCGGCTTGCTGATCTTCCCGCTCGCCTGGACTTTTGTCGGACTCACCCTGAGCTCGATGGTGCATCCATACGGGGTCGAGGCAACCATCAATCTCACGCTGCAGACGTTGATCGCAAAGCACTTTGGCGCCTCGATCATCACCCTCCCGATGGTGCTGCTGTTCACCGAGGGGCATTCCTGGATCAAGCCGAGCCGCCAGCGCGACCGCATGATCCCGTTTCTCATCGTGACGGTGGTTCTTGCCTGTGTCAGCGTGTTGTGGCGAGGCATCCGCGGCGAGGACGGCAGCACGCTCGCCGGTGGCGTTCTCGAATACCGCTTGCTGCTCACGGCGGTCCTCGCCTGGGCGATCATGCGTCTGCCACCGCGGCTGTCGATGCCGCTGCTCGCACTGACGATGCTCGCCCTCGTCTATTCGGTCGCCGCGAGCATCAATAGCCTGTCCAGCGCGGATGGAATTTTCCGGCTGGTTTTGCTCGCAATCGAATTGATGGTGATGCAGGGATTGCTGCTGGTGCTCTATGTCGTCGCGCGCAATGCACGACGCATGCACGAACAGCTCACGCGCGAAGCGATGGCCGATACGCTGACCGGACTGCAGAATCTCAAGGCCTTGCGCGCGCGTACCCGTCTTGCGCCGCCGCCGGATCGCGAGCTCGGGTATCTGTTGCTCGACAACATCGAAGGCGTACTCGGCGGACTCGGGCTGAAGGCCTACGCCGGACTGATGGCGGCGGTATCCGCGCGACTGACCGGAGTCGCCGACACCTACTATCTGACCAGCGGCCAGTTCGTTCTGCAGCGCGTCGACGCCGGCGAGGGCGTCGCGAAATGGCGCAAGATCGTCGAGCAGCTCGAACGGCTCGAGTTCGTGTGGGAAGGCTGCGCGTACCGAGTCACCCCGTATCTCGGTATTGCGCGGCTGCGTGCCGATGACGACGACAGCCTCGACGAAGCGATCGCTGCGGCATCGCAGGCGGCCATGCAGGCATGCCGGCAGCGCGAGACGGAACCGCTGAGTGCGGCCCAGCTGGCGCACCACAAAGTCAGCCAGCAGCAGACGCCGCAGTCCGCGCTGACGCGTACATCCGATGTACTCAGCCTCATTCGCAACGATAAACTGGTGCTGCACTTCCAGCCGATGCGCCGGCTGGACCGCGACAGGAATGCCGACGTGACGGCTGGCGAAGTGCTCTACCGCCTGCGCCTGCGCAATGGTGAATTGCGCTCACCCGCGCTTTTCATCGGTGAACTCGAATCGGCCGGCCGGCTTGTCGAACTCGATCGCGCGGTCATCCGCCAGCTGATGACCTGGGTCGCGCTGCATCGGCGAGCGCTCGGCCACCTCGAACACATCGGCATCAACCTGACCGGGCAAAGCCTGACCTCGGCAAGCTTCATGCGCGAGCTGATCGGCATGATGCGCCTGCCGCCGCTGCCGCCCCAGGTCTTCTGCTTCGAAGTCACCGAATCGGCGATGATCAGCGACGTCGCTTCGACACGACAACGCCTCGACGAACTGCGATCACTGGGTTGCCGCATCGCGATCGACGATTTCGGCACCGGCGTGCAGAGTTTCGAGCGCCTCAAACAGCTCCCGTTCGATCTGCTCAAGATAGACGGCTCCTTCGTACGCAATGCCAGCCGTCATCATCGCGATTACGAACTGGTGCAGGCGTCGGTCACGATCGCCCATGCATTTGGTGCGATCGCGGTCGCCGAATACGTCGAGAACAAGGCAACGCTCGACTGCATGCGCGAACTCGGCGTGCAATGGGGACAGGGATTCGTGCTGGGCCATCCGCAACCGATCCAGTCGCTGCTCAACCCGAAGGTGAGCTGGCCCGCCGACGCCGAGATAACGACCGCCTGACCGGTCGGGGTTCGCAGCGCGCGCGCGCGCATGCACAATCGGCATCCCTTCAGCGACAGCGCCCGACATGAAGTCACCCATTGCGATCATCGGCGGCGGTCTCGTCGGCAGCCTGCTGGCGACCTTGCTGGCCCGGCGCGGGTTCGCCGTCGAGGTGTTCGAACGCCGGCCCGATCCGCGCGAGGCCGGCTACGTCGGCGGCCGTTCGATCAATCTTGCGCTCGCCGAACGTGGCCTGCACGGCCTGCGCCTGGCCGGTCTGACCGATGAAGTCATGCGCCTTGCGGTGATGATGCGCGGCCGTTGCGTGCACCATCGCGATGGTCACGTCGAGCTGCTGCGCTACGGACGCGACGACAGCGAGGTGATCTGGTCGATCAGCCGCGGGCGCCTGAATATCGCCTTGATCGATGCCGCCGAGCGCGCCGGCGCGCGCTTCCATTTCGCGCGCAGGCTCGAAGCGGCCCGCTTCGGCGATGCGGTGATCCTGCGCTTCCGTGACGACCTCGACGGCAGCACGCATGAGCAGGTGGCGCCATTCGTTCTCGGCGCGGATGGTGCCGGCTCGTCGTTGCGTGCCGCGATGAATGCTGCGCAGCCACTCGGTGAGCGCGTCGAGGAGCTCGGTCACGGCTACAAGGAACTCGAAGTGCCGGCGCTGCCGGATTTCGCGACGACTGCGCTACCTGCAGTGGCGGCGGCGGCGCGCGCGCGGGGTGAGCGTTTCGCACTGGAAGCGAATGCGCTGCACATCTGGCCGCGCGGCAACTACATGTGCATCGCGCTGCCGAACGCGGAAGGCAGCTTCACCGTGACGCTGTTCCTGCCGAGCCAGGGCGATCCGAGTTTTGCCACGATCGCCTCGCCGACCGCGGCACGCGCGTTGTTCGAGCGCGACTTCGCCGACGTGCTGCCACTGATCCCCGAATTGGAACAGGATTTCGCAGCGAACCCGGTCGGCGTGCTGTCGACGCTGTATCTGGACCGCTGGCATCTGGATCGACGCGCCTTGTTGCTCGGCGATGCCGCACACGCGATCGTGCCATTCCACGGCCAGGGCATGAATTGCGGCTTCGAAGACGCCGTCGAACTCGCCGAACTGCTCGATGCGCCTGCCGGCGACATCAGCTGGACGTTTGCCGAATTCGAACGCCGACGGCGTCCGAACGCCGAGGCGATTGCGGCGATGGCCCTGGAAAACTACGTCGAGATGCGCGATTCGGTGGCCGACGCCGCGTTCCTGTTGCGCCGCGAACTCGGCCGCCTGCTCGCCGAGCGTCATCCGCAGCGGTTCGTGCCGCGCTATTCGATGGTCACGTTCACGCGCATGCCGTATGCGCAGGCTTTCGCGCGCGGCGCGATACAGGACGACTTGTTGCGCGAGCTGAGTGCAGGCAAACGCACGCTCGAAGACATCGATCTGGCCCGCGCCGATGCACTGGTCGAAGCGCGCCTGACGCCGCTGACGTGACGCCGCACGAAACGTCGGCTGAAGTAAATGAACTCGTCGCACTGTATCGGCGTTCGCACTACGACGTCGTGCTGCCGGACGCGCACCGGGCAACACTGCGTATCGGCGAGATCGCGCCGCCGGCTATTGCGGAGTGGATCGGCGCCGACGCATTCGCGCTGTATCTGACGGCCTGCAATCCGTATTCGATGGCACTGACGACCGCGCAGAATGATGAACGTCTCGTGCGGCTACGCGCACGCCTGCATGCGCAAGGTGCGCGCTGGCTCGAAGGCCATGCCGGCGTTCCCGGCGAGACCTGGTTCGAACCCAGTCTGCTGATCGCAGGACTGGCGCTCGCGCAAGGCGACCGCCTCGCGTTCGAGTACGAACAGAATGCCGGCGTATGGGTCGATGTCGTGCAGCCGGCGCGGCTGCGCGTCTACCGCCCCGACTGGCGCAAACTCCTCGCGGCCGCGCCGGACATCGACTGGATCGAACGCTGATGCGACCGCGACATCACGCGCATGGTGTTGACGCGCACATGCCGCTAGCATGCGCGCCGCATGCCCGCCGTCGCCGCCCCTGACCGTCCTGCCCTGCTCGAAGCGCGTGCGCTCGCCTTCGCGCGCAACGACGAGCCGATTTTCGGGCCGCTCGATTTCGCGCTGCAGGCTGGCGAGGTGGTCCTGATCGAGGGCGACAACGGCGCCGGCAAATCGACCCTGCTGCGCGTGCTGTCCGGCCTGCTCGCGCCGAGCGACGGCGAAATCCGCTTGAACGGTGAACCGCTGACGCTGGCCCGACTGTCGCCGCAGGTTGCGCTGCTGTCGCATCAGACCGGCCTGAAACCGGAATTGACGGCGCTCGAGAACCTGCGCTTCGCGGCCGGCCTGCACGGTCAACGCAGCGGCATGTCGCCGATCAGCGCACTCGCCGGCGTCGGCCTCGATGGCTATGCCGAGGTACCGACGCGGCAGCTCTCGGCCGGCCAGAAGAAGCGTGTCGCTCTGGCGCGCGTACTGCTCGCGCCGGTTGGACTGTGGCTGCTCGACGAGCCCTACGCGAACCTCGATCTCGACGGCATCCATCTGGTCAATCGCCTGCTCGAACGCCATGCTAGCGGCGGCGGCGCCGCGCTGATCACCTCGCACGGGGCGTATGCGTATACGTCGGGTACGCCGCGGCGGATTCCTTTGCGGGCGGCGCAGTCGTGAAGAGCGCATTGCTTCTGCCATCGACACCCCATGCGATCGTCATCCCGGCGAAAGCCGGGATGACGATCAAAATGGCTGGGATGGCAAGGACTAGAAACGCGACGTCGCAAGAGAGAGTCGGGACAACAAACGCAACAGCCGTGGTGATCGGCGCAAGCATCGGGACGCAGGCATGAAGTCCGGATCCACCCTCGCCGCCTGCGCCGCGCTCATCCGTCGCGACCTGACCCTGGTCTGGCGCCGCCGCGGCGATGCACTGAATCCGATCCTGTTCGCGCTGATCGTCGTCGCGCTCTTCCCTCTTGCACTTGGACCGGAACCGGAGAATCTGCGTCGCATCGCGGCCGGCGTCGTCTTCGTCGCGATCCTGCTGGCCGGGCTGCTCGCCCTCGACACCTTGTTCCGCGGTGACTACGAGGACGGCTCGCTCGAACAACTCGTATTGTCGCCGCATCCGCTGTCGCTGCTGCTGGCCTGCAAGATCGCGGTGCACTGGCTGACCACGGCGCTGCCGCTGATCGTGATCGCACCGCTGCTTGGCGAACTGCTGCACCTCGCCGATGCGGTGCGCTGGGTGCTCGTGTTCGCCCTGCTGCTGGCGACGCCGCTGCTGAGTCTGCTCGGCGCGGTCTGCGTCGCGCTGACAGTCGGCATGCATCGCTCTGGTATGCTGCTCGCCCTGCTGGTACTGCCATTGTATGTGCCCGTGCTGATCTTCGGCGCCGGCGCCTGCAATGCCGCGCAGGCAGCGCTGCCGTATCTCGCGCCACTGCTCTGGCTCGGTGCCGCGCTGGTACTTGCCCTGGTACTCGCACCGCTGGCTTGCGCGGCGGCGCTCAGGATTTCGCTTTCATGAATGCGCTGACACTCTGGTTCCACAAGATCGGCTCGCCGCCGATGTTCTACCGCATCGCGGGCTGGCTGGGGCCGTGGTGCTTCGGGCTAGGCCTGCTGTTCGGCCTGATCGGCCTCTACGGCGGCCTCGTGCTGGCCCCGCGCGACTATCAGCAAGGCGATGCATTCCGCATCATCTTCATACACGTGCCGTGCGCATGGATGGGCTTGTTCGCGTATTTCTTCATGGCAGCGAACGCCTTCGTCGGGCTGGTCTGGCGCATCAAGCTCAGCGAGATCCTGGCGATGGCGAGTGCGCCGGTCGGTGCCGCGTTCACCTTCATCACCCTGGTCACCGGCTCGTTGTGGGGCAAGCCGATGTGGGGCACCTGGTGGACCTGGGATGCGCGCCTGACTTCGGAACTCGTGTTGCTGTTCATCTACCTCGGCATCATCGGCCTGTATCACGCGATCGAGGATCGCCGTCAGGCCGCGCGTGCGGCGGGTTTTCTCGCGCTGGTCGGCGTGGTCAATATCCCGATCGTGCATTTCTCGGTGAACTGGTGGAACACGCTGCACCAGGGTTCGACCGTGCGCCTGCTCGGCCCGTCCAAGATCGACGCCGCGATGCTGTGGCCGCTGCTGCTGATGGCCCTGGCGACGCACCTGTGGTTCTTCGGCAGCCTGCTCGCGCGCACGCGCGTCGGCCTGCTCGAACTCGATGGCGGCAAGGAATGGGTGCGCCAGATTGCGCTGGTGGACGCGCAAGCACTCTCCGACGGAGCGCGCGGCCATGGCTGAGTTTTTCGCGATGGGCGGATACGGCGGCTATGTCTGGCCCGCGTATGCGGTGTTTTTCATCGTGCTCGCAATCGATGCCTTGGCGCCGCACGCGCAGCGCCGTCGCGTACTCAATGACATCCGTGGACGCCTGCAGCGTCGCAAACCGAATACTTCGACATGACACCGATCCGCAAACGACGCCTGATCGCCATCTCGCTGATCCTCGCTGCCGTCGCGATCGCGGCCAGCCTGACCGTGTTCGCGCTGCAGCAGAACATGACCTACCTGTATTCGCCGAGTGAAGTCGAAGCCGGTCATGCTCCGGCCGCCGCGCGCTTCCGCATCGGCGGCGTCGTGCTCGAACAATCGATCCAGCGCGCGAGCGATTCGCTCAAGGTCGACTTCGTCGTCACCGACCGCTTCAGGCAATTGCCGGTCGAATACACCGGCATCCTTCCCGACCTCTTCCGCGAGGGCCAGAGCGTCGTCGCCACCGGCGCGCTGCAAGGCGGCCACTTCGTCGCCACCGAAGTGCTGGCCAAGCACGATGAGACCTACATGCCGAAGGAAGTCGCCGATGCGATCGCGAAGGCGAAAGCCGCGCATGCGACGAAGGGCGGCGAGTAGCGCTCGCGCCAACGCGCATGACGACGCCCGTCAGCGACCTTGCCGCTCTGCTGCGCTCGATCTCACCGGTGCTGAACAATGGCGTCTTCATTTTCGCGTCGTTGCCGTCGGCGACTCCGCTGCCCGATGTGCATGCGCTAGCGACCTTTCGCGAGCACGAGGGTGTCACGCTCATCGTCGAAGAGCAGCGCGCGTTGCAAGCCGGATTGCCCGTTCTGTTCAGGGCTGCCTGGATCACGCTCCAGGTGCATTCCGATCTGCATGCGGTCGGACTCAGCGCGGCGGTGGCCGGCGCGCTGACGAGGGCGAACATCAGCTGCAATATCGTAGCTGCCGCCCATCACGATCACCTCTTCGTGCCGGTCGACTCTGCGCACGTCGCGGTTGCGGTCTTGCAGGACCTGCAGCGCCAAGCGGAACACGCGAACGCGAGCTGAGTTTCGGCTTGTGCGGTACCGATGGTTCACGCCATCACGAAGTCCGGCGCCATGAGCAAGCGGGTGTCCAACGCGAGCATGTCATCCGCCGTGTCAGGTTTGCCTCGCTGGCGCAATGAGCGGGATTGCCGACACCGCCTGCCTCGCCGCATTGCGCCTGATGGCGCCCTACAGCTCCGACTCGACTGCCTCCCGGGCGATCGCGGCAGAGAACGAGCGCTTTAACGCGCGACCCGCCGCCGCAGCCCCCGCAGTTCTGTCGGCCACGCATCTCGCGTACCCTACGCAGTCTGCTCGCCCGTCCCGGCCTATCGATGATCCCTGAACTCGGCCAACTTGCCCTGATCCTCGCCCTGCTGCTGTCGATCGCCCAGTGCGTGCTGCCGATCCTCGGCGCGCAACTCGGCAACCGCGCACTGATCGGCGTCGCGCGGCCGGCGGTCGCCGGCCAGGCGGTGTTCGTCGCACTCGCGTTCGCAATCCTGACGTACGCCTTCGTGACACAGGATTTCTCGGTCGCCTATGTCGCGCAGAACTCGAACTCGTTGCTGCCGTGGTACTACCGTTTCTCGGCGGTGTGGGGCGCGCATGAAGGTTCGCTGCTGTTGTGGCTGCTGATCCTCAATATCTGGAGCGTCGCGGTCGCCGCGTGCAGTCGCAAGCTGCCGGACGATTTCATCGCGCGCGTGCTCGGCGTGCTCGGTTTCATCAGCTTCGGCTTTCTGTTGTTCACCCTGCTGACGTCCAATCCGTTCGCGCGCGAGCTGCCGATGCCGGTCGATGGCAACGACCTCAATCCGGTATTGCAGGATTTCGGCCTGATCGTGCATCCGCCGATGCTCTACACCGGCTATGTCGGCTTTTCAGTCGCCTTTGCCTTCGCGCTCGCGGCCCTGCTCGGCGGTGAACTCGACGTGCGCTGGGTGCGCTGGGCGCGGCCGTGGACGAATATCGCGTGGGGCTTTCTGACGCTCGGCATCGCGCTCGGCAGCTGGTGGGCGTATTACGAACTCGGCTGGGGCGGCTGGTGGTTCTGGGACCCGGTCGAGAACGCCTCGTTCATGCCGTGGCTGGTCGGCACCGCGTTGATCCATTCGCAGGCGGTCACCGAGAAACGCGGCTCGTTCCGCGCCTGGACGCTGCTTTTGGCCATTTTTGCCTTTTCGCTTTCTCTACTCGGCACCTTCCTGGTGCGTTCCGGCGTGCTGACAAGCGTGCATTCGTTCGCGAGCGACCCGAAGCGCGGCCTGTTCATCCTGACCTTCCTGGCGACCGTCGTCGGCGGCTCGCTGCTGATCTATGCATTGCGCGCGCCGAAGGTCGCCGGCGGCACGCCGTTTGCCGCGGTCTCACGCGAAACCGCGCTGCTGATCAACAATCTGATGTTCACCTGTGCGGCCGCAATGGTCCTGCTCGGCACGCTGTACCCGCTGCTCGGCGAGGCGTTCGACCTCGGTCGCATATCGGTCGGACCGCCGTATTTCGGCTTCATGTTCGTGCTGCTGATGCTGCCGGTCGTGCTGCTGATGCCATTCGGTCCGTTTCTGAAATGGCAGCAAGGCGATCTGAAGGCCGCGTTCAATCGATTGAAACCGGCGCTGTATCCGATTCCGTTTGCGCTGCTCGGCGCCAACCTGTTGCTGGGCGACAGCCTGTCCTCACCGGGCAAGGCGTATTGGGGTGTCGCCGCATCGCTCTGGGTCGGCCTCGGCATCGCCTTGTATGCGCTCTCGCGCTGGCGCAGCGCGCCGCGCGGACGTCGCTTCACGCCGGAAATGGTCGGCATGATCTGCGCGCACTTCGGCATCGCGGTCTTCCTTGCCGGCGTGCTGATCGTCGAGGCGACCAGCGTCGAGAAAGACGTGCGGCTGGCGCCGAACCAGAGCGTGACGATCGGCGCGCTGAGCTTCCGCTTCGATGGCGTCAAGCAGGCACAGGGGCCGAACTTCGTCGCGCAGCAGGGCACGATCAGCGTGCTGAAGGACAACGCGGTGGTGGCGACGCTGAGTCCGCAGAAGCGGCAGTATTCGCGCAAAGCACAAATGCAGACTGAATCCGCAATCGATCCCGGACTGTTTCGCGACATCTACGTCGCGCTCGGCGAAAAGGTCGGTGACGACGGTGCCTGGGCCGTGCGCGTCTACGTGAAACCGTTCGTTCGCTGGATCTGGCTCGGCGCGCTATTCATGATGCTGGGTGGCTTCATCGCTGCCACCGACCGACGTTTCCGCAGCCTGCCCGAGCGCGCGGCGCAACCGAAACCGTCAACGACTTCCGCGTCCGCAGCGACAACGGGCCAGGCATGAACGCACGCCTGCTGCCACTCGCCGGCTTCGCGCTGGTGCTCGCCCTGCTCGGCTTCGGCACCTGGTGGAGCCAGTACCACGACCTGCGCGAAGTGCCTTCACCCTTGATCGGTAAACCGGCACCGGCGTTCTCGCTGCCGACGCTGGACGATCCCGAGCGTCACGTGACGAACGTGGATCTGGCGGGTGAACCCTACCTGCTCAACGTGTTCGCCAGCTGGTGCTTCGCCTGCCGCGAAGAGCACGCGATCCTGATGACCGACGGCAAGCAGCTCGGCATCAGGCTGGTCGGTTTCAACTACAAGGACGCGCCGGCCGATGCGAAACGCTGGCTCGCGCAGTTCGGCAATCCGTACGACCTGATCATCGCGGACCTGCCCGGCGACGTCGCGATCGACTTCGGCGTGACCGGCGCGCCGGAGAGTTTCCTGATCGATGCGCAGGGGGTCGTGCGCTACAAATACATCAGTCCAATCACGCCGGAAGTCATCGCCACGCAATTGCTGCCGCGGATTGCCGCGATGAAGAAGGCGGCGAAATGAGCTGCGCATCGAATGGTGCGCGCTTTGCTGCCTCTCGCCAGCGTCGGGGGAGAGGGGAAATGGCTCGCATGTTCGTGCTGTTCATCACGCTGGTGGTGGCGGGCTTCTTGGAACCCGCCTTCGCGATCGACCCCCTGCCCTTCAAGGACCGCGCCGAAGAGCTGCGCTTCCAGGCGCTGGCCAAGCAGCTGCGCTGCCTGCAATGCCAGAACGAAAGCCTGGAGGATTCCAATGCACCGCTCGCCGCGGATCTGCGCCGCGATGTGTTCGAGCAGATGCAGGCGGGCAAGAGTGACGAAGAGATCAAGCGCTGGCTGACCGCGCGCTACAGCGATTTCGTGCTGTACGACCCGCCCTTGCACGGCGGCACCTGGCTGTTGTGGTTCGGGCCGTTGCTCGTGCTGCTCGCCGGAGCCGGCGCCGTGTTCGTCACCGTGCGCCGGCGCGGCAAGGCCGCCGGCACCTCCACGCAGACGACAGCACGCCCCGCAAGCGACGTCGAGGACGACTGGTGATGGCGATGTTCTTCCTGTTCGCGGCCCTGATGATTGCGGCCGCGCTGGCCTGCGTCGTCGTGCCTTTGCTGCGTCACGCGCGTGCGACATCG
>JBDTYM010000057.1:0-26405 GCA_040005635.1 Dokdonella sp. | reverse complement strand
GCCACCTTGAAATCCATGTCGCCGAGGTGATCCTCGTCGCCGAGGATGTCCGACAACACGACAAAGTCGCCGCCTTCCTTGACCAGGCCCATCGCGATGCCGGCCACCGGCGACTTCAGCGGTACGCCCGCATCCATCATCGCCAGAGAGGAACCGCACACCGACGCCATCGACGAGGAACCGTTCGACTCGGTGATCTCGGAGACCACACGCAGCACGTACGGGAATGCCTCGATGGTCGGCTTGACCGCCTGCACGCCACGCTTGGCGAGACGGCCGTGGCCGATTTCGCGCCGCTTCGGCGCGCCGAAGCGGCCGGCTTCACCCACCGAGAACGGCGGGAAGTTGTAGTGGAACAGGAACGGATCCTTCGACTCGCCTTCCGGAGCGTCGATGATCTGCGCATCGCGCGTGGTGCCGAGCGTCACCGTGACCAGCGCCTGCGTCTCGCCGCGCGTGAACAGCGCGGAGCCGTGCGTGCGCGGCAGCACGCCGACGCGTGCGGTGATCGGACGCACCGTATCCAGCGCGCGGCCATCGATGCGCACCTTGGTCTTCAACACGCCATCGCGCAGCGTGCGGTATTCGATATCGCCGAACGCGGCGCCGAAGTCGCCGTCACTCCAGCCGTGCATTGACGCCGTCGCCGCGATACCGGTCTTGACGTCGACCTTGATCGCGTTGATGGCATCGCGCCGCTCGAGCTTGTCGCGGATCGCGAACGCCTTGACCAGGCGGTCACCGAGCACGCTGTTGATCGCGTCGAAGAGTGCGTCATTGCGCACCGGCGCTTCCCACTTGAACGTTTTCTTGCCGGCCTCGGCAACGAACTCGTTGATCGCGACGATCGCCTTCTGCATCTCGCGATGACCGAAGGTCACGGCGCCGAGCATGACGTCTTCGCTGAGCAGCTTGGCTTCGGATTCGACCATCAGCACGGCATTCGCGGTGCCGGCAACGACGAGGTCGAGGTCGGAGGTCTTGAGTTCGGTCGCACCCGGATTCAACAGGTACTGACCGTTCGTGTAGCCGACGCGTACTGCACCGATCGGTCCGTTGAATGGGATGCCGGCCAGGCTCAACGCGGCCGACGCACCGAGCAGCGCCGGAATATCGCCGTCGACTTCCGGGTTCAGCGAAACGACCTGTGCGATGACCTGCACTTCGTTGCGGAATTCTTCCGGGAACAACGGACGCACCGGGCGATCAATCAGACGCGAGGTCAGCGTCTCCTTTTCGGTCGGACGGCCTTCGCGCTTGAAGAACCCGCCCGGAATGCGGCCGGCGGAATAAAACTTTTCCACATAGTCGACCGTGAGCGGGAAGAAATCCTGCCCCTCGCGTGCCTTGGTTGCGGCGACCGCGGTGACCAGGACGACGGTACCGCCCATGCTGACGACGACGGCACCGGACGCCTGGCGGGCGATTTCACCCGTCTCCAGCGTGACCTCGTGATTGCCGTACTGGAACGACTTGCTGACTTTCGCCACGTTGATTGTCCTAGTTGAGAAGTGCGCCCAAGGATGGGCGCTTCTTGACTTCCGCGTTCACGGATGAACGCATTAGGTGAGAAGTGCGACCGGCGACGGTCGCTGCTTGACTCTTGCGTTCACGGTTGAAAGCGACAGACGAGAAGAGCGCCCGGGAACAGGCGGCTCTCGCGCTTCGCGTTCACGGATGAACGCATGAATTACCTGCGCAGGCCGAGGCGTTCGATCAACGACTTGTAGCGATCGCTGTCCTTGGTCTTGAGGTAACCGAGCAGACGACGGCGCTGGTTCACCATCTTCAGCAGACCGCGACGCGAGTGATGATCCTTGTCGTGATCGGCGAAATGCTTGCTGAGGTGATCGATGCGGGCAGACAGCAGGGCGACCTGCACTTCCGGCGAACCGGTGTCGTTGGTGCCGCGGCCATAATCGGTGATGATCTTCGTGGTTTGTTCGTTGGACAGAGACATCTGAATGAATCCTTGAAACGGAGGCGAGACTTGCGGACGACCACGCAATCGTGGCGACTGGCGCATCATGAAAAACAGACCGGAAGGCCAGACCGCGAGGCGGGACGGCTTCACGGCGATGCACATGGTCGTTCGCAAGCCCCGCAGGGTTGGACGGACATTGGGAAGTGAACGGCGTATTTTAGCTGCCAGAACGGCCTCGGAACAAGCAGTTAACGCTCCCGGGCAGAAATGGCAGCATCGGCCGCCTACAGCCGATTGAAGCCGCGCAGCGAACGCAGGCGTCCATCGACGCCGATTTCGGCCAGCGCGATCGCACGTCCTGTCGCATCCAGGGCAACGCACCTTCCCGTCTGCGCTGCCACGTCGATGGCCTGCCCCTGCCGCAACCGTGCGGCCTGTGCATCATCGACTTGCACCTGCGGGTAGCCGGCAAGCCCTACCTCCAATGGCAGCAATAGCCTATCCAGCGCGGCGGGATCGGCCTCGAAAAGCTCGGCCAGTTCTTCCAGCGTGTGCATCCGCGGCGTCGTGAACGGGTCCACCCAGAGCCGGCGCAGCACGGTCACATGCGCACCGCAGCCCAGAATCTCGCCGAGATCGCGCACGAGGCTGCGCACGTAGGTGCCGGATCCGCATTCGACCCGCAGGCGCAAGCGGTCAGCAGCCTGCTCCAGCAGCTCGAAGTGGTGGACCTCGACATCGCGCGGCGGCGCGCTGACGTCCTCGCCGCGGCGCGCGCGCTTGTACAGCGGAACCCCAGCCTGTTTCAGCGCCGAATACACCGGGGGTATCTGGGTGATGCGACCGCGCAGGGGCGCCAATGCGGCGCGAATCGTCGCCTCGTCGAAGGCGGGGACGTCGCGTTGCTCGACGATCTCGCCTTCGGCGTCTTCCGTCGTGGTTGTCAGCCCTAGCCGTGCCTCGGTCTCGTAGGCCTTGCGCGAGCCCAGCAGCAGACCGGCAATCTTGGTCGCCTCGCCGAAACAGATCGGCAACAGTCCGGTCGCCAACGGATCGAGGCTGCCAGTATGTCCAGCCTTGTCCGCGCGGAAAATCCGCCGCGCGCGTTGCAAGGCCGCGTTCGAACTCAGGCCTTGCGGCTTGTCGAGCAGGAGGATGCCGCTGAGGTTGCGCCAGGCAGGACGGGACATTGCCGCAGGGTTTCGGAAACGGGCCCTCAACCCTTCAACAGCTGCTCGATGCGCTCGCCCTTGTCGACCGAATCGTCGTAGCGAAAGCGCAGCTCCGGCACGCGGCGCAGCTTCATCGAGCGCGACAGATCGCGGCGGAATTCCTTCGCGAGCTCGTTGAGTCCGGCGACCGCGGTCTTGCTTTCGTCGCCGACCAGCGTGGTCACGTAGATCGTGGCGACATCAAGATCCTTGGTGACCTCGACCTCGGACACGCTGACCGACGGCAGCGCGTGCTCGCGCACGGCGGCGTGCACCAGCAACGCGATCTCGCGCCGGAGCTCGGCGGAGACGCGGTCGGAGCGATTGAAGGATTTGGCGGGCATGGAGGGGGAATGGGAAATAGGGAATGGAAAGAGCGGAGACAGACAGCTTCGGTGGCGGATCTACGCGTCGGTATTCTTCGTCATCCGCGAGGTCTGAGCGACCTCACGGACGAGATGCATTGGCGATTTTCTGTTCCCTATTCCCTCTTGCCGGCACATCAGAGCGTGCGCGCCACTTCGATACGCTCGAAGCATTCGATCTGGTCGCCCGGCTTGACGTCGTTGTACTGCTTGACGCCGATGCCGCACTCGGTGCCGTTGCGCACCTCGTCGACGTTCTCCTTGAAGCGGCGCAGCGATTCGAGCTCGCCCTGGAAAATCACCGTGTTGTCGCGCAGGACGCGGATCGGCTTGTGCCGCTTGACCGTTCCTTCGATGACCATGCAGCCGGCGATCGCACCGAACTTGGAACTGCGGAAGACATCGCGCACCTGAGCCACGCCGATGATCTCCTCGCGTACTTCCATGCCGAGCAGTCCGGTCGCAACCTGCTTCACCTGATCGATGACGTCGTAGATGATCGAGAAGTAACGCAGATCAAGGCCATTCGAATCGATGATGCGACGCGCCGAGGCGTCAGCACGCACGTTGAAGCCGATGATCACGGCTTTCGAAGCGGCCGCCAGCGTCGCATCGGATTCGGTGATGCCGCCGACGCCCGAAGCGATCACGTTGACCTTGATCGCATCGGTCGAGATCGCGCTGAGCGACTCGCGCAGTGCCTGCGCCGAACCTTGCACATCGGCCTTGACGACGAGATTCAGGGACAGCTGGCCCTGGCCTTCGCCCATCTGCGCCATGATGTCTTCCATGCGGTTGCCAGCCTGCTTGACCAGGCGCGATTCACGGCGCTTGTGCATGCGCTGCGAAGCGACATCCTTGGCCAGGCGCTCGTCGGCGACGACGACGAAATCATCACCGGCCTGCGGCACGCCGGAAAGGCCGAGCACCTGCACGGGAATCGAGGGACCGGCTGATTCGACCTGCTGGCCGGCTTCGTCGAACAGCGCGCGCACGCGGCCATACTCGATGCCGCAAACGAGGAAATCGCCCTTCTTGAGCAAGCCTTGCTGGACCAGCACGGTCGCCACCGGGCCGCGCCCCTTGTCGAGGCTCGATTCGATCACCGTGCCACTGGCGCGACCGTCCGGCACCGCCTTGAGATCCATCACCTCAGCCTGCACCGAGATCGCGTCGAGCAGGTTGTCGACGCCGTCACCGGTCTTGGCGGAGACCGGCACGAACTGCACGTCGCCGCCCCATTCTTCCGGCACGACTTCGTACTGCACGAGCCCTTGTTTGACGGTGTCCGGGTTCGCCTCCGGCTTGTCCATCTTGTTCATCGCCACAATCAGCGGCACCTTGGCAGCGCGCGCATGCTGGATTGCCTCGATCGTCTGCGGCATCACGCCGTCGTCGGCAGCGACGACCAGCACGACGATGTCGGTCGACTGCGCACCACGCGCGCGCATCGAGGAGAACGCCGCATGGCCGGGCGTGTCGAGGAAGGTGATGACGCCCTTCGGCGTGGCGACATGGTAGGCGCCGATGTGCTGGGTGATGCCACCCGCTTCGCCGGAGGCAACCTTGGTGCGCCGGATATAGTCCAGCAGCGAGGTCTTGCCGTGATCGACGTGGCCCATGATGGTGACCACCGGCGGTCGCGTTCTGAGCTCGCCTTCGGCATCCGCCTGGTGAGCCAGCAGGGTGGTTTCCGCGCTGGTGTCTTCGGCCGCGGTGACCTTGTGGCCGAGCTCCTCGGCGACCAGCACCGCGGTATCGTGATCGATCGCCTGGTTTATCGTGACCATAACTCCCATCTTGAACAGTGCCTTGACGATGTCGGCGCCCTTGACCGCGAGCTTCGCGGCGAGATCGGCAACGGTGATGGTTTCGCCGACGGCGATTTCACGCACGACCGGAGCGGTCGGTCTGGAGAACGCGTGCGCGGGACCCGAGCGCGACTGCTCGACGACGCGCGTCTTCGGACGCTTGCGACCGGTTCGGCGTGCGGCGCCTTCCTGCGAAAGATGCAGTTCGTTGCCGAAATAGCGCGCGCCGCCCTCTTCCGCTGCGCCTTCTTCACGCATACGGTGCGAGCCATGCTTGGGCTTGTGTCGATGCGGGTCGCCATTGGTCGGCACTTCGCGGGCACGCTCGACCGGACGCGGACGCTCGGCTTCGCGCGCGGCCGGCGTCGCCGTTGCCGCCGCCGCCGGCGCGCCTTCCTTCGGCGCAGTGTCGATGGCGACCTCGCCTTTCGACTTTGCTTCATCGTCGACGCGGCGACGCGTTTCTTCGTCGGCGGCGAGGCGGCGCGCGTCCTCGGCGGCACGCACGCGCGAGTCTTCCTCCTGACGGCGGCGCTCGGCATCGACGCGAATCTGTTCTTCGGTCTCGCGCTTGAGCTGCGATTCGCCGAGCTTGCGGATCGCGTCTTCGCGCTCCGGATCAACGTGCGCCTGGTTCTCTTCGTCGACCACACTGCGTTTGACGTAGGTGCGCTTTTGGCGCACTTCGACATTGACCGTCTTCGCGCTGGCGCCGCGCTGGCCCGGCACCACGGTGATCTCGCTGACCGTGCGCCGCTTCAGCGTAACCTGGCGCGGCGCGGCATTCGCCTCGACCGGCGCCTCGTTCTTGCCGTGCGTACGCCGCAGGAAACCAAGCAGTTTCACCTTCTCGGTGCTGCTGATGGACTGCTCGGGGTCATTGAACTTCATGCCCGCCTCGGCAAGCTGCGCGAGCAGTTTGTCGATCGGCGTGCCGAGGACCTTGGCCAGTTGTTTGATCGTGACGTCCGACATTTTGGTACTCCGTGGCCCATGCGAGGCTTGCAGCTGTCAATCAGCGGCGCTTCGCACAAGCGGCCGTCTCACTCCTTCGACTGCGGGGCGCGCTGGGCGCGACCTCCGCATTTCCCTGCCCAATGCAGGGACGCCCACCGTTTCATGAAACCGCCAGCTCGCGTGCCGCCATGATCAGGCGTGCCGCGTGTTCCTCGTCGATGCCTTCGATGCCGAGCTCCATGAACTCGTCAGTGGCCAGATCGCTGAGGTTTTCACGCGTGACGACACCGTGCGATGCCAGCTCGAATGCGAGACTTTCTTCCATCCCCTCGACGCTGAGCAGGTCCTCGGCCGGCTTGTTCTCGTCGATGCCTTCCTCGACCGCGAGGGCGTCCGTGAGCAGTGCGTCGCGCGCACGTGCACGCAGCTCCTCGACGATGTCTTCGTCGAAACCCTCGATGCCGAGCAGTTCGGCGGTCGGCACGTAGGCGATTTCCTCGACCGTCGAGAATCCTTCCTGTACCAGGATCTGCGCGATCTCGTCGTCGACCTCCAACTTGCTGACGAACAGCGCGCGTGCGGCTTCCTGCTCCGCCTCGCTCTTCTGGCGTACCTGGTCGGCGGTCATGACATTGAGCTGCCAGCCGGAGAGCTTGCTCGCCAGGCGCACGTTCTGGCCGCCGCGGCCGATCGCCTGCGACAGCTTGTCTTCGGCGACCGCGATGTCCATCGAATGCTTTTCTTCGTCGACGATGATCGACTGCACTTCGGCCGGCGCCATCGCGTTGATGACGAACTGCGCTGGCGCGTCATTCCACAACACGATGTCGATGCGCTCGCCATTGAGCTCGTTGGAGACCGCCTGCACGCGCGAACCGCGCATGCCGATGCAGGCACCGATCGGATCGGTGCGATGGTCGTGCGCGAGCACGGCGATCTTGGCGCGGTCGCCCGGATCGCGTGCGCAGGCCTTGATCTCGACCAGGCCCTGACCGACTTCCGGCACTTCGAGCTTGAACAGCTCCATCATCAGTTCCGGCGCGGTACGCGACACGAACAGCTGTGGGCCACGCGGTTCCGTGCGCACTTCATACAGATAGCCGCGCAGGCGATCGCCGGCACGCACCGCCTCGCGCGGGATCGCGCGATCACGCGGCACGTAGGCTTCGGCATTGCCGCCGAGGTCGAGGAACACGCTGCCGCGCTCGACGCGCTTGACGATTCCGGTGATCAGCTCGCCGACACGATCCTTGTAGGCATCGACGACCTGCGCGCGCTCAGCTTCGCGCACGCGCTGCACGATGACCTGCTTGGCCGCCTGTGCCGAGATGCGTCCGAAATCCGGGTTCTCGATCGGCTGCTCGACGAAGCCACCGACATCGACGCCGGGCGCCTCGTCGGCTGCGTCCATCAGGCGGATCATGCGGTCCGGCGATTCCATCACGATGTCGTCGGGCACGACTTCCCAACGCCGGAAAGTCTCGTAGTCGCCGCTCTCGCGATCGATCGCGACGCGCACGGCAACGTCCTCTTCGGCATAGCGCTTCTTGGCGGCGGACGCCAATGCGGCCTCCATCGCGTCGAAAATCACGCTCTTCGGCACGCCCTTTTCGTTGGCGACCGCGTCGACGACCAGCAGCAACTCTTTACTCATTTTCCAACTCCGTCACGACCGCGGACCGCGGCCGGAATGGCTCCAATGGTTCCGTGCGATCCGTACTCGATTGCTTGCGACCCAGCGAAGTGATGCGCCTTCCGCCGGTTTTCAACTCTTCCCGCGTTCCCGCTTGGGCGGTCGCGCCGGCAAACTTTCACGCTTTTCCGCGGCGATGCCGAGCGCCGCGTAGTCCGGCACCAGGCGCGCCTTGGCAATATTCGCGTGCGCAATCGTGAGCGGCGTCCCGTCCTGCTCGAGCGTGATGCGGTCACCTTCCACCGCAGTCAGAACGCCCTGAAACCGGCGGCGCCCTTCCAGTGGCAGGTTCACGTTGACCTTGACCTGCTCCCCGACGAAGCGCGCGAAATGCTCCAGCGTGAACAACGGTCGTTCCAGGCCAGGCGAGGAGACTTCCAGCGTGTAGCGCCCGGCGACCGGATCGTTGACGTCGAGCAGCGCTGAAATTTCGCGGCTGGCACGCTCGCAGTCGTCGATGGTGATGCCACGCTCGGGTTCGTCGATATAGACGCGCAGCAGACTGCTGCCCGAGTTGGGGCTGAACTCGATGCCGACGAGCTCGAGTCCAAGATCGGCGATCGTCGGCGCCAGCAATGCAGTGAGTTCCTCGCTTGTCATGGCTTCGTGCACCTGTGCGACCGTCCGTGATCGCCAGAGTCGAGAGCAACCATCCATGGCCGCTCGCCTCGCTGTAAAAACCCTAATCCAGAAACAAAAAATGGGCACGAGGCCCATTCCGTAGTTCGCCGTTGTGTCGCATCCAACATCGGCGAGCTGCATTGAGTCGCAGCCGGCGCATCCTGCGCCTTGTCAAGAAAAAGGCCGCACAAGGCGGCCCATCCCTTAGACCTGATGAAAATGGTAGCGGGGGCAGGATTTGAACCTGCGACCTTCGGGTTATGAGCCCGACGAGCTGCCAGACTGCTCCACCCCGCACCGAGCTGCGCAGTTTAACGACAACCGCGCAATACGACAAGTCATTGCTGACTTATTTCGCGACCTCCGCTGCTACCGCGAACGCGCGATTGCACCATTCCAGCAGCGGACTCCAGGCAACACCAAGTACCAGCAGCGCGAGGCCGTTGACCGAAAGGCCCCAGCGGAACGAGTGATCGGCGGGTAACGCCAGCGGCACATCGCTCGCCGGCGCGTCGAAGTACATGACCTTGACCACCCGCAGGTAGTAGTACAGGCCGACGATCGCAAACACGATCGCGACGATCACCAGCCACATCTGGCCGGCGTCGACGGCGGCCTTCAGCACCATCAATTTGGCGAAGAAGCCGAACAGCGGAGGCACGCCAGCCAGCGAAAACATCGCAATCGCCATGACACCTGCGTACCAAGGATTGCGCTGGTTGAGTCCCTTGAAGTCGTCGATCTCCTCGGCCTCGAAGCCGGCGCGTGCGAGCATCATGATCATGCCGAACGCGACCACGGCCATCAGCGCATAGCTGATGGCGTAGAACATCGCCGCCGCGTAGCCGGCTGCCGTGCCATTGACGAAGCCGAGCAGCAGAAAGCCGACATGCGAGATCGTCGAATACGCGAGCATGCGCTTGAGGTTGCTCTGCGCGATCGCGAACAGGTTGCCGACCGCCAGCGAAAGCGCCGCGAGCACGGCCAGCATCAGCGTCCATTGCTCGTGCATGCCGCCCATCGCGCCTTCGAGGAGGCGGTAGGCGAGACCGAATGCGGCCAGCTTCGGCGCTGAACCGATGAACACGGTGACCGCCGTCGGCGCGCCCTGGTACACGTCCGGCAGCCACATGTGAAATGGCGCGGCGCCGAACTTGAACGCGATGCCGACGACCAGGAAAACCAGCCCGAATGCGAGCAGGCTGCGATGCGGACTGTTCGCCGAAAAATCGGCGATCGCGTGAATCTTTGCCAGATCGAGCGTGACGGTCGCACCATAGATCATCGACATGCCGTAGAGGAGCAGGCCGGAAGCCAGCGCGCCGAGCACGAAATACTTGATCGCGGCTTCCGACGACACCGGCGAATCACGGTTCAACGCGACCAGCGCGTACGAACTCAAGGTCAGCAATTCGAGACCGAGATACCCCATCACGAGGTTGCCGGCGGACACCAAGAGCATCATGCCGAGCGTCGCAAACAGCAGCAGCAGGTAGAACTCGCCGACCAGCAGCTTGCGCTCACGCATGTAGACGCGGCCATAGATGAAGACCAGGACGGTCATCAGCAGGATGAACATCTTCAACACGGTCGCCATGCCATCACGCAGGAACATATCGTTGAACGCACCAACGCTCTGCCCATCCGCCGGCGCGCCGTGCCAGACGAGAAATCCCGTGACGACGACCGCGAACAGCGACAGCCAATGCGTGACATCTCGCTGCGCGGGCTTGAGGAACAGATCGATCAGCAGGATCGCGCAGGTCGCGCCGAGCAGGAACAACTCGGGCAGCAGAGTCAGGAGGTCTTCGGGGTTGAATGCGATCATGGTTCAGGGCTCGATTTGCATGGATTGGCGTGGCCGTGCCGCGTGCTGATAAGCGGCCATTCTACCCGCATCTTCGTGCATACCGATTTCGGCGCTGCGCGGGCGGCGGCAATCCTGGTCCTTCAATAATGCGGTGGCGGCGGTTCGTCGTGCGCATCGTGCGACAGCGCTCCGCGCACCGAGACGAGGTCGCCGCGCAGGCGTTCCATGACGTTGCGCAGGTTCTGCAATTGCCGATCGTGCGCCGCGACCAGATCGTTCAATGCCGCCATCGTGTCGTCGACGAAAGCAAGGCGCACTTCGAGCTCGGTCAAGCGATCTTCCAGGGGTGCAGACATGGCGGCTAACCCGGCAGGTGTTCGATCAGGTGGCGCCCGTGACGCGCACCGATCGCACCGCGCGCCTCGTGCTGCGCCAGCGCAAGATCGGCCGCAGCCATCTCTCGCACGAGCTCGGCGAAGCTCGTCTTCGGCACCCAGCCGAGGCATTCACGCGCGAAACGGGCGTCGCCGAGCAGATGGTCGACCTCGGCCGGACGGAAATACTGCGGGTGGATGCGCACCATCACGTGACCCGGCGTGACCTTCGCGTCCGCCGTCGCGATGCGCGCTACGACAGCATGCTCGTCGGCACCACTGCCGCGGAACTCGAGATCGACGCCCATGTCGCGCGCCGCCAGGGTCACGAACTCGCGCACCGAATGCTGCTGTCCAGTGGCGATCACATAGTCGTTCGGCAGATCCTGCTGCAGCATCAGGTACATCGCCTCGACGAAATCCCGTGCATGGCCCCAGTCGCGTTTCGCATCGAGGTTGCCGAGGTACAAGCAGTGCTGCAGGCCACAGACGACGCGAGCGAGACCACGCGTGATCTTGCGCGTGACGAAGGTCTCGCCGCGAATCGGCGATTCATGGTTGAACAGGATGCCGTTGCAGGCGTACATGCCATACGCCTCCCGATAGTTGACGCTGATCCAGTATGCATACAGCTTGGCCACGCCATAGGGCGAACGCGGATGGAACGGCGTCGATTCGCGCTGCGGCGACTCGTGCACGAGGCCGTAGAGTTCCGACGTCGAGGCCTGGTAAAACCGGCATCGATCGCCGAGTCCGAGGCTGCGCATCGCTTCGAGTATGCGCAGCGCACCGAGTCCGTCGGCGTTCGCGGTGTATTCGGGCTCCTCGAACGAGACAGCCACGTGACTCTGCGCGCCGAGGTTGTAGATCTCGTCCGGTTTGACCTGCTGGATCACGCGCAACAGGCTCAGCGAATCGGTCAGGTCGCCATAGTGCAGGCGCACGCCCGGCTGGGTCTGGTCGAGCTCATGATAGAGATGATCGATGCGCTCGGTGTTGAACGAGGACGCGCGGCGCTTGAGGCCGTGCACCTCGTAGCCCTTCGCCAGCAGCAGCTCGGCGAGATAGGCACCATCCTGGCCGGTGACGCCGGTGATCAGTGCTCGCTTGCCGATCATGCTTTTTTCGCCGCGCTCCGGAGGAATCTGCCGGTCATCCCACTGACGACCGGCAAGGGGCGCGAATGGTAACCGGCCGGGGCGACGCGGCATAGCTTGACGGACGGACGCTGCCGCCCATGCGTCAGCCGCGCAGTTCGAAGCCGGAACGGAAAATCCCGTCGGTGGTCGTGGACGGCGCGCCGCCGGCGATCCAGTCGAGCAGCAAGGCCTGATCATCCTCGGAAAGCGGCTTCTGTCCGAACGGCATGCGATGACCCACCCCGGGCGTATCGCAATTGACCTTGAGGAAGAGCAGGCTCTGGTAGGGAGCATCCGGAATGACGCGCGTGAAGGTCGGATCTTGCGAACTCGGCACATTCACGATATGCGCCCACGATCCGCCGGCGCCGAGATCCAGCCCCGCGGGCGGTTTGTCGCCGGAATGGCAGGCTATGCAGTTGTTGTCGAAGATGCCCTGGATCGCCGACTGGTAGTCGATCACGTACTGGATCGGCACGCCATCGAGATCAGTGCACCCTTCCGCATCGCCGATAGCGGCGGCGGGACGCGTCAGAAACAGCGCCGCCGCGACCGCGAGCATGCAGCCGCGCAGCGCAGCGTCCCTTCGAAACGCCGATTGCGGTCGCGGCGAACGCGCGGCGTATCCGCCGCCACGCGATCTCATCCGAGAAAGCCGAGATTCCGATGTGCCGCGTCGAAGTTCGAGAGATTCGGAAAGATCGTGCCGAGGTCGGCCGACGAAGTTACGCCGAGCCACTGCGCCATCGTCGACGCGTACTGGTCGACCGCGATGCCGGGGATGAACTGACCGCGGTTGAAATTGCCGTTGTTGTCGAGGCTTTCGTCCGGGAAGCCAGTCAGTGGACCGCCGCCCTGGGTATACAGCCGACCGCCCTGCACCGCGCCGCCCATCACCATCTGGATGCCGCCCCAGCCGTGATCGGAACCGCTGCCATTCGAAGACAGCGTGCGCGCGAACTCGCTCATCGTGAACGTGGTCACCTCGTTGGTGGCGCTGATCTCGGCCATCGCCTGCGAGAATGCGCTGAACGCCTGCGAGACCTTGGTCAGCAAAGCCGCATGTGCGTTGCCGCCACCACCCATCAGACCGGAATGCATATCGAAGCCACCCATGCGCACGTAGTAGATCTGCCGAGCCGCATAGTTGTTTATGCGCGAAAGCTTGATCATGCGCGCAACGCTGAGCAGCTGGTTGCCGAGCGAATTGTTGGCCGGAAATGCCGTCGTGACCTGGCCATCGGTGCTGTTGAGGCCGCCGTACAGCAGCGCGAACAGATCGCGTCCACGCTTGAAGGTCTGCTGGTACTCGCCGGCGAACATGTTCTGGTAGGCGGCGCCGAGCAGCTGGTTGAGCGCGACATCGCGCTGACCTGAGGTGCCCGTGCATCCGATCGGATTGCACACGGCAGACAGCTGGGCCAGCGGATTGGTCGTCCCACTCGACGAGCCCGACATCTGATACGGAAACAGGTTGCTGCCGACCTCGAACTTGTTGCTGCCGGAAATCGAGATGCAGGGCGACAGCTGCGTATTGTTGCCCGGCGGGAACTGCGGCTTCAGCACGTTCATCGAATCGCCGCCCCAACCGTAGCGGTTGTCGACCCCGGTACCGACGTGCCAGAGGTTCTCCTGATCGCTGTGCGAGTACAGCTGACGCGGGCGGCTGGTCGGATCGGCGTTGTATTCGGCCTTCGTCAACGGCGCAATCAGAGGACCGACGTTGCCGATGAAGGCGAGCTGGTTCTGCGTGTACAGCGACTGCAGCTCCGGCATGTTCGGATGCATGAAGTACTGGTTGGTCGCGCCGTTGGCGTCATTTGCGTCAGTAATGACCTGGGCGGCAATCTGCGCCGCCGTCGATGGCAGCGTCAGACCGAGCCCGCCGGAGTTCGCATTCGGGTCATAGGTGCCGCTGCGCGATGCCGTGTAGACGCCGAAACGGGCGGCGTCATACGGAACCACCATGTTCCAGGCATCGTTGCCGCCGGACAGGTAGCAGCAAACGAGGGCCTTGTAGCCATCCAGCGACGACGGCGCGGACGCAGCCAGCGCGGATCCCATCATGCGCAGCTGCGGCATCAGCGAGGCGATGCTGCCGCTGGCGGCGACGCAGGCAAGTTGACGGAGAAAGTCGCGGCGGCTCTTGCGATTCATGGTCACGGCAATGCCTCAGCGCTGGGCAGCGAATTCGGGTGACAAGGAAATCAGGTACACCAGCGACCATGCCAGTTCCTGCGAACTGGCGCCGCTCATGAACGTCAAGGTGTTCACCAAGGTGTCGTGCATCTGCGGACTCATGCTGCCGTAGAGCATGCGCAGGTTCGCCTCATCCACCATCGCAGTTGCGTTGGCGGCATTCGCCTGCAAGGAAGACAGATCCAGCAAGGGGCGATCGGTCGGCAGCGTCTGGTTGTCGGGCGGCAGATCCATGCCGATATAGGCCCTGCGCGTGAAGCTGTAGAACATGTTGCCCGTCGTATAGGTCGTCGACTCGTTGGTAATCTCGAATTCGGGCGAATAAAGATTCTGTTCGGCAAACTGGCCGGGCTGCTGGAAATCGGGCTCGTAGAAATTGAACACGGTCGGCGATCCGAGCGGACGCTGGCCTGTGGCGGACAGGAACGAGACGCCCCCGGTCATCTTGACCTGGCCGTACTCGTCCGCAGCCTGTGGTCGTGCGTTCCACGCTCGCCAGATCGCGGTGAGCCGCAGCAGGGGTTCGCGCAGCTTGCCGTAGCTGGGATCCGCGGCCGGCGTACGCGCCTCATCGTCGAACAGGATCGCCTTGATGACAGCGCCCAGATCGCCGCGTTCGTGATCGGGAGCGCCGTTGTCCTCGAACACCGCCGCTACGCGCCCGATGTAGGCCGGCGACGGGTTGCTGGTCACGAAGCGCTGGATCAGCTGGCGGGAAATGAACGGCGCCACGTTCGCGTGTCCGGCGATGATGTCGAGCTCATCGGAGACGTCCAGCGCGCAGGTCTGGCCCGACGGAATCGTGAGACCCCCGAGCACCGTCTTGGAACTATTCAACGTGCCATCGTCGCCGGTGATGTCATGACGCATATTGCTGCTGTCGTAGGGAAACAGCTCCAGGCCCCAACACGCCATCGGGTTGTAAGCGCCTGCGTTCGTGATCGCACCGCCATAGAAGTTCGGCGGGTTGATCGGCGCGTCGCTGTAGGTGAAGCCGGTGAATACCTTGGCGGTGTGCGTGATCGTCGTCTGGTCGTAGGTCGGCACCGGATTGCCGCTGCTCAACAGCGGCGAGAAATCGAGATTGCGTTGGATCAGCCCTACCGAGAACAGCTGCATCACCTCGCGCGCGTAATTCTCGTCCGGCTGGGTCGTCGCACTCGGTTTCTGGTTGTGATAGTTGTTGAGGAAACGGCCCATCGTCGGACTCCAGGTCACATCGCCGAGCAACGCGCGATATGAGCCGAACGCGTCGCGGGCGAGCAGATCCTGGTATTCGGACATCGGTATGATGTCGTTGGAGATCCCGCTGCTCTGATCGGAGACGACGAAAATCTGGCTGAGCGCCCAGGCCATGCGTTGACGCAGTTGATCGGTCGCATAGGTCGCAGTCCAGAACCATCGATCCAGACGCTGGGTCTGGCTGACGTTCTGGCCGCCGGTCGTGAGCGAGGCGATGACCTGTTCGACGTACGGCCGGCCGGCCGTGGCCCCTGCGCCAAGCTGCTCGTCCATCCACTCGTTGTAGCCAAGGGCGCGCAGACGCGCGATGTCCGCAACGCTGGGGCCAAACGTCGCCTGGGTCAGAAATCGCGCCGCCTCGGCGTCGCTGGCCGGCGCATCGGGTGCCGGATCCAGGCCATAGCGGAAAATCCGATCGTAGGTGGCGGCGGTGGCGGTCGTGGCAGCGCCGAACAAGCCGATCGCCGCAACAAAACCTGCGAAAAGTCGCAAAGCACGCATGGTCGAAACCCCCTGATACTGGACATCACTCTAACCGCTGGCTGAATTCACGAATGTGACGATCGGCCCACATCCTTCGCGGGGAGTGGACCGCCCGGCGGGCGAATCGCGCCACACATCGGGGCAATCAGGTCGACGCCACGCTGCGTCCGCGGCCGATGCCGTAGTACGCAATTCCAGCATCTTCGACCGCACGCGGCTCGAAGATGTTGCGGCCGTCGAACACGACCGGCTGCTTCAGCTGGCTGCGGATGCGTTCAAAGTCGGGACTTCGGAATGCCTTCCATTCGGTCACGATCACCAATGCATCGGCGCCATCGAGCGCCGCGTACTGACCGCATAGAACCAGATCATCACGCTCCCCATACAGTCGGCGCACTTCCGCCCCGGCTTCTGGATCGTACGCACGCACATTGGCACCTGCCTGCCAGAGTTGCTCCAGCAAGGTGCGACTCGGCGCCTCGCGCATGTCGTCGGTATTCGGCTTGAACGCAAGGCCCCACAGGGCAATCGTGCGACCGCGCAGGTCGCCTCCGAAATGACGCTCCACCAGCGCGAACAGCTTGCGTTTCTGTGCTGCATTGACCGCTTCGACGGCGCTCAGCAGATGCGGCTCATGGCCATGCTGGCGCGCGCTGTATTCGAGCGCCTTGACATCCTTCGGGAAGCACGAGCCGCCATACCCGGCTCCCGGATAAATGAAGTGGTAGCCGATGCGCGGATCCGAACCGATGCCGCGCCGAACCTGTTCGACGTCGGCGCCAACCTGCTCGGCGATGTTCGCGATCTCGTTCATGAAGCTGATCTTGGTCGCCAGCATCGCGTTCGCCGCGTATTTGGTGAGCTCAGCTGAACGCACGTCCATCAGAACGATGCGCTCATGATTGCGGTTGAACGGTGCGTACAGAACCTTCAGCAGTTCGACGGCACGCGCGCTGTCGGCGCCGACGACGATGCGGTCAGGGCGCAGGCAATCCTGCACCGCATCTCCCTCTTTGAGGAATTCCGGATTCGAGACGACGTCGAAGCTGACTTCGCTGCCGCGCGCCGCGAGTTCACGTGCGACCTCGGCGCGCACCGCATCGGCGGTGCCGACCGGCACGGTGGACTTGTTGACGATGACGACGTAGCGCGAAAGCGTCTGACCAATCGTGCGCGCCACCGTCAGCACATGCGACAGGTCTGCACTGCCGTCCTCATCCGGCGGCGTGCCGACGGCAATGAAGACGAGTTGCGCATGCGCGATCCCCGCCGTCGCATCGGTCGTGAACTTGAGGTGGCCACTGGCTCGATTGGCGCGTACGAGGGGTTCCAGGCCGGGTTCATAGATCGGAATCTCGCCGCGTTCCAGGCGCGCGATCTTGTCGGCATCGACATCGACGCAGATGACATCGTTGCCGACCTCAGCAAGACAGGTGCCGGTGACGAGGCCGACGTAACCGGTTCCGAAAATCGTCACGCGCATGCGGCGCTCCTTGGATGACTTGCAGTGATCGTGCAATTTTACCGGTACATGAAACGCAAAAGGCGCGCCGGTTCGCGGCGCGCCTTCGCTGACGGCTTAAACTTCGCTTACTGCTTGGCGGCTGGCTTCGCAACCGGCTTCACGACGGGCTTGGCACCCGGCGCCGGCTTCGCGCCTGGAGCCGCGGCCGGCTTGTCGCTCGGCTTCTCGATGTCCAGCAGCTCCACCTCGAAGATCAACGTCGCGTTCGGACCGATCTGGCCGGGTGCATTCTCGCCATAGGCGAGGTCGGCCGGCACGTACAACTTGTACTTCGAACCGACCGGCATCAGCTGCAGGCCTTCGCTCCAGCCCTTGATCACGCCGTTCAGCGGGAAAGTCGCCGGCTGGCCGCGGTCGTACGAACTGTCGAACTTGGTGCCGTCGATCTTCGTGCCGAGGTAGTTGACCTTGACCGTGTCGGTCGCCTTCGGCTTCGCGCCGGTGCCTTCCTTCTCGACTTCATACTGCAGGCCGGTGGCGGTGGTCTTGACGCCCGCCTTGCTCTTGTTCTTGGCGAGAAATTCGGTGCCGTCGGCCTTGTTCTTGTCAGCCGCGACCTTCTGCTCGGCCACACGCTTGGTCTGCATCTGCTGCATGAAGGCCTGGCGCACCTGCAGCGCCTCGTCCTGCGTCAACGCCGTCTTGTCGCCTTTCAGCGTCGCTTCCAGCGCCTGCTCGACGATCTTGATGTCGATATCGTCCTTGATCTGGGTCAAGCCGCGGCCGATGTCCATTCCAACCATCGTGCTGATCTTGTTCTTGTCGATCGCAACGGGCGGTGCCGCCGGAGCCGCAGCGGCGCCTGGCTTGGCCGGGGGCGGCGTTGTCTTCATCGCCGGTGCATCGGCGGCGAACGCACTGCCGACCGCGAAACTGGCCGCCAGCGCGGCAACAAGGGACTTCTGCACGAAACGCGTCATGTTTATGTCTACTCCTGAGGATTCGTAAGGTGTTGTTGCCGGTCTGGATGCCCGCAGGCATTGCCACAAGGCCGGTGGGGCGCATTGCGGGGCCGCGTATTGTGGACGTGGCGTACGGCGTTGGCAACGCCGCTCCCCGCATCGCCCTATCGCGTCCCGACCGCGCTTTGAACACAGCGGCGCCGCAAGGTTCCCGTTTGCGCACATTGGCGATTCCTGCCGTTCAGCCAAATTCATCGCCCCTGATCGGACGTCCTGCGCAGGCAACGACAAAACACGCCCTTGACAGCTATCTTTTTGGTGTTATAGTTAACTACAACACTACTTCATCAATCGCCTCGCAGGAGGCCGCCATGCCCAACCGTCTGATCCCCCTACTCGCTCTCGCCGCCGCGCTCTATGTCACCGGTGCGGTGATTGTGTCCTTGTCCGCATTGACCGGCGCCAGCGCTTTGCCGACCGCCGCCGCGCTGACGCCCGCCGCGCAGGACACGCCGACCCTGCTGCCGGCGGTGATCGTGCGACCGGAATTGGAAATCCCCGTTCTGGCGATGGTCACCGTGCGCCCCGACCGCTCCGTCTCCAGTTCGAGCGTAGCCCCCAAAGCAGTGCCGATGGGCGTACTCGCGGCGCGCGCTTCCTCGGCCGCCGTGCTGCCAAGTGGCGGTTTCGACATGCCCTACTATTCCTTCGGCCGTACCCTGCGCCGCGTGAACAAGGAATGATCTTGATGAGCATCGCCTGGAACGATTCGACGCCAATCTATCGCCAGCTACGCGATCGCGTGGTAGCGATGATTCTCGATGGCGTTCTCAAGCAGGGCGACCCGTTGCCGTCAGTACGTCAGGTAGCCGGCGACTTCCAGATCAATCCGATCACGGTGTCGAAGGCTTATCAGGAACTGGTCGACGAGAGTCTGGTGGAAAAACGACGGGGGCTTGGCATGTATGTGACCGACGGCGCACGCGAAGCGCTGCTGAAATCCGAGCGCGAGCGTTTCCTGCGCGAGGAATGGCCCGGCCTGCACGCGCGACTCGCGCGACTCGGCCTCAGCCTCAGGCAGCTCATGGACGAGATGAAATCGGAGGAATCGAAATGAGCGCGCAGGGCACACAACCGCTGATCCATGCGCGCAATCTGACCAAGCGTTACGGCGCGACCAAGGCGCTCGATGGTGTCAGCTTCGATATTGAAGCCGGTCGCATCGTTGGGCTGATCGGTCCGAATGGTGCCGGCAAGACCACCGCGCTGAAGGCGATCCTCGGGCTTACCGATTTCGAGGGCGAACTGTCGGTACTCGGCTTCGACCCGCGCAAGCAGCGTACCGAATTGATGGAGCAAGTCTGCTTCATCGCCGACGTCGCCGTGCTGCCACGTTGGATCCGCGTGCGCGAGGCCATCGAATTCGTCGGCGGCGTACACCCGCGTTTTTCGCTCGAAAAGTGCCAGGCCTTCCTGGCGCACACCAAGATCACGTCAGGCATGCGCGTGCGCGAACTGTCCAAGGGCATGATCGTGCAGTTGCATCTCGCGCTGGTCATGGCGATCGACGCCAAACTGCTGGTGCTCGACGAGCCGACGCTCGGTCTCGACATCCTCTATCGCAAGTCGTTCTACGAAAGCCTGCTGGCCGACTATTTCGATGAGAACAAGACGATCATCGTGACGACGCATCAGGTCGAGGAAGTCGAGCACATCCTGACCGATCTCATGTTCGTGCGCGACGGCAGCATCGTGCTGGCCGCGAGCATGGACGAAGTCGGCGACCGCTACGCCGAAGTCATGGTCAATCCGGACCAGACAGAGGCCGCGCGTGCGCTGAAGCCGCTCAACGAACGCCAGATCTTCGGCAAGTCGATCTTCCTGTTCGATGGCGTCGAACGCTCGCGCCTCGCCGCACTCGGCGAACTGCACAAGCCGAGCATTGCCGACCTGTTCGTTGCGACGATGAAAGGAACCTACGCATGAGAAGCGCGGCGAACTGCACCTCGAACCCAATCATTGCCGACCTGTTCGTTGCGACGATGAAAGGAACCTACGCATGAACAAGTTACCGCTCCTGCTCAAGCGCGAGTACTGGGAACACCGCGGCGGATTTTTGTGGGCGCCGGTGTGGATCACAGGGGCGATCCTGATCCTGACCGTGCTCGGCATCATCAGCGCCGAGGTGTTCCGCGGCAATGCACACGTGCAGATTGGTTTCTCGCTCGACGAGCTGCGCCGCAGCATCAGCGCCGAGGACATCGCCAAGGCCGCCAACGGGCTCGACATCGTGCAACTGGTTTTCGCGGGTATTGCAAGTGTTGGTCTGTTCTTCGTGACCTTCTTCTATCTGCTCGGCGCGCTGTACGACGATCGTCGCGATCGCAGCGTATTGTTCTGGAAGTCACTGCCGATATCGGACACCGCGACGGTCGCATCGAAGGCATTGACGGCGATGTTCGTGATGCCGGTCATCGTGCTGGCGGTCGCTACGCTCGCCTACCTCGCATTTCTCGTGCTGGTCTCGGTGTGGATCGGGGCGCACGGCCTCAATCCATTGCCGGCCGTGCTCGGCTCGCATCCTATCGGGATGGTGCTGCGGCTGATCGCCATGCTGCCGGTCAGCGCGTTGTGGGCGTTGCCGACGATCGGCTGGCTGCTGTTCTGGTCGGCCTATGTCCGCAGCAAGCCATTCCTGTGGGCCGTGCTGCTGCCGGTCGTCGCGTTGATCGCGAACGCTTGGCTGGGAGCGCTCGGCGCGCCGCATTTCGGTGGCGAACTGCATCTGGCCGGCATCCTCGGCCGACTGCTGTTCAGCGTGATGCCGGCGAGCTGGGCCGGCGCGGATGGCATCAGCGTCGGGCGCGAGCACCTGTCATTCAATATGAACGACGATCATGTCGTCAGCGCCCTCGACCCCAGCCATGTTTACGGCCTGCTAGCGACACCGAATCTGTGGATCGGCGTGATTGCAGGTCTGCTGCTGCTCGCTGGCGCCGTGATGCTGCGCCAGCGCCGCGTCGAAACCTCGGTCTGATCGAGTCCCACCATGTAGCGGTCGCTGCGGATTTTCGTTCGCAGCGACCGCAGTCGCGCTCTGCGTACGCTGGCGTTGGATGACTCTACCGTTGGGCAATGCCGGTCTGATCGTCCGCGGATGCGGCCCACAGGCACGCGCAACCGCATCTATCCTGCCCTCACCGTTCTGACCGCAGCGCCGCCTTCTGGCGCACCCTGCACGAAACTCAGCGTAAGGTATCGCTGACAATTCGGAACTTGTTGGCGCCGTCCGCCTGCACGCCGGACTGGCGCAGATCGATCGTGCCGTCGAGCCAGTAACGATGCAGGTCGGCGCCCTCACGCCGCACGACGACCGCCGCTGCAGCGCTGGTATAGATGATGTCGCCGCTGCGCAGCTTGTCGGCGGCCAGAGCATCGCTGATGGTGCGACCTTCGTTGATCTTGCGCTCCAGCGCGGCGCGCACCGGCGCGCTATCGGCTGGTACGTGCACGTTGAGAACGCGCGAAGTGTCGAACTCGCTGCGCAGGCTGCCTTCGCCGCGAATCGACGACATGACTTGATAGCGACTGTCCGCCAAGACTTTCAGTTCGGTGCGGCGCAGGTCGAGATCGCCATCCAGCCAGTACAACTCGGGCTTGAGACCTTCGCGGCGCACAACGGCGCGTACCGGCGCGTCGACATAGATCGTGTCGCCGGATTGCAGCGATGCAACGGCAAGCGTGCCGCGCGCGCTGCGCCCACTGTTGAGCGACTGCTCGAGGCGGGTATGGATCGCATCTACATCGACCACCGGCGTCGCGGCGGTGGGCTTGCTGGCCGGCGCGGACGCGGGCGGAAGCGCGACCGGCACCGCGGCGACGCTTGGCGCCGCGGCGACGGGCGCTGGCGACGCAACGACCGGTGCGCTCTTTACGGGTGCAGGCGTCGCTTCGCGCACGACCGCAGCAGGGGCCGGTGCGGCAGCGACGGCTTTGGCTACCGGACGGGCAGTGACCTTCTCGGTCGCCGGCTTGGGTTCTTCCGCTTTGTCCTCCACGCGCACCAGCACGTTCTCGTAGAAGCCGTCACGCAGGACCACGTCGGCATGGCCGCCGGCGCGCAGCTTGGCTGAGAGTGCCTTGTGCCAATCCGCCGGTGCGGTGATCACCAGCCGCTTGCCTTCGGCAGCAGCCTGCTTCGCCAGCGCGGCGAGTCTTGCGTCCGCCTTGCCAGTGGAGAACTCTGCGCCGCTGATGTCGGTGTTCTGTTGCGCCGAAGCGCTCGCGGCAAACAACGCGGTCGCGAAGATCAGTCTCTTGAGCATCGGTGTAACTCCCTGGACTTTCGGAATACGGAGGGCGATGGCGACAGGTCGCGCAAAGGCCGGAGATTGTCGTCGAGGTCTACATTTAGACATGTGCCGTTCGCCACGGTTTGGACAATTTCATCTTGCATCGCGGCACGGTCGACAGCGGCTGCGAGGCGAATCGGCTATGGTCGAGTCGCCTCGAGGGAGACGACGATGCGTGCGCGCTGCCCTGTATTCGCGATGCTGATGAGCCTGGCCGCCCTGATCGGCAACGATGCCAGTGCGGTCGGCGCCTATCTGCCCTCGCCGTTTGTCGACGCCGACCTGACGCTTGTCGACGAGGTCGCGATGGACGAGCCGGCGGCGGCCCATCTGCTGCAGGAGTATCCGGCCGGCGCATCGCACGTCGCGACGATCCTCGAGCGCACGACGCGCCTATTGCCGAACAGCGGCGCACCGTCCTACTTCGCATACCGCCTGGGCCGCAACATGGGTCTAGTTCCCGGCCAGGCGTATCTGCTGCGCATCGAATATCCGGAGGACCAGTCGCGCAGCATCATCGTGCGCAACTACGGCGCCGAGATCACGCGCGGATTCCACACCGGCATAGCACTCGGCGATGCGATGGGAGGTTTTGCGCAGCAGAATGCGGAGTCGCTGCAACTGCCGCTTTCCGGTCGCGTGGAGCGCTGGGAGTCGCTGTTCTATCTGCATTCGCAGTTCTCCGATCTCAAGCTGCCGCGCGATACCGGTGGCCGCACGATGCAGCCCTCCGATGGTTTCTGGGTCGCGATCGGGCGCTTCGACGCACGCATGGACGCAGGCTCGGCCGGCGCCGCCGTCGCGAGTATCAAATTGTACAAGGTGAACGATGCTGCAACCTACGAGCAACCGCTGAACCTGCCGCCCAGCGGGCTGCCGCGGCGACATTTGTTCTGGCGGCAGGAGATGCTCGATTCGGTCGTGCAGGCGTCCAACCCGGCCGACAACGGCCTGCCGCGTCTGGATTGGTTCGAATTCAAGGCGCGCATCCTGAAGTTCCTCGGCATGAACACCTTCACCACCGACATGCTCGAGTTCGGCTACAACCAGGGTTTCGACGCGACGCCGTGGGGCGGCAACGGCTGGTACTACGGTACGCAGTTCCCGGCCGACTGGCCCGAAGTGCTCGATCGCGCGAATGCGCACGGCCTTGACGTGCTGCCCTACTACGAATATGCCGGGTCGATCGGTGCCGCGAGCTACGGCAAGCAGCGCACCGCCGAGCCGCTGTATGCCGGTCCGCAGGCGCCCTACACTTGGATTTCCTGGTCGGAAATCGCCAACGCGGACGTGATGGATCCTGCCGCGTTGACCGACGTGCAGCATCTGCTCGACGTCACCATCGCGATGCAGACCGGCCATGCACAATTCGCCGGCGCGTGGCTGCGCACGCGCAATTCGCACCTGCCGATCAGTTTTTCCGACACGGCGCGCGCGCGTTTCGCCAGCGAGGCGAACGGCGGCGCCGCCGTAAGCAAGGCACAGCTTCAATCCGACATCGATCTGCACGGGCGCTACGTCGACTGGTGGCTGCTCAAGCGCCGCGATTTTCTCGTGTCGATCCGCGACTACGTTCGCCAGAACGTCGGCACCGATGCGTTCGTGCTGTTCACGCCCGACCCTTCCGAAGGCGGCCAGAACTTCGACGTCGACAACAATTTCATCGTGACCGACGACCCGGACGGTTGGCACCAGCGCCTGACCGCGCTTGGCGGCAACTATGTCTGGTGGCGCTCCTGGGATATCGATCAGGTCGTTGCCAACGACGATCATCTGACGGCCATCACCGAACAACGCGCGAACAACGGCAGTCAGAACGAATGGGGCCACTCGACGCCAGCGGCCGATCCACAGAACTATGCGAGCACCGAAGGCGTCTTCCAGAGCTTTGACATCAATCGCAAATATACGGTCGCCAGCGCGGATGCATTTGCGCAATTCAACGGTCCGGATGGTTTGGCCGTCGTGCGCCACTACACGCTCAACGAGGACATGCTGAGCACGACCGGAGATCCTGAAACGGACATGGACAACCTGCCGCTTGGCTACTTTGTGGCGGACTTCGAGCGCGCCGGACCGTATTCGATGATGGCCGAGGCGCTGGCGGTCGCGAACGGCAATCCGACCCTCATCGGCTATCTATGCAGCAATCTGATGACGCGCGGATTTCCGTCCTATGCGCGCCGCTTCGACGCCGCTTTCCTCGCCCTCCCCGCGTTGCCGGCGACACGGCTCGACGGCGCCGCCAGCGATGCGAACATCGCTGTGCAGCGGATTGCGACGCCGTCGGGTGTCTACTACGCGGTCGTCAATGCCAGCGACGCAAGCATCGCGGACGCAACGGTGACATTTGCCGAAAGCGGCGCAATCGAGGATGCGGCGACCGGACAGACGCTATCCGGCGCCAGCCAGCAAGTCGTCGTTTCGATGTATCCGTACGAGCTGCGCAGCTTTCGCGTCAACGCGACCACGGACGCCATTTTTGCGAACGGATTTGATTGAGATTTCGCAGAGCGCTCGCTCCGGGCCGGGCTCGTCGAAACCAATCCTCTGCACAGACGTCGTGCCCGCGAAAGCGGTGATCCAGTTTGGCCTCGGAGCTTCCATGGATTCCCGTCCGCGCGGGAATGACGATCCGCGCAAGCACCACACGACGGATGTGAATGGCTTCAGCCGCCCGCCGAACCCCCGTGAATCCCACCCTTGGTCAGCGCGGCAGGATCGAGCAACGTTTCCAGCTGCTTGCGCGGCAGACCCGTGGTTTCGAGCGCGACATCGATGATCGGACGGCCTTCCTTGTAGGCCTGCTTCGCCGTTGCAGCGCCTTTGTCGTAACCGATCACCGAGTTCAACGCGGTGACCAGGATCGGGTTGCGCTCGAGCGCCTCCTTGATCTTGTCCTGGCGCACCTTGAAGCCGGCAATCGCCTTGTCGGCGAGCAGGCGCACCGCATTGGCGAGGATCTCGACCGACTGCAGCAGGTTGAGCGCAATCACCGGCAGCATCACGTTGAGCTGGAAGTTGCCGCTTTGCCCGGCGATCGTGATCGTGGTGTCGTTGCCGATCACCTGCGCGCAGACCATCGTCATGGCTTCCGGAATCACCGGATTGACCTTGCCCGGCATGATCGACGAACCCGGTTGCAAGGCCGGCAGCTCGATCTCGCCGATGCCGGCCAGCGGGCCGGAATTCATCCAGCGCAGATCGTTCGAGATCTTCATCAGCGTGCAGGCGAGCGTCTTCAACTGGCCCGACAATTCCACCGCCGCGTCCTGCGAACTGATGCCCTCGAAGTAATTGTCGGAGGCCTCGAACTTCACCCCGGTCAGCTTGGTCAATTCGATGCTGATGCGCGGACCGAGCTGCGCATCCGCATTGATGCCGGTGCCGACTGCAGTACCGCCCTGCGGCAGGCGCCGCACGCGCTTCAGCGCGTCGTTGAGACGCTCGATATTCGAACGAATTTGCGCCGACCAGCCACCGATCTCCTGGCCGAACGTGACCGGCATCGCGTCCATCAAGTGCGTGCGGCCGGTCTTGGCGACCTTCTTGAGTTCACGTGCGCGCTGATCCAGGGTCTTCTTCAAGTGCGCCAGCGCCGGCAGCAGCTTTTCCGAAACGGTCAGCGCGGCGCTGACCTGGATCGCGGTCGGAATCACGTCATTCGACGACTGCCCGTTGTTGACATCGTCGTTCGGGTGCACTTTCGCGCCCGCCTGCGCACAGAGATGCGCGATGACCTCGTTCGCATTCATGTTCGACGACGTGCCGGAGCCGGTCTGGAACACGTCGATCGG
>JBDTYM010000056.1:0-26628 GCA_040005635.1 Dokdonella sp. | reverse complement strand
GAACGCGCCGCGAAAGCTTTCGCGGCGTGTTCGCACCGACCTTGCTGCTGGCGACGGTCGGCGTCGTCATCACCGCCGGTCTGACGGGTGTCGCCGCACACTGGCTGCTCGGTCTCGGCGCGATCGAGGCGTTCCTGCTCGGTGCGGTGGTGGCGTCGACCGATGCCGCGGCAGTGTTCTTCCTGTTGCGTGCCGGTGGTCTGCAGTTGCGCTCGCGCGTCGGCTCGACGCTGGAGATCGAATCCAGCGCGAACGATCCGGTCGCCGTGCTGCTGACCACCCTGCTCGCCGAATACCTGGCCACGCCCGCCGGGCTGGCGCCCAGCACGCTCGTGCTCGAACTCATCGCGCAGTTCGGCGTCGGTGCGCTGGCCGGCGCATTCGGCGGCTTCGCGATCGCGGCCGCGCTGCGCAAACTGCCCTTGTCCGGCGGGCTCGCTGCGCTGTTCCTGATCGCCGGCGCGATCCTCGTGTTCGGTGCGACCGGAGCGCTGCACGGCAGCGCGTTTCTGGCCGTCTATGTGGCCGGCGTGATCGTCGGCAACCGCAACATACCCGGCTTCGTGAACCTTCTTTCCGTGCTCGATGCCGGCACCTGGCTGTGCCAGATCGTGATGTTCCTCGTGCTGGGCCTGCTGGCGACGCCGCACGCGCTCGACGATGCGCTGTGGCCGGCACTCGGCCTCGCGGCGTTCCTGATGCTGGTCGGCCGCCCGCTCGCGGTGACCATATGCCTGGCGCCGTTCCGCTACGGCAAGCGCGAGATCGGCTTCATCGCCTGGGTCGGCCTGCGTGGCGCGGTCGGCATCTTCCTCGCCTCGATTCCGATGCTGATGCGCCTGCCGCACGCAGCATTGATCTTCAACGTCGCCTTCGTCGTCGTGCTGGTGTCGCTGCTCGTGCAGGGATGGACACTTGGCCTCGCGGCGCGCCTGCTCGACGTCGCACTGCCGCATCGCGACCGCGAGGTGCGCCGCGTCGAACTCAATCTGCCCGGATCGCTGGAACGCGAACTGGTCGGCTACGAAGTCGCCACCGGCGCGGCGATCCTCGGCAAGGCGGTGCTGCCCAACTGGGCTCAACTGGCGCTGATCGTGCGCGACGGCGAAATCCTGATGCCGGAGAGCGGCAGCACGCTCGCGGCCAGCGATTACGCCTACATGCTCGCGCCGCCCGGCCGCGTGTACCGGCTCGACTGGCTGTTCGCGCCGCCGGACGAGGCGCGCGAAGCCGAACGCGAGATGTTCGGCGAATTCAGCTTCGACGCCGATGTTCGCCTCGGCGAGGTGGCCGAGTTCTACGCGCTGCCGATCCGCGTGAAAGACGCACCGTTGACGCTGGCCGAGCATTTCTCGCGCCGGTTCGAACACACCATCGAGGTTGGCGACCGCGTGCGCCTCGGCCCGGTGACCTTGATCGCACGCGAACTGTCCGACGACGGCGTCGCCAAGGTCGGCCTCAAGCTGGAGCGCCTCGGCACAGCGCTGGCGCGGCCAGCCAACTGGTTCGGCGGTGTCGCGCGTTTGTTCGGCCGGCATTGAAACGCTGCTCGCATGACATCATGCCGTATCGGCGCCGACGCGGCGTTCGTCATCCGGACGGAGTCGGAAGTCGCTTCTTGCGAACCGCGCCGGTGGTCCCACGTGAATTCCTGGCACTCGTCCGACCCGTTGGATTTCTCCCTTCGCCGCAATGACCGTTACGATAGATCGCACTCTGCATGCACGCCCCCGAACTCCAGCCGTCTTCGAATGAGCCACTCACGGCGGCACCTCTCGGCGCCCAGCGCGCCGTCGTCGACGGCGTGCGCGTGCTGGCCGAGCAGGGCGCGGCAAGCGTCCTCGCGATCGTCGTCGAAACGGCTGGCTCGACCTACCGCAAGCCGGGCGCGCTGATCCTGCTCGACCACAGCGGCGTGCGTGTCGGCGCCTTGTCCGGCGGCTGTCTCGAAGGCGAGCTGGAGGCCGCCGCGCGCGCGGTGCTGACGAGCGGCGAGGCGGCCGACGTGCGCTTCGACACCAGCGGCGATGAGGATCGCGTGTTCGGTTCCGGCACTGGCTGCGGCGGCTCCACGCGGGTCGTATTGCTGCCGTTGCCGACGCCGCTGTCGCCACTGCGCGAGGCGCTGCTCGATGCCGATGCGCGCGGGCTCGCACTCCATCTGCAACTGGCGACCGCGCCAGGCCAGCTCGGCCGCGGCGAGGCGCGGGTCGGCCGCTCGCGCATCGATACCCGCCGCTACCGCTTCGATTGCGATGGCACGGCGCTGACCGCTGTTGCTGCGTTCGATCGGGCGATCGCGATCGCCACACGTCCGGCGCCTCGCCTGCTGCTGCTCGGCGCCGGGCCGGAGACACGACCGCTGCTGCAACTCACGCGCCTGCTCGGCTGGCACGTCGACCTTTCCGAACATCGACAGCGCTGGGCCCGCTTCGCCGAAGGCAGCGGCATCGATCGCGTACACGGCGGCGGCCCGGATGCGCTGCCCGCATTGTTGGAACGGACGTCGTTCGATGCCGCGCTGGTCATGAACCACAACTATTTGCTCGATGCGCGCTGCCTGACCCATCTCGCGGCTACGCGCATCGGTTACGTCGGCCTGCTCGGGCCCGCTTCGCGCCGCGACGATCTGCTGGCCGAGATCGGCGGCGGCACTGCGGCGCTGCTGCGCTCGCGTCTGCACGCACCGGTCGGACTGCCGCTCGGCGGCGAGGGAGCCGAGGCGATTGCCTTGGCGATCGTCGCGCAGTTGCAAAACCAGTTGTCGCGCCCGAGTGGCGACGACTGATGTCTGGTACGACACGCCCAACGCAATGAGCGGCGTCGGCGCGCCCGCGCATGGCGCCATCCTGCTTGCCGCTGGCGCATCGCGACGACTCGGGTTTGCCAAGCAGTTGATCGAAATCGATGGCGAACCCTTGCTGCGACGCGTCGCGCAAGCCTTGCTTGCGACAGCGCCGCTCGACTGCGTCGTCGTGCTCGGCCATGAAGCCGAAGGCATGCGCGCCGCACTCGATGGACTTGCCTTGCGCAGCGTCGTCGCCGACGAACACGCGCTCGGCATGTCGGCGTCCTTGGCAAGCGGCATCGCAGCGCTCGATCCGCGCTGTGCCGGTGCGCTGGTCGCGTTGACCGATCAACCGGCGCTCGATGCAGCGCACCTGCTCGCGCTGTGTGATGTCTGGCGGCTCGCACCGTCGCGAGCCGTCGCGAGCGCTTATGCAGGCGTGCGCGGCGTGCCGGCCATACTGCCACGTGCCTGGTTCGGCGAACTTTCGAAATTGCGCGGCGATATCGGCGCGCGCGCGCTCCTGCGCGGGTCCGAGCACGAGGTCATCGCGGTCGAGGCGGGCGACTTGGAGCGCGATCTGGATACGCCGGCCGATCTGCGCTGACGCTCTGCCACTCTTTGCGGCGAACTGGAGAATGGATTGAAGCATTCCAGCGGCCGGCGGCGGCGGGGGTTACGCCTTGCGTGACACGACCATGCGTCAACGCAATCGACCCGCTTCGTCCCACACCGCACCTTGCGGATCGAGTTCGACCGTCGTCCTATGTAGCGCGCGCGGCCCGAATCCGCAAACGGCGAGAACGCCTTCCTGCATTGGATCGAGGTTGAACGCCCGCTCGATCTCAAGCTCGTTGATCGCCGCGGTGATGAAAGCGCCGAGGCCGAGCTCAGTCGCTGCCAGATAGAGATTCTGCGAGGCGTGGCCGCTTTCGAGCACGATCGCGCGATAGATCTTCGGGTGCTTGCGGTACTTCCAGAACGAGCGCGCGAAACGCGCGGCGACGACCAGCAGTACCGCCGCGTCGGCGAAGTAGTCCTGTCCGGCAACCGCCGTGCGTGCAAGGGTGTGAGCGGCTTCGACGGAAAGGCCGCGCAGCCGGTCGAGCGCATGTGCCTGGACGTTGTAGTGGTAGAGGCCGGGCTCCAGGTCTTCGACACGCTGCACGATCAAGTAGGCTTCCAGCGGATGCAGGCCGCCGCCCGAAGGGTGATTCTTCTTCAACGCGACAGCGCCGGGCGCCAGCTCATCGCTGCCCTGGACGCCAAACGTGCGATGCAACAAGGCAGCGAGATCGCCGTTCGCCAGCTCTCTGTCGACATCAAAATTGCGGCAGGTCGCGCGCCGAGCCATCAGCTCATCGAGCCCGCTCGCCGATGGCCGCGGCAACGGCGTCCGATCGCGTGCGTCACGTCGTGTATGCAGGTGCGCGGGTGGCGGCCCGAATTCCCCGATGAGGTCAGCGGTCGAGTGAATCCGCGAGTCGTTCTGCGAGGCCACGCTGTCGACCGCCGACCAGCGTGAGTAGCGGTGCGCGATCGCCGCCAGCGGATGCCATTGCATGTCGCGCAATTGCTGGTCGTGCCGGTCTGCCAGCGACTCGCCGCCCTCGGTCAGGACCAGCCCGGCATCGATCAGCGCGCGCATTCTGTCTTCGCCGATCCTTGCGGCAACGTCCGCGCGCGACGCCCAACGGCTATCGCTGATGCGGCCGAGCGCGTCGACCATTGCCGCGTCGATTTCGATGGCCTGTTCCAGATGCGCCGCGGTCGCTTGCCACACGTGTTCGATGCGCACGGCTTCGCCGCCCGTGAGCAGGGCGGTGAAGTCGAGCGACATCCGCTCGTGCGGCTGCAGTGACACCGCAGCGCAGCGGCGCACGCGCTGATCTTCACTCATCGATGGACTCTCGCAGGTTGGGGAACTGTGCTAGAAAGACGCGCACTCTCGCACAAATGGATATTTGGAAAGAGCCTCGGAAGGCGCAGCCAGGGACCGCCGGATCGGCACGATTGCGCCGGCGGACTCGCCCGAATCCGACCGCGGGAGTCGGATCGAAACGACACTTCTACCCGGAGGGAAACGCATCATGATCAAGGGCGCACCATCGAACGACGCCGTCGCAAAGGTTCTTCAACAATTGTCGACCGATCACGACTTTCGCGAGCAGATGCTCGGAGATCCGGCTGCCGCGCTGAGGCCGCACGGCATCGCAGTCGATGCGGCCGCGGTGCCGGCGACGCGCAGCCTGCCATCGATGGCCGAGGTCGCGAAGATTCACCAGCAATTTCTTGCCAATCCGCAGGACACGAGCTGCATCGCTGTGTTCATCGTGATCGGCGCGAAATAAGCGGCTCGCGTCCGTCCTCCGGCCGCACATCCGGCCGGAGGCGATCGTCGCACGACAGATGGCAAGCGGCCCCGTCGGCGGGCCGGCTCGGGCGCCTCAGTGCGAGGCCGCAGCCTCGGCCGTGACCTGGCGCAGCGCGAGCAGGTTCGGGATCAGCGCCGCCTCGTTTTCCAGTTCCGCAACCGCCTGCCCACGATGCCGTTGCAGCCAATGCGTTTGTTGCTGCGCGTGTTCCGCGTCATTTGCGGCCCGGTAAGCGAGCTGCAAGGCAACGTGGGTCTGGTAGTACTCGCGACCATCGATCAGAACGGTCAGGCACGCGATACGCTTTTGCGCGTCGGCCGCGAACTGCACTTCGCAATCAGCACTGCGCCACAGCGCACCGCGATCGTAGTAGCCATGATCGAGCGCGGGACCACGCACGGCGTCGAGCGCGGCACGGCCGAGCTTCGGCTCGCCGGCGCGCGCGGCCTGCATCGCACCCAAGGCCAGATGGATCGAAGCGCTGCCATCGACCGAGGGACCTTGCTCCCTGGCGCGTTTGCTTTCAGTGGCAATCAGCTCGCCGAGCGCGCGCTTCGCATCGGGTTGATCCAACGACAGTTGCCATGCTGAGCGCGCCAGCAGAATGCGCGCATGCTGGCCCTGCGAGGCGGTTTTTGCGCTCGTGTCCGTCGCGCTGACAAGAGCCTGTCGCGCGACGTCGTCGTGACCCTGGTCGATCGCGAGTGCGGCGAGCTTGAGATGTTTCTCGGCCTGGATCGAATCGGGCAGTGTGGCCGGCGTCGCATCCAGGCGCGTCTTCACCGCCTCATAGCGTTGTGCTGCAAGATCGGTCGCTACATCTTCGAAGTGCGGCATCACTGCGCCCAGTTTCTTGCTCTCTTCCAGATACGCCATCGCCGCCGCGTCGTTGCCGCGCTCGGTCTCGATCATCGCCAGGGCAACCCAGCTCAACGCGCGCAGCGGATGGCGCGAATCGGCGACCGCCTTGAAGTGCGGGACGGCTTCGTCGAAGCGATGCTGGTACCAGTAGTAGCCGAGTCCGAGGTTCTGCTGCGCGGCGGTCGCATCCGGATAGAGTTGGACGGCCACGCTCCATTTCTCGATCCACTTGTTGGCATCCTCGAACTGCGCCAGCGTGCCTTCGAGGAAGAGTTGCTCACGCGCGCTCAGGCGTTCCTTGTTCGCCTGCGCCGACTGCAGACTCGCATAGGCCGCCTTCGAATCATTGAGAAAGGCATTCTCGATCGTGCTCAGCCGGCACCACGCCAGGGCGAACTTCGGATCGAGCCTCAGGGCTTCCTTCAGCAGCAGCAGCGCGTCGTTGATCTTGCCGCCGCCATATTCCTCTTCCGCCTTGGCAAGCGCCCGCAGCGCCTCGAGGTTGCTCGTCGTAATCTGCGCAAGCGGCGCCGAGGTGGTGCCGATCGCCGCCATCGACTCGCCGAGACGACCGCGCATCTTCTTGAGCAAGTCATCCATGCTCGGCAGCACCGATTCCTCGCCGATGCCGTCGACCGAGTCGCTGTAGACCGAGGTCTGCGTGTTCGGATCGACGACTTCGGCGGTCAGGCGCACGCGCCCGCCGACTTCGGCAATCGTGGGGAGGATCAGCGCACGCGCATTCTCGCGCAACGCAACCTCGGAACCCGTCGCGCGATCGATCGCGCTGGTCGCGGGGTCGCGCTCCATGCGCTTCAGTGCCGAGCGCACCTGCAGCTCGGGCAGTACGTTGACGTAGCGCGACTGCTCCAGACCGACGCGAAATGCGGTCCGCAGCGAGTCGTCGAAGACCTTCTGGCTGGTCAGGTTCTTGATATCGCCGACGACGACCCAGTCGCGGTTGGCGAAGGCGATCGCCGGCGCGGGCTGAAACAGGTACCAGGCGGGAATCGCGATCATGACCAGCAGCAGTGCGCCTTCGATCACGACGGTCGCCGGTCGACGCCAAAACGGCACCTCGCGATGCGCCTTGCCGGACCACGGCGGCGGCTTCAGCGGTGCAAAGCCTTCTTCGCCCACCTCGAACACCGGCACCGGATCCGGCACGCCCTTGAAACGGTAGCGACCGTGCGTGCGCCAGCGCACGCGCGCAAGCCGTTCGCCGAGCTCACCCTGCGCACGATGCGCGATGTCGTAGGCGACGCCCGATAGCAGGATCTGGTTCGGCAGCGCGAGCTGCATCAGGCGTGCGGCGACCGGCTTGACCAGGCCTTCGACCTCGGTCGGCTTGGCGCCGTTCTGCACGTCCTGCGCGAGGTTGTCCCACAGCACGACTTCGCCGACATGAATGCCGAAGCGAGCCGCGAGCGGCGTCGCGCCGGCCGTGTCGAGCGTGGCAATCTCAGCCAGATACGCGAGCGCGAATGCGACGGCCTCGATCGGCCGTTCGAACATCAGCAGAAAGCCGTCGGTCTTGTCGATCTCGCGACCGCCATGTTGTTGCATCAACGCGCGCGCGAGACGATCGTGCTTGCGGAACAGTTCCGCTGCACGTTGATCGCCAAGCCGCTCGACCAGGGCGGTCGAATCGACCATGTCGCAAACGACGAGCGTGCGCAGCACCGACGTCGCACGTCGTGCGGCGCTGTCGACACCTTCGTTCGGAACGGCTGCCGTCACGCTTGACGGTCCCCTTGCGCTGGCCTTCGGACGATTCTGCTATGTCTGGTGCGAGCTTGCCAGCACAGCCGGCGGACGGTGGGCGACGGCCGCTAGACGGTTGGCCACACCACGCTGAGCGGATCGAACTCGACCTCGGTACGCTCGGGCGCGCGGATGCCGAAGCCGCAGACTGCCAGCGGGCCTTCTTCGAGTGGGTCGAGGCCAAAGGCTTCCTCGATATCGACCTCGTTGATCGCAGCGGTGATGAAGGCGGCCAGACCGAGCTCAGTCGCGGCGAGATACAGCGTCTGCGACAGGTGACCGACGTCGAGAATCAGCGCGCGGTAGGCCTTGGCGTGGTTGCGGTACTTCCAGAAATTTCGCACGAAACGGCTGGTTGGAATGACCAGCACGTGTGCGTCGATGAAATAAGCCTGCGCGGCAACGAAGCGTTTCGCGAGGTTGGTTGCCTCTTCGCGGCTCAAGGCCTTGATCGGCTCCAGCGCATGGTCGATCGGATGATAGTGATACAAACCGGACTCGACGCCATCGACGTGTTGCACGAGCAGGTAGGCTTCTGTCGGATGCAGGCCGCCGGCGGAGGGGACACCTTTCTTCAGTAGCTGCACGCCCGGTGCATAGTCGTTGACTGCGCGCGCGCCGAAGGTGCGATACAGCACGGACGAGAATTCAGCCATCGTCAGCTTGCGCGAATCGTCGTAGTTGCGACAGGTGACGCGACGATCGAGCAGATCGTCAAGGACGGTAGTTCGCGGTCGGGGAAGCGGTCGTCGCAGTGCCGCAGCCGCGTATTCGATCGTGGGTGGAGGTGCTGCACCCAGTCGATCGAGTAGGCTCTCGTCGACTTGCTCGGCGAACTGACGATCGATCTCCTCGGTGTCGACGGCACGCCAGCGCGAGGCATAGTGCATGGCTGCCGACATCGCGCGCCAGTGGGTATCACGCAAAACCTGATCGCGCCGGCTGCTTTCGTCCGCTTCCCCAACCAACAGGTGCTTTTCCAGTAGCGCGTCGAAGACTTGAGGCGGGAATGTCGCCGTCAGCTCGGCCGGGTCGATCCAGCGCGAAGGCGACACTGAGCCAAGCGCGGCCACTTCGTTGGAGGTCAAGACGATTTCTCCATCGACGTGGGGTGCGAACGCGATCCACTCGACCACGTGCCGCAGCCCGTCCTCCCCGGCGATTAGCAAGGCGAGATCGAACTCGACCCGTTCTCGCGGCTCTAGCATTACCGTGGCGCAGCGACGTACTCGCATCTAACTTTCCTGGCTCGGCCTATCGTCATATCGCAGGGGCGCCACCGCTTTTACGTGCTGGCAATTGCCGTCGTCATCTGGCAGCGACTAGACTCGGCGTCGCCTGCTGCGGACCGTAGGTACTGGCTCGGCTGCATATTCGGCCGATTGGGTGCCAGAAACTGAGCGGCCATACGATCGAAGACTGCGCGACCGCAGTCGTGCCCCAAAGGAATTCACTATGAGCGACGCTACGCTGACCAACGCACAAGCTCTCAAGCTGCTCTTGGAGCTCGCTACCAATCCTGGCTTCCGTCAGCGGTTTGAGGAGAAGCCTGCCGCAGCATTGGTCGAGTTCGGCATTCCGCACGAAACGGTCGTCAATTTGAACGCAGCTTGCCTCGCACCGGCAACGCTCGTGGATAGCAAAGCGCTGCAAAAAGCGCATGACGAGTTCAAAGAAAAAGGCGTCAACGCCTGCTTGTCGATGATAAGCCCACATTTGAAAGTGGGCACTACCGCCTAGCGCTGCCATTGAAAAAACGAAGACCGCGGAACTATCAAGGCTGCAGGCTTTTCAGCCTTTGTTGAATGGATGCGCTTCGTCCGGCATCGGGCCATGCTTTCAGGAATTCCTCCACGGCGTGGCTGGACGCGCTCTTATCGTTCAATCGCTGCGAAAGTTCTGCTTCCCGCAGAAGCGCAAGCGTGGTCTGGGCAACATTGTAAGGTCGCAGAACCCAGTCGGCGTTGTACTCCGTATAAGCTCTGCCCCTGTGCGAGGAAAGCCAACGCGCTTCGGTTCGAGCGGCATCGTATTGTCCAGCGCTCGCATAAGCCTCCATTAGCGCAACATGAGTGACCAGCAGTTCATTGCCGTCCATGAGCGCCCTGAGCTTTTCGACAGCGTTCTTGTGATCGTCCGCCGAACGCGCCAGTTCGGCATCCAGGACGCGCTCCATATTCGCAATTGTGGGGTATCCAGATCTGGCCGCGCCCTCATTGACCGATCTGGATAGGGATTTCGCCAGCTCGGTATCCTGGTTCTGCGCAGCGATGAACGCGGTGAACAATGCTCGAAAGTTCGCTTCGGCTCGATCCGCAGGCGTGCCTAGTGTCGAGGCGAGCTTTTCGGCTTCGATAGCCGCTTTTAGTCGCGCAGGATTGATTCGTTCGTCGCCCACCGCCGAATGCAGACTCAGCGCAATCAAACTCTGCGCTCGGGCATTGGTCGACGCGGCGGCTGTGGGCTGCGGTGCGTCTAGGAGCGACCATACGCGGGCCCAATCGCCGCGATCAACCGAGAGGCTGACGTCGGACTCCGCGGCGGCGCCCGCCGGGTTCGCTTTCTCTGCATTTTCGAACTGCCTCTGGGCTGCGTAGGCATAACGCTGATAGCTGACATCGGCCAACCCCCGGCTGGCCGCATTCTTCAAGTGACCCAATGCCTCGTTGTAGCGTTCCTTGCCCAGATAGAGCACGCCCAATACATATTCGCTGATATCCCGGTGCGGATTCTGCTGGGCAGCCGCCTTCGTGAGTGCAGCTATCGCTTCATCGTATTTGTTCGCATACTGCCAGTTGAAGTATCCGTACAAGCCCTGCGCGGCAAAGTAGTCCGGATACAGCGTCGTCAACAGTTTCCACTTTTCCAGCGCATCACGCGGAGCCTCTATGGTCGCCTGCCAGGCCTCGACGTACAGCGCATCCTTGGAAGACAGCCGGTCGCGCGATGAAGCGGCCGCACGTATCTCTTCGAGCGCCGCCTCATTGGCATTTGCATTGTTGTGTATCTGAGCAATCGAAATATGGGCCAAGGCGAAGCCAGAATCGAGATCCACTGCTCGTTGGAATAGCGAGAGCGCCTGCTGCATATTGCCAGCACCGTATTCTTTCTGGCCGAGTCCGTAGGCACGCAAGGCATCAAGATTCTTGGTCGCCACCCTGTCGAGCGGCTTTGACTCATTCGACACCGTCGCCAGCGCCTCGCCCAGCCGCACGCGCAACTGCTGATTGACCTTGTCCAGCGACGGCAGCACCGAGGCTTCGCCCACGCCGTCGGCGGATTCGGAATACACCGTGGTCTGCGTCTGCGGATCGATCACTTCGGCGGTCACGCGCACGCGGCCGCCGATTTCGGCCACGGTCGGCAGGATCAGAGCGCGCGCGCCGTCGCGGATCGCGACTTCCGCCCCGATTGCGCGGTCGATCTTGGTCTGTTCTGGATCGCGCTGCATCAGCTTGACCGTCTCGCGCGTCTTCAGGTCGGACAGCACGTTGACGTAGCGCGACTGTTCCAGGCCGATGCGGAACGCGGTTTCCAGCGATTCGTCGAAGCTCGCCTGGCCAGTCAGGTTCTTGAGGTCACCAACGACGACCCAATCGCGATTGGCGAAAGCAATCGCCGGTGCAGGCTTGAGCAGATACCAGGCGGGAATCGCGACCAGCGCGAGCAGCAGCGCGCCTTCGACGACAACCGTCGCAGGACGCCGCCAGAACGGCACTTCGCGATGCGCTTTGCCGGACCACGGCGGCGGTTTCAGCGGCGCGTGGCCTTCCTCGCCGATTTCGAAGACCGGGATCGGATCGGGAATGCCCTTGAAGCGATAGCGCCCATGCGTGCGCCAGCGCGCTGTCGCGAGGCGCTCGCCGAGTTCGCCCTGAGCACGGTGCGCGAGCGAATAGGCGACGCCGGACAGCAGGATCTGGCCCGGCAGCGCGAGCTGCATCAGGCGCGAGGTGATCGGTTTGACCAGGCCTTCGACCTCGGTCAGCTTGGCGCCCTTGGCGATGTCGTCGGGCGTGTTGTCCCAGGTCAGGATGTCGCCGACGTGGATGCCGACACGCGCTCCGAGCGTGGTTTTCTCGTTCGCGTTGAGCTCGCGCAAGCTGCGCTGGTAGTCGAGCGCGAACGCAACCGCTTGGATCGGGCGGTCGAACAGGGCGAGGAAACCGTCGGTCTTGTCGATCTCGCGGCCGCCGCGCAGCGGCAACAGCGCGCGGACGACGCGGTCGTGCTTGCGGATGAGTTCGGCGGCACGCTGATCGCCGAGGCGCTGCACCAGTGCGGTGGAATCGACCAGATCGCACAGCACCAGCGTGCGCAATAGCGGCACGGTGGCTGTCGCTGACGCAGGCATTGCGGATTGTGTGAGTGCGTTCATGACCCCACCGCTCGCTTCCGCACTGGCGTTCGCCGCGGAGTCCATCGTCTCATAACTCCCTGCCGGAAGCTCCGCAGCAGCCCGGACCTCTCCTTTTACGCCGAAACGCACGCGGCCCTGACAGCCGGCCCGTTGCCCACGCGCAGTGCCGCGTGCCGGTGCGTTTTGCCGTGGCGCTAGGCGCCGATTCCCTGCTTGATATGGAAGCCGTCACCGCCGCGGCCTTTCGCTTCATATAGCGATGCGTCGGCGTCGCTGTACCAGACTGCCCAGTCCGAGCCGTCCGCGCACAGCGCACCGCCGATGCTGACGGTGACGACGAGGCCATCGTTGCAGCCTGGGAAGCGCAGCGAATGCACGGCCGCGATGATCTGCGTGGCACGCGCGCGCAGCTCCTCTTCGCCGGTGACCTGCATCAGCAATGCGAACTCGTCACCGCCGAGACGGCACGGCAGATCGCTCGACGAGGCGGCGTTCTGCACTTCCTCGGCGATCGCGCGCAGCACCTGGTCGCCCACCAGATGGCCGCACTGGTCGTTGATCTGCTTGAAACGGTCGAGGTCGACCAGCAGTAGCCCGAGCACGGTGCCCGGCAGGCGCTGTTCGCCCAGACGCTCGAGGAACATGTAAAGGCCGCGCCTGTTGCACAGTCCGGTCAACTCGTCGGTCTGCACCAGACGTTGCGCAGTGGACAGCTGGGTGCGCGTCTGGCGCAGCGAATCCAGCGTGACCATCAAATCTTCGTTGCGGCGCTTGAGGCTCTGGATCAACTGCTGTTCGCTGGCGACCAGATACGAGAACGAGCGACGCATGAACTGCGCGAGCAGGCGCGGTTCGGTTGCGATCAGATCTTCGAAAATATCGTTTTCGACGATACGCAGCGTTGTCGGCGCGAGTGCGGCCGCGTTGGCCACACGCGTATGGCTGCCGATGAACAACACGAGCTCGCCGAAGAATTCACGCGGGCCGATCAGCTTGTCCGGCAGGCCGTCGCCGAATTCGAGCTGGACCTGGCCGGACTCGACGATGAACATGCTGCGGCCGAGTTCACCGCGGCGGAAGATGATTTCGCCCGGCATCACATCGCGGCGCTGGCCGGCTTGTGCGAACAGGGTGCATTCGGCGTCGGACAGCTGCCGCGGCAACAGCGCAGCACGCGGCGATGCCGCGGGTTCCGCAATCCTGTCGGCCGACTCTACCTTGACGCTGGACACACGTGCTCCCCCACCGCCCGGTTTGACCTTTGATATTAACTCATCTGCCCGCTGTGCTCATGTAGCAGCACGTCTGGGTGGAAATGCCCATCACGACACCTTCCGATCGCCGGCGTGACGGCCCGCCAGCGATCGCTCCGCGCGCGAGGATTGCCGCAGTCCGACGGATTTTCACGCCACACCGAGCGGAGGCAGCGACGCACCGTTCACGCCAATCCTTATGCTGCATTTGCGATTCGGCCCCACGCAACGCTGTGCGCACCGAATCGTCCTGGGTCGGGACGCCGCCTGCGGCAGCTCCCCCAGCAGCGCCGGCATCGGAGCAGTTGAACCGGCGGCGACCCCTGGTCGCCGGATCACGACCTCTCCCTCAGGCCTGTTCCGATGCCGGTGGGCTGCGCAAGCAGCTCACCGCTCGCCGGCGCAGCGACGATGCGCCACACCGACCTCGAGCCGCTGGAAACCGTCTACGCCGCCTGCGATTTCTTGTCGCCATGGAACTGCTCTTCCTCGGTCGAGCCTTTCAGCGCGGTGGTCGACGACTGGCCCTGCTGGATGGCCTGCGTCACCGCGTCGAAATAGCCGGTGCCGACCTCGCGCTGGTGCTTGACCGCGGTGAAGCCCCGCTCGGCCGCCGCGAACTCCGCCTCCTGCAACTCGACGAAGGCGCTCATCTGGTTGCGCGCATAACCGTAGGCGAGATTGAACATCGAGTAATTCAACGCGTGGAAACCGGCCAGCGTGATGAACTGGAACTTGTAGCCGTAGCTGGCCAGTTCCTTCTGGAACTTCGCGATGGTGGCGTCGTCGAGGTTCTTCTTCCAGTTGAAGCTCGGGCTGCAGTTGTAAGCGAGCAGCTTGCCCGGAAACTTCGCATGGATCGCTTCGGCGAACTGGCGCGCGAAGGCAAGATCCGGTTTGCCGGTTTCACACCAGACCAGGTCCGCGTAAGGCGCGTAGGCAATACCGCGGCTGATCGCCTGGTCTAGGCCGTTGCGCGTCTTGTAGAAACCCTCGACCGTGCGCTCGCCGGTTGTGAACGGCTGGTCGTTCGCATCGACATCACTGGTCAGCAGATCCGCAGCCTCGGCATCGGTACGTGCGACGAGCAGCGTCGGCACGCCGAGCACATCCGCGGCCAGACGCGCCGCGTTGAGTTTCTCGACGGCCTCGCGCGTCGGCACCAGCACCTTGCCGCCCATGTGGCCGCACTTCTTCACGCTGGCGAGCTGGTCCTCGAAATGCACGCCGGCCGCGCCCGCTTCGATCATCGCCTTCATCAGCTCGAAGGCATTGAGCACGCCACCAAATCCCGCTTCGGCGTCGGCCACGATCGGCTGCAGGTAGTCGACGCTGTCGTCGCCCTCGGCATGGTTCAGCTGGTCGGCGCGCAGCAGTGCATTGTTGATGCGCTTGACCACTGCCGGCACCGAGTCGGACGGATACAGCGACTGGTCCGGGTACATCTGGCCGGCCAGATTGGCGTCGGCCGCGACCTGCCAGCCACTGAGGTAGATGGCCTTGAGCCCCGCCTTGACCTGCTGCATCGCCTGGTTGCCGGTCAGCGCGCCGAGCGCGTTGACGAACGGCTCCTTGTGCAGCGACGTCCACAGCTTTTCCGCACCGAGGCGTGCCAGCGAATGCTCGACATGCACGGTGCCGCGCAGGCGTACGACATCCTCGGCCGTGTAATTGCGCTTGATGCCGGTCCAGCGCGCATTGTTGCTCCAGTCCAGCTTGATCTGTTCGGCCGTGGGCTGCGTGGGTTTCATGGAGTGCCTCGTTCTGTTCTGCGGTAAGGGTGGGATTGCGGAAAGGCGGCGTTGGCTGCTCACGGCAGTTGCGGATAAGCAGCCAGGGTCAGGAAATCGGCGAGTTCATCGGCGTGGGTCAGTTCGGCGAGGAGGTCGGCTGCGGCGCCGACTTTTGACTGGCCTGGAATCGAAGCCGCCGCGAGTGTGGCGCGCGATTCGGCGAGTGCCGCGTCGAAGGCGGCAAAGCCGATGGCCACACCGTCATCGAATGCGATGCCCGGCTGATGCAGCCATTGCCACAACTGCGCGCGCGAAATCTCGGCCGTCGCCGCGTCCTCCATCAGATGATGGATCGGCACGCAGCCGAGACCGTCGATCCAGGCGGCGAGATAGCGCAGGCAGACTTCGACGTTGCCGGCGAATCCACTTCGCGTGATCGTGCCGGCGCTCGGGGCAAGCAGGGCGTCGCGATCGGCGACGACATCGGCACGCGCGACCTGCAGCTGGTTCGGCGTCGGCATGTGCTCATCGAAGATCGCCTGTGCGATGGGCACCAGGGCGGGATGCGCGACCCAGGTGCCGTCGTGACCAGCCTTGACCTCGCGCAGCTTGTCGGCGCGCACTTTGACCATCGCTGCTTCGTTCGCCGTCGCGTCGTTGTTGATCGGAATCTGCGCCGCCATGCCGCCCATCGCAAACGCACCGCGTCGGTGACAGGTCTTGATCAGCAGCTCCGAGTAGCTTTTCAGGAACGGCACCGTCATGCCGACCTGACCGCGCTCCGGCAGCACCCGGTCGCGATGCGCACGCAGGGTCTTGATGTAGGAAAAGATGTAGTCCCAGCGGCCGCAGTTGAGACCGGTGATGCGCGAACGCAGCGCATGCAGGATCTCATCCATCTCGAATACGGCCGGCAAGGTCTCGATCAGCACGGTAACCTTGCTCGATCCGCGCGGCAGATCGAGCACGTCTTCGGCGTGATCCATCACGTCATTCCACAGCGCCGCCTCGTGATGGCTCTCCATCTTCGGCAGATAGAAATACGGGCCGCGATCGGCGGCGTGCAGCGTTTTCGCATTGTGGAAAGCGAACAAGCCGAAATCGACCAGCGAACCGGACAGCGGCTCGCCATCGAGTACGAGATGCTTTTCCGGCAGGTGCCAGCCACGCGGGCGCACCATCAGCGCGGCCGGGTTTGGCTTCACCGCATAGTGCTTGCCCTCAGGCGTCGTGTAATCGATCTTGCCGGCGACCGCGTCGCGCAGATTGGCCTGCCCTTCGATCAGCGCATCGAAGGTCGGCGAGGTCGAATCCTCGAAATCCGCCATGAACACTTTCGCGCCGGAGTTCAGCGCGTTGATGATCATCTTGCGATCGACCGGGCCAGTGATCTCGACCCGACGATCGTGCAGGGCGGTCGGGATCGGGGCGACCCGCCAGTCGCCTTCGCGGATTGCCCGGGTCTCACTGAGGAAATCCGGCAGTTCACCGGCATCGAAGCGCGCGCGGCGCTGGGTCCGCGCCGTCAGCAGGGCGCGTCGGAGACCCTCGAAGCGTCGATGCAGGTCGGCAAGGAACGCCTGCGCCGGAACGCTGAGAATATCGGCGTTGACGACATTCGGCGGCGCCACGCATTGCAGCGGCGATGCCACTGGGGTCGGTAAAACACTCATGGACAATCCTTGATGCTATGCAGCAAGCCTAGGGCGAATTGAGTTTTTTGACAAAACAGATGTTTCAATGAATTGCATTATCATTGTTAATAGTTGTGTAGCTGCTTGATTCCGTTCACTGAAACGATCTCGAGAGTGCCCCCGCCATGCTGAACAAGCGACGAAAGCAGGTCTCGCCCGTCTCCGGCAAGGGTGCAACGGCGGAAGCCGGCTCGCCGCCGGCGCGGTTCTACTACAAGGGCAGCCGGCTCAAACAGCTGCGCGCGTTCTGCACCATCGCCAAACTCGGCACGCTGTCGCGCGCGGCGGAAGCCCTGTTTCTGTCGCAGCCTTCGGTCAGCCTGCAACTTCGTGCGCTGGAAGAAGAGCTCGGCGCGCGTCTGATCGAGCGACGGCGCCGGCGCGTCGTACTGACGCGTGAAGGCCAGGCGTTGTACGAGATCGCGCTGCCGCTGGTGGAGGGAATGCAAAACCTCGATCAGCAGTTTCGCGCATTGCGCGCCGGGCTCGCCGGCGGAGAACTGCATGTTGCGGCCGGCACCTCGACGATCCAGTACTTGCTGCCCGAGTTCGTTGCCGCGTTCCGCGAGCGCCACCCAAGCGTGAAGCTGCAACTGCACAACGTGACGGGCAAGGATGGCCTTGCTTTGCTGCGCTCGGACCAGGTCGATTTCGCGATTGGTTCGATGCTCGACGTGCCGAATGATCTGAGTTACGAAGCGGTGCAATCCTATGATCCGATGCTGATCACGCCGCCTGATCATGCACTGGCCGCGCTGCGCGAAGTGCGTCTCGAAGATCTGTCGCCGTACGGATTGATTCTGCCGCCGCAACGGCTGACGACGTATCGCCTGGTCGACCTGATTTTTCAGCAGCGCAAGGTGCCGTATCGCGTGGCGATGGAGGTCGGCGGATGGGAAGTCATCAAACACTACGTCGCGCTCGGCCTCGGCATCTCGATCGTGACCGGCATCTGCATCGGCGCCGACGACCACGCGCGCCTGGCCGTGCGCAACATGAGCGCTTATTTTCCGCAGCGCAGCTACGGGGTTGTCGTGCGCAAGGGCAAATACTTGAGCAGCGAGGCGCGCGCGTTCATCGATCTCGTGCGGCCTGGCCTGTTCACGCGGCGCGACTACTGGGAGGCCGGACATTCCGAGCGCTGAGAACGGCGAGTGAGTTTCGTCGTAGCATCGATCCGATGAAAATCGATCCCATGAATAGGGAGCTGGGGATGGCGACGGCCGATCTATGCGATGCCCATGCAGACCTGCAGGTCTGTGCACCGATCTTGCGCGACTTCGGCGGCGCCTCGGCGTTTCAAGGACCGATTGCGACGTTGAAGGTCTTCGAGGACAACGCCCTGGTGCGCGCGACGCTGGAGCAACCCGGATGCGGCCGTGTGCTGGTCGTCGACGGCGGCGGCTCGCTGCGCTGCGCGCTGCTCGGCGGCAATCTCGGCGACCTCGCATGCAAGAATGGCTGGTCCGGCATCGTCGTCTATGGCTGCGTGCGCGACAGCTCGGAACTGGCCGCGCAACCGATCGGGGTCAAAGCGCTGGCCGCGCATCCGCGCAAGAGCGAGAAAGGATTGCACCTCGGGCATGCCGATCGCGTCGTGGAATTCGCCGGCGTCCGCTTCGCACCGGGGGCGTGGCTGTACGCCGATGCCGATGGCGTCGTGGTCGCGGCGCGCGCCGTCCACGCCTCCAAGTAGCGGCGCGGCAGACACGCTCCGCGCGCGGACTCAGCCGCGAGGCGCCGGCAGCGAAGGTGCGGGCGCCTTGCCGTTGCCAGCGAGCCAGCCGAGAACGCGGCTGAGGAACCGGACCAGCTTCGGCAGCAGCCAGATCACTACGGCGAGAAACACGGCCAGTGCCAGCAAGAACACGGCCGGGTGCTGGATCGCGAGGAACAGCCCCCCGAGCACAAGACCATCTTCGCCGGCACTCGCCGTCCAGTTCGTGAAAGGTTCCGGCGACGTGTTGATGGCAGCACGACCGCCGCTCTTCGCCAGATGCGTGCCGCTGGTGATCAGGCCGCCGACCAGCGCCGCCGCCATTTGCGCGGCCGGTGTCGCGTCGCCCATCGCACCCCAGGCGAGAAACGCCCCGGCCGGAATGCGGATAAAGGTATGCAGCGCGTCCCAGATGGAATCGAAACCGGGCAATTTGTCGGCTAGAAATTCACCCACTGCCATCACGCCAGCGGCGATCAGTACCCACGAATGCTGCAGCACGAGTAGCTGGTCGGGCAGGTGCAGGTAGCCGTAGCGGCCGAGCAGACCCACAATCAGCACGGTCGCGTACAGGCGAATGCCACTCGCCCAAGCGAGCCCGCCGGCCAGCGCGAGTTGCGATAGCGAATCCATGGTCTCTCCCTCTGCCGCCGATCGTAGTCCCTTCGGACTTAATAAAGCGTTGGCGCAGCCGGCACGAATCCTCCGATCGGCGGCCATCAACAAACGCAGACGTTTCTGCTAGCGTGGCAGCCCCGCAGCGCAGTCGCTCGAAGATTCGCCATGACCCGTTGGATCATGCTCGCCTTGACCGTGCTCGGTCTCGCCCTCGCCTTCGGCGCGAAGACACCCGGCCTCCTCGGCATCGGCCTGCTGCTGGTCCTGATCGGTATTGTCGGCTTCGTGTTCGCACTCGCGGCGGACCGCGTCGCTGCGAATGCGCGGCCGGAATCTTCGATGGCGGCCATCGAAGATCTTGCCGCGCTGCGCAGAAAACGTGCCGCGGCTGCCTCGCCGCCACCCGCCGTGACGCCCGTTACCAAAGTTTTCAGCACTGACGAGCGCGATCGGTCGAGCTGAAATCGCGTCGTCCGAAGCGCCTGCCACCGCGCTGGACCGCGCGCACAGGAGCCTGGCGGTTCACGCATGCCTCCAAGCCAGCAGCGAATTGCGCCGCGTCGCACCATGCGCGGCCTTGTCTTCTGCTGCACAATCGACGGGTCGCATGCCGCGACGTTCGGAATAGGGAGGCAAGCGTGGACCCCACTGCAATCATTGTATGGTTGGTCGTTGGTGCTGTCGCAGGCTGGCTCGCGGGACAGATCGTCAAAGGGCACGGCTTCGGCTTGGTCGGCAACATCGTGGTCGGCATCGTCGGCGCGTTCATCGCCGGCTGGTTGCTGCCCAGTCTCGGTCTCGGCCTGACCGGTATCGTCGGCAGCATCATCTATGCGGCTATCGGCGCGATCATCCTGTTGTTCATCATCGGCCTGTTCAAACGCGCCGCATAGCAAGCGGAGACAAGTTTGATCTGGGGAGTGCGAGGGGGCCGGATTTCGATCCGGCCCCTTTTTTCTGCGCGCGAAAACTATTTCGAAATGTCGACGTCCTTGGTCTCGCGCAAGAAGAATGTGCCGATGACGAAGGTCATAGCGGCAATCACGACCGGATACCACAGCCCCGAGTAGATGTTGCCGGTCAGCGCCACCATCGCGAAAGCGGTGGTCGGCAGGAATCCGCCGAACCATCCATTGCCGATGTGGTACGGCAGACTCATCGAGGTGTAGCGGATACGCGTCGGGAACAGTTCCACCAGCCACGCGGCGATCGGGCCATACACCATCGTCACGTAGAGCACGAGGATGGTCAGCAGCACGATCAGCATCGGTGTATTGATCTGCGCCGGGTCGGCCTTTTCCGGATAGCCAGCGGTCGTCAGCGCGGCTTTCAGCTTGGCGCCGAATGCGTCCGCCTGCGTCTTGAATGCCGCCGCTTCGAGCCCGCCGCCCTCGAACGAGGCAACCTCGGCCGAACCGACCTTGACCGACGCGACCGTGCCTGCCGGAGCGGCTACATTCGAGTAGGGCACGCCGCCTTTGGCAAGCACACTCTTGGCGACATCGCAGGAACTGGTGAAGGTCTTCTTGCCGACCGGATCGAACTGGAAGCGGCATGTCGCCGGATCGGCGGTGACAACCACCGGATTGGTCGCGCTCGCCGTTTCGATGGCCGGATTGCCGTAGTGCGTGAGCGCCTTGAAGATCGGGAAATAGGTGAACACGGCGAGCAGGCAGCCGAGCATCACGATCGGCTTGCGTCCGATACGGTCCGACAGGGCGCCGAACACGACAAAGAAGGGCGTGCCGATCAGCAGCGCCGCGGCGATCAGCAGGTTCGCGGTGAATGCCTCGATCTTCAGCGTCTGGGTCAGATAGAACAAGCTGTAGAACTGGCCTGCGTACCAGACTACGGCCTGGCCCGCCGTCGCGCCGAACAGTGCGAGCAGTACGATCTTGCCGTTGCTCCAGTTGCCGAACGCGTCGGTCAGCGGCGCTTTCGAGCCCTTGCCTTCGGCCTTCATCTGCTGAAACAGCGGCGATTCGTTCAACTGCAGGCGGATGTACACCGACACCGCCAGCAGCAAGGCGGAGATCACGAACGGGATGCGCCAGCCCCAGACATCGAAATCGGCACCCATGGTCTTGCGGCAGATCAGGATCACGATCAGCGACAGGAACAGCCCGAACGTGGCGGTGATCTGGATGAAGCTGGTATAGAAGCCGCGCTTGCCGGGCGGAGCATGCTCGGCCACGTAGGTCGCCGCGCCGCCGTACTCGCCGCCGAGCGCGAGACCCTGCAGCAGGCGCAATGCGATCAGCAGGACGGGCGCTGCGACACCGATCGATGCGTAGGTTGGAAGCACGCCGACGAGAAAGGTCGACAGACCCATGATCACGATGGTGATCAGGAAGGTGTACTTGCGCCCGATCATGTCGCCGAGACGGCCGAAGATGATCGCGCCGAACGGTCGCACCGCGAATCCAGCCGCAAAGGCGAGCAGGGCGAAGATGAAGCCGCTGGTTGGATTCAGGCCGGAGAAGAACTGCTTGGCGATGATCGCCGCGAGCGAGCCGTATAGATAGAAGTCGTACCACTCGAACACCGTACCGACGCTGGACGCGATGATGACGCGCCGGTGATTCGTGTTCAGCCCGGTGCCCGCCGGGCCTGCTGAAGATGCAACGTTCGCCATACCGTACTCCCCGTTGTAGACCTCGCCGCGGCCGCACAGCGTCCGGGCATTTGACCGGAGCTTGCGCGTGCGCGCGTGTGGCGCCTATTCAACCTTGGTCGTATGTCAGACAAACGTCGAAATGACCGTCGCACTCGCTGCGCGCGTGGCACACTTCGCGCCCTGCAAGCGAGGTTTCGCAAGGAGGATTCATGTCGACCCTGCATCCGGTTTCCGCCGCGTTCGCCGCACGGGCGCGCGTCGACAAAGCCACCTACGTGCGCGACTACGCCGAGTCGGTCCACGACGGCGAGAAATTCTGGGCGCGCGTCGGTCAACGCCTCGACTGGATCAAGCCCTATTCGAAAGTCAGGAACGTCTCGTTCGATGCGCACGACTTCCGCATTCGCTGGTACGAGGACGGCGAACTCAATCTCGCCGCCAACTGCCTCGACCGCCATCTGGAACGGCGCGGCGACAAGACGGCGATCATCTGGGAAGGCGACGATCCGAACACCTCGCGACGGATCAGCTACCGGGAGCTGCATGCCGAAGTCTGCAAGGCGGCGAACCTGCTGAGCCATCTCGGCATCGGCAAGGGCGATCGCGTCGCGATCTATCTGCCGATGATTCCGGAAGCCGCCGTCGCGATGCTCGCGTGCGCGCGCATCGGTGCGATCCACACGGTCGTGTTCGGCGGCTTCTCGCCGGACTCGCTGGCCGGACGCATCGCCGATTCGCAATGCAAGCTGGTGATCACTGCCGATGAAGGCCTGCGCGGCGGCAAGAAGGTCGCGCTGAAGATCAACGTCGACGAAGCGCTGCAGAGGCCTGGCACGAACAGCGTCGAGACCGTGCTGGTGGTCAAGCACACCGGCGGTGCGGTGGCTATGCAACCACCGCGCGACCGCTGGTGGCATGCCTTGATGGACGGCCAGTCGACCGAGCACGCGCCGGTGCCGATGAACGCCGAGGACCCCTTGTTCATCCTGTACACGTCGGGTTCCACCGGCAAACCGAAAGGCGTGCTGCATACGACCGGCGGTTATCTGGTCTACGCAAGCTTCACCCACGAATGCGTCTTCGATCTGCGCGAAGAGGACGTCTACTGGTGCACCGCCGATGTCGGCTGGGTCACCGGTCACAGCTATCTCTTGTACGGTCCGCTGGCGAACGGCGCGACGACCGTGATGTTCGAGGGCGTGCCGAACTACCCCGACACATCGCGCTTCTGGCAGGTCGTCGACAAGCATCAGGTCACGCTGTTCTACACCGCACCGACGGCGATCCGTGCGTTGATGCGTGAAGGCGAAGCGCCGGTCAAGAAGGCGTCTCGCGCCTCCTTGCGCGTGCTCGGTTCGGTCGGCGAGCCGATCAATCCTGAAGCCTGGGAATGGTATTGGCGCGTCGTCGGCGACGGCCGCTGCCCGATCGTCGATACCTGGTGGCAGACCGAGACCGGCGGAATCATGATTACTCCGCTGCCGGGCGCCATCGACCAGAAACCAGGCTCGGCGACGCTGCCTTTTTTCGGCATCAAACCGGCGATCGTCGATGCGGCCGGCGCCATCCTCGAGGGCGCGACCGAAGGCAATCTCGTCATCACCGATGGCTGGCCCGGCATGATGCGTACGCTCTATGGCGATCACCAGCGCTTCATCGATACCTACTTCAAGGCCTATCCCGGGATGTACTTCACCGGCGACGGCGCGCGGCGCGACGACGACGGCTACTATTGGATCACCGGTCGCGTCGACGACGTCATCAATGTGTCCGGCCATCGCCTCGGCACGGCCGAGGTCGAGAGTGCACTCGTCGCGCATCCGAAGGTTGCCGAGGCCGCGGTGGTCGGCAGTCCGCACGACATCAAGGGACAGGGCATCTATGCCTACGTGACCCTGAAGGCCGGCGAGGATCCGAGTGACGAATTGCGCAAGGAACTGATCGCCTGGGTGCGCAAGGAAATCGGTCCGATCGCCAGCCCCGATCATCTGCAATGGGCCCCCGGATTGCCGAAGACGCGCTCGGGCAAGATCATGCGCCGCATCCTGCGCAAGATCGCCGAGAACGCGCCGGACCAGCTTGGCGATACATCGACGCTGGCGGACCCATCGGTGGTGCAGAACCTGGTGGACGAAAGGTTGATCAAATGAGTGCACCCAGCGGTGAGTAGAAGAATCATGCGTGTTTCGGCGCAGGCGGAATCCTTGCCGTCCGTCTCTGATCCCGCCGTGTCTTGGCGGACGACTGAGCACTTGGCACTCTGCGTTGGCCTGCCATGCGCGAAGTCCTGATCGCCGACGACCATCCACTGTTCCGCGATGCGCTCAAGCGCGCGGTCATGCAAGCATTGCCGGAAGCGGGACTGCACGAGGCGGACAGCGTCGCCGCGCTGCACGCCGCGGTCGATGCGCATCCGGACATCGAACTGCTGCTGCTCGACCTGCACATGCCTGGGGCGAATGGTTTTTCGGCACTGGTGCATATCCGCGGCCAGCATCCCGGGTTGCCGATCATCGTGGTTTCGGCGCACGAGGAGGCCAGCGTGATCCGGCGTGCGATGGCGCATGGCGCGTCTGGCTATATCCCGAAATCGGCTGCCGTGGAGACGATCGTCGAGGCGGTACGCAAGGTGCTCGACGGCGACCTGTGGATTCCGTCAGCGGTGCGCGGCGCGGGTTCCGCCTTGAAGCCGGCCGAAGCCAGCATCGCGTCTCAGGTCGCCGAGCTCACGCCACAACAATTCCGCGTATTGAACATGATCGCCGAGGGCTTGCTCAACAAGCAGATCGCCTACGAGCTCGGCGTGTCCGAAGCGACCGTGAAAGCGCATATGACGGCGATCATGCGCAAGCTCGGCGTGTCGAACCGCACCCAGGTCGCCTTGCTCGCGAGCCATCTCGCGATCGATGCCGACACACTCGCGAGCGGTGCCAGCAACGCAGTCGCGTGAATGCCGGCGCGCGCTGCGCGATCCTCGAGGAATTCCCGCACCGACCCACACCGCTGACCCGCTCCCCAGTGCGTCCGTTCGGGCGAAGGGGCGCGCTCCTGCTCGCGTGGAGACTCGAAGCACGCGCGCGCTGGCGAGGCTGGTCCGCCGCTACTGGCCACACCGTGGCGGCTATCGCCGCGTCGGCGATTCTCGCGGCGAGTGCCGCCGTGGCCGCGTGGCGACGTGTTCGAGCGCCCTGTCGGAGCAGATCACGAAGCGCGCTTGATCAGCGCGTCAGACGATCACGCGCTTCTTCTCGGCCTGACGTCCGAGTTGTGTGATCAACGCGCGCAGCGCCGCCGGCTTGACCGGCTTGCGCAGCACTGCGTAGCCGAGTGCGCGAGCGCGCACGACCAGCTCGGCGCTGGTGTCGGCGGTGATCAAGGCTCCGGGTGGTGCCGGCGTGCAGGCGGCGCGCAGCGCGGCCAGCGCATCCAGACCATCCTGCGCGGCGTCGAGATGATAGTCGACCAACAGCAGATCCGGCCTTCGCAGCTGCGCGGCGGCGACGGCCTCTTCGATGGTCGCGGCGAGATCGCTGGAGACGCCCCAGCGTGTCAGCAAGGCGGACATGCCTTCGAGGATCGCCGGATCGTTGTCGAGGCAAAGTGCATGCAGACCGCCGGCGAGTACCGTCGTGTCGCCGAGTGAGTCGCGACCACGCACCGAGGGCGCCTGTGCCGGCACGCGCGGCAGCTCGACCGCGAACACGCTGCCGCGTCCGGGTTGCGAACGCACGCTGATGCTGGTGCCGAGCAAGCGCGCCATGCGCTCGCAGATCGCCAGACCGAGGCCGAGGCCCTTCTCGCCCCACGGTGAAACATGGCTGCCACGGCGGAACTCGTCGAACACGCTGTGGAGTTGGTCTTCGGCGATACCGGGGCCGCTGTCCCACACTTCGACACGCAGGTTCGCCCCCGCGCGGCGCACGCCGCAGACGACGCCTCCGTTCCTGGTGTAGCGCAGCGCATTGGCGAGGAAGTTCTGCAGGATTCGCCGCAATAGTTGCGCATCGCTGCGCACCCAGGCGCGGCTGGCAACAAAGCGTAGTTTCAGGCCGCGCGTCGCCGCCAGCACGCCGAACTGGTGCTGCAGCGATTCGATCAGCTCGGCGAGCGCGAAACTGGAGACGTCGGTCTGATACTTGCCGGCCTCCAGTCGCGAGGATTCCAGCAGCGCATCGAGCAGATCCTCGGCCGCCTTGAAGGCGGTGTCGATGCGTTCGGCGAGACGACCGCTTTCGCCGTCGAGGGGTTGGTGGCGCAGGGCCGAGGTGAACAGGCGCGCCGCGTTCAACGGCTGCAGCAGGTCATGGCTCGCGGCGGCGAGGAAGCGCGTACGCGACTGGTTCGCCGCTTCGGCCTGGCGTACCGCACGCTGCTCGGCGACGAGGGCCTGCTCAAGCTGACCGGTGCGCTGCGCGACGCGCTGTTCCAAGGTCTCGTTCGCCTCGCGCAACGCACGCTCGACATGCTTGTACGGCGTGATGTCGCTGAAGGTGGTCAGGTAGCCGCCGCCGGGCAACGGTTCGCCGCGCATCTCGATGACGCGGCCATCCGGCCGTTCGCGCACGAACACATGCGGCGTGCCGACGTGCAGATGGGCGAGGCGGCGCTCGATCTGCCCGACCAGTTCACCGTCACCCAGCAGGGCACGCGCAGCGTTGTGCCGTATCAAGTCGGCGATTGGTCGGCCGACATAGACGAAGCCGTCGGGGTAGTCGAACAGGTCGAGGTAGCGCCGGTTCCACGCGACGATGCGCAGCTCGCGATCGACCACGCTGATTCCCTGCAGCATGTTGTCGAACGTGACAGCGAGCAATTCGCGATTGAAGCGCAGCTCCTGGGAGGTCTCAT
>JBDTYM010000055.1:0-27719 GCA_040005635.1 Dokdonella sp. | reverse complement strand
CTCGTCGGCAGCAGGTGGAAATCCGACGACCAGAAGTTGCCGCCAATCGCCGTGATCGGCGCATCGTCGAGCGTGGTGGATACCCAGATCTGATCGGTCACGCGATCGGTGGAGATGTAGCCCTGGCCGTTGTAGAGGCCGCCGCCGGCACCGAAGATTTCGGTAAAGACCGTGTATTGGAAGCCGCCGTCGGCGTAGTCGAGGGCGCCGCCGGTGCCCGCGGCCACATCGGTAAACGTATTCTCGATGTAGCCGGGCGCGAGCGCCGCCAGAAATGCGGCACGATCGGTATAGACGGTCACCGCATCGTTGCCGCAGACGCCGCGCGCCGCGTTGTCGAGACCGTTCTGGAACACGGTGTCGGTGCAGGCCAGCGAACTGCGCGTCGTGTCGGGGTGTGCCGCGGTCGGCGGCGCGACGGCGGCGCTGCCCGAACGCGACGTGGGTAGGGCGGCATGCGCGGCGACGGCCGCGAACAGAAAGGGGGCGAAGCGGAAAGCGCTGTGTCGATTCATGGAGCCTTCGCGGGGATGAGAGAAGAGTGCGGATCCGCGCCGCGCGCCGCTCGCACACGCACGCGGCGGCGACTGCATCGGCGAGCATGCGGACCTCTTGTTGTAAGGGTCGGCCTGCCGTGGCGTCCATTCCAAACGCCTTACGATCGGCTTCCGACCGGCTTCGGGTCTGGATTTGGGGGGCTCAGCCCGCTGCGCGCGGCGACGGTGCGCGCACGAGTTCAGGCGGGATGGCGCGTTCGCCCGCAAGCCGGCGCGCGTTCGCCAGCGTCGTCTCCCAGGCCGTGCGTTCGCCCAGCGCATGCGCCAGATGCAGTTGCAGCAGAGCGCAGTCGAAGTCATCCGCGGCCCAGGCACCGATACGGCCGGCCAGCGCCGCCGCATCGGCGAGACGATCGTGCTCGATCAGGGCCGGCACATAGGATTCGATCACGATCGCGGTTGCCAACGGCACGCCGATGGCGTCGGCCAGGGCCAGCGCCTGCTGATAGGCCGCGTCCGCCTCGTCCCAGCGGCCAAGGACGCGCGCGCGCTCGGCCTCGGCGAGACGCCGGTACGGTGCGGCATCGCGCGAACCGGCATCCGCTCGAGTCGAAGGTGCGATCGGCGCTCCCGGCGCAGCCGCCGTTGGTGGCAACGCGCGCTGGCGCCACAGCGCCGCTTTCGCGCGCAGGGAGTCATCGGCATCACCCGGCAACCATGCCGTCGGCAGCGGCTGCGCCTCATGCGCCGCGTCGTCGCTGCGACCTTCGCGCAGGGCAAGCTCGGTGCGCAGCACACGCAGACGTTCGTCGTCGCGCGAAACGGCCAGATAGGACTGGTCGCCTTGTTCGATCTGCACGATCAGCGCGTGCAGGTCATGCAGGCGCCCGCAGGCAAGCAGGATGCGCGCGCGCATCAACGACAGCACGCGGCGCAGCAAGGGGTCACCGGTGGCCGAGCTTACGGCCCAGGCACGCTCGCTGGTCGCCAGTGCAGCCTGATTCTGCATCTGGTCGACCTGCACGTCCTGCAAGCCGATCAAGGCGCTCTTCAGCGGCCGCCTCGCGCCGAACACCTCGAACTGCCGCGCGGCTTGTTCGTAGCGTGGTCCGGCCTGTGCCAGCGCGCCGCGCGCGGAATCGAGCAGGGCCAGTTCGAGATCGACGCGCGCGACCGCGAGCGCATCGCCGCTCTGGCCGAGCAGGATGCGCGCACGACCAAGATCGTTCGCCGCCGCCGCATAGTCGTTGCGCAAGGTGCCCGTCGCGCCGCGACCGACATAGGCATCGCCGAGCGCATGCACGAATGCGTTGGCACCAGGAACCGCCAACGCCGCATCGAAATCGCTTTTGGCCTCGACGATGTGATCGAGCGGAATGCGCGCGGCGCCACGCGCGATCAACACGCGCATGCGCAAATAGGCATCATCGCTGCCGCCAAACTCGTCAAACAGCTGCGTCAGGCCTTTCTCGGCCACATCGAAGTGGCCCTGCCGAGCGTCGACCTGGGCCAGCAGCAAACGCAGTTCGGCATCGTTGCGCAATGGCGGCGGCGCCTGCTCGAGCAATGTACGCGCCTGTCCGGCATCGTCTGCGAGCAGGGCGGCGCGCGCGCGTTGCAGCACTTCAGCGAGCGCGGCGCCAATCGAGTCGGCCGGGGCACTGCGCCCGAGCGCGAGCAGCAGCTTGTCGCTTGCGGCACGCAACGCGAGCATGAGGTCGGCATCGGTCGCCACCGTCCGCAGCGGTGCCGCGCCCGGCGCGATCGCCTGCAGGGCGACGCTCCAGGCCGAGCCAGCGTGCACGACCTCGCCGTCGACGATCAGACCGATACCGGCGGTGGAACGCAGTTTGTCGGCGCCGCCATCGCCATTGGCCTGCGCCGCCATCACGACGCCGAGGGTTGCTTCGCTCGGCTGCACGGCCAACCCCGCACGGCGCAGGCGATCGGCGACCAGATCCATGCCGCCGAGGCGTACCCAGGCGGCATCGGCTGCGTCGGCGACATGCAGCGGAACGACTGCGATACGCGTGTTCGTCGGCTCGGCCGTGGCGTGTTCGCGAGCGGATTCGGACGCACGCCGCGACATCACGATGGCGAGCGTCGCCAGCGTCAATACGGCGATGACGACGGCGATGCGGCGCCATTGCCGGTTCCGCGGCGGCGACGCGACTGGGACGACCGGCGTTTGCACCGGCGGCTCCGCCACGGTCGATTCGACGACATCCATCGACGTGTCGGCGCTCGCCGCTGCAGGCACGACTGGCGGATCGGATTCGACCTGTTCCGTCGCTGCGACCCAGCGATAACCGAAGCCGACGATCGTGCGGATCGCCTGCTGGCGTTCCGCTTCGTCGCCGACGATGCGGCGTGCGCGCAGGATCAGCTGGAACAACTGTGTGTCCGAGACATTGCCGCGACGCCAAATCGCGTCGATCAGCTCCGCACGATCGACCGCGCGCTCGCGATGTTCAATAAGATAAAGAAGGCAGGCGAACACGCGCGCGGGCACTTCGACGAGTTCGTCGTCATGCCAGAGTTCGCGCTTGATCGGGTCGAGCCGGAAGCCGCCGAAGCGGAAAACTTGAGAATCCATGGCTCCGATATGCGTTGCCACCGCACGCGTGTCAATCGGCGGCCGCGCTTTCGGCAGACGATGTCTGCGGCTAGCGACGCCGACCGCTGGCGGTACGCTGTGCCGCGACGCTCAAGCCGACGCAACCGAGCAGCGCGATCAGCCAGCGGTCGCCGAGCAGATGGCCCACGCGTGCGGTAGCCGACGTTGCTGGCCACCACTCCGCGCCGTAGCACACGACGACGACGACGACCGCCAACCCGAACACCGCGATCATCGCCTGCAGCAGGCGTTGCTCGAAGCGCGCGCTGACGGCATCGCGGGCCTTGCCCAGCGCTTCGGCGCGCCGCGCGACGCGATCGGCGAAATCGCTCGGCAAACCCTCCGGCGGCGGCTGCCTGAGCGCACGCGCGAGCAGCCGATAGCCGACGTCGTCGGCGTCGCCATTTGCTTTGAGACCGCGTCGCTCGTGCTCAAGGGCGCGCTCCTGCGCCTGCCACTCTCGCTCCATCGGCGCGTCGTCGAATGCGCGGGGCGTGTTCATGCGGCAGCTCCCAGCTGGAGTTGGAGGCGTTCGCGCAGGCGCAGGCGCGTGCGCAACAGATGGCTCTTGATCGTGTTGATCGCCAGACCGGTGATAGCGGCGATCTCGGCGAGCGAAAGCTCGTCGAGATGATAAAGCGTCAGCAAGGTCCGTTGCAGCGGCGGCAGGGCGTCGATCGCGTCGTGCAGCCGGCGTGCGATTTCAACGTCGGCCCAGGCGGCTTCGAGATCGAAGCCGTCGTCGACGCGTTCGAGCGGCGCGAGCCCGTCCTCGTCCGCTGCCGGCTCGGCCAGCGGCAGACGCTGACGTTCCAGATGACGCAGGCCGATCGAGTAGGCGACGCGACCGATCCAGGACTTCAGCGCGCTCTCGTAGCGATACTGATGCAACGATTGGTGGACGCGCAGGAAGGTTTCCTGGCACAGCTCGCGCGCATCCTCGGGCTGGCGCACCAGGCGCAGCAGGATGTGCCAGCACAGGCCCTGGTAGTCAAGCACGAGGCGCTCGAACGCACCCGGCGCCTTTGCGAGTACGGCGTCGACCAGCTCGCGGTCCGCGCTCATCCGGGAAACTCATCCATGGCGGACACGGATACGCGCAGGGCGCGAGCGGTTGCAACCGATGGCACGCGGGCCGTATCCATTGCGCCGACCCACTGAATCCAAGGAACACCCCATGGAACACAACCTCGTACCGATCGTGATGTTCCTTTGCATTACCTACGGCTTCAAGGCCGTCGTCGACGCACGCATGCGTTACCTCCTGCTCAAGGCCGGTGGCTCAGAGGACCTGATCCGCTCGATCCTGCTCGGCGAGGAACAGCAGCGGCGCCATGCGTCGCTGCGTTGGGGCATCGTGCTGCTCGCGCTGGCGGCCGGTTTCGGCCTGATCGAGGCCTTCCACTGGACCGACATCACGCCCGGCGTCGTGGCTGTACTGGCAGCGGCAACCGGCCTCGGCAATCTCACGTTCTTCGCGATTTCACGCCGGCTCGGTTAGGCCGATCCGGACAGCATCCCCCTGTGCGCATTGCCGCACGAGCAAACGCCGGCGGCTGGCACTGCAGCGCTTCGGCGCTCACGTGGCTTCAACCGATGAGGACGCCCATGAAACAACCCTTAGCACCCTTGCTGGCCGTACTTGCAGTCGCGTGGATCTGCGCCGCAAACGCGACGGATACGCCCACAGCGACGAGCCAGGACGAACTCGCACGCACGATCGGTGAGCTCGACGGTAAGGTCTTCGATGCCTACAACCGCTGCGACCTGCCGGGCTTCGAGCGCTATTTCGCGCCCGACGTCGAGTTCTACCACGACACCGGCGGCGTCACCCACACACGCCAGCAAGTAGTCGACAACACGCGCAAGTACATTTGCGGCAAGGTGCGCCGCGAACTCGTCGCAGGAACCCTGCACGTCTATCACATCAAGGACTACGGCGCGATCGAGGAAGGCGAACATCGCTTTTGCGAACTCGCCAGCGGTCGCTGCGAAGGCATCGCGAAGTTCGTCATGGTCTGGCAGCGGCAAGGCGATGACTGGCGCATGACGCGCGTGCTGAGCTATGGCCATCGTGCAGTCGCCGACTAGCTGAACTCATCGGGCCGCCCGACAAACGGGAGGGCGGCACGGAACCACGATGAAAGGAAGCAAACGCCACGGGCTGAAGAGCCCCGGCTGGATCGTGGGCGCCCAGGCGTAGCGGTTGCATGGCTTCGATCCGGACCACGATCATCCTGCTCAGCAATACCGTAACGGCGGACCTGGACGGGTTCGTCGCGAAAATTGCCAACCGGGCTGTCGATTGAGAGGCGCGCCAAGGGCGCCGCAGCGCCGATGGGCGGCGCTTCATTCTTCTTCATTCGCTTTTCCGGCACTTCATCGAGCCATGCGCTGAACTGGCGTCTTCTCAACGATGGAGTGCGCCATGCGCTATCGAATCCCCGCTCTGCTCACCGCCCTGCTGCTGGGCCCGTTGATGGCCGCTGCCGACCCGGCTCCCGCCTACCACGCGCCGGACGCGCTGGCCGACGGCTGGGCGACCGCCGACGCCGCAAAAATCGGCTGGGACACGGCCAAATTTGCCGAGCTCGAAGGTCGCGTCGCCGACCTGACCTGGAAAGGCATCACCAGCGTCATCGTCGCGCAACACGGCAAGCTCGTGTACGAGCGCTACTTCAACACGGGCACGCGCGACGGCCTGAACGACATCCGCTCCGCCAGCAAGAGCGTTACCGCTCTGCTTGCCGGCGCAGCGATCGATCGCGGCTTGATCACGAACGCGCAAGCGAAGGTGTATGCGTACTTCGCCGACAAGCCGCCGCTGCAGCATGCGGACAAGCGCAAAGACACCTTCACGCTCGAAGATCTGCTGACGATGAGCTCGCTGTGGGAATGCGACGACGACAACTCGTTCTCGTCCGGCAACGAAGAGCGCATGTACGTGAGCGAGGACTGGCTGCAGTTCGCGCTCGATCTGCCGATCAAGGGTTTCGCGCCTTGGATGAAAAAACCAGCGGACAGTTCGTTCGGACGCGCGTTCTCGTATTGCACGGCGGGTGCGTTCGTCGCCGGCGCCATGATCGAGCGCGCCACCCATCGTCACCTCGACGCGTTCGCTGCCGAAGTGCTGGAGAAGCCGCTTGGGATCACGGCGGTCCAATGGAATTTCTCGCCGGACGGCATCGCCATGGGCGGCGGCGGCACGCGCTATCGCAGCCGCGATCTGGCCAAACTCGGCGAACTGCTCGTCGACGGCGGGCGCTGGCGCGGTCAACAGATCATTTCCAGCGCCTGGATCGAAGCCAGCATGTCGCCGCATGCACAGGCGCGCGACGATGCCGAATACGGCTACCTGCTGTGGCGTTTCCATTTTCCGCTCGGCGGCAAGGACACCGCGGCGTGGGCGATGAGCGGCAATGGTGGCAACTACGTGTTCGTGCTGCCCGAGCGGCGACTCGTCGCGGTCATCACCAGCAGTGCCTACAACCAGCGTTATGCGCACCCGCAGTCACAGGAAATCTTCCGCGACTTCATCCTGCCGGCGCTGCCGGTTTCGCATTGACGAGGTCGGCTGGCAGCCATGCGGCTGCCAGCACCTTGGCGCGCTCGTCCGCGACGGCACGGCTGATCGCATCAATGCTCGCGGCAAAAGCGGGATCGTCCGCCACGCCGCGAAACAAGGGCGAGTTCTGCAGCCAGGCGCGATCGCGAAAGCCGCCGTCGACGGCCCGGCGCAGCGCGTCGAGCGCACCGGCGCGGTCCGCCTCGGCAAGCCGCAGCACGGCGACCTCGAGCCAGTCATCCGGTGCGCCGTCGTCGGCTTCGCTCGCACGCATCTTCGCGCGCGCGGCGATCCAGGCGCTGTCCATTGGCGCGGCATAGGCATGTACCAGCGTCTGCGGCAGGCTCTGATGCGGTCGCAGCGCCGAGGCCTGTGCGAACGCGTCCGCAGCACGCGCGCGATCCCCGCGCAGCAGTGCGATTTCGCCCGCGAGCACGAATAGGTCCGGATGCGGTGGTCGCTGCAGCGCTTCGGCCAATGTCGTTTCAGCCTCGGCATAGCGACCCTGCGCGAACAGGAAGCGCGGATAGGCCACGTTGCCGAACGTGTTGTCCGGATAGAGCTTGAAGATCTTCGCGTAGCGCTGCTCCGCCTCGCTGGCGAAACCGAGCAGGTCGAGATTGCGCGCGATCTGCAGATCGAGGAAGCGCAGCTTCGCGCCGGAACGCTCGACGGCGATGTTCGCGGCGAGTGCATCCGCCAGGCGACCCTTGACCACATACAGATTCGCGACCGATGCGCGGCTGTCGACGCGCGCCGCCGGATCGAGCGCGACCGCTGACTCATATTCGCGGATTGCCGCATCGACATCGCCACGGCAATCGAATGCGTAGGCGAGCGCATCGTGGCCCCGGCTGTCCTGAGGAACGCGCGCGATCAGCGCCTCGGCCAGTTCCTGCGCGCGCATGACCGCTTGCGGGTCGCCGTTGTACAGGCACATGCGTGCGCTCAACGCGCGACTGAGGCCGGCGCGCGCGGGAATGTCGTCCGGTTCCGCATGCAGCGCTTCTTCGTACAGCGCGACCGCGCGTTCGTTGTTTTCTTTCTGGCCGATGCCGGCGTAATACCTTGCCCGCTGCAGCAGTTCTTCCTGCGCGTTCGCGGGCACGCTCGTCCTCGTCGATGCGGGGCGGTACGCATGCCACGCCCACACACCCAAGGCGAGCAGGCAGAACGACACGATGGCAGCCCTGGAGGCAAGCTTTGCCCCCTTGCGCCGTGGCATCGCTGGCATGTAAGCGCCGGCGGCTTCGGGGCTGATCTCGCGCGGCACGCTGCACAACTGGTAGCCGCGCGCGCGCACCGAGCGAATGTAGCGCGGGTTGCGCCCATCGTCGCCGAGCGCCTGACGCAGCAGCTTCACGCGCTGGGTGATGGTCTCCTCGTTGACGACCGCCGGCGCCCACACCTGTTCGATCAATTCGTCGAAGCCGACGACGCGATCGCCCTGCCGCAGCAGGTAGCGCAGCAACTGGAAACTCAATCCGGCGACCTCGAGCGGCACGTCGTCACGCATTACGCGCTGGCGCGCACAGTCGATGCGAAGGTCGTCGAGCGCGAAGACAGGGCGATGTTCCAACGACGCAGCTCCGACAGCGCGGGCGCCGTGTGGTCACGGCGTGGGCATTGAGTGTAAGGGACGCCCGTCAGTGTCGCCGCAAACGCGCGGCAACCGTCACACCGTGTGTTGGCCCCGGACTTGCCCGCGCAACCCCACATCCCTACACTTCGCGCCACTCCATTGGGGAGTAGCCGGCCGCGGCGAGACGTTGCGGCACGCGCGTCAACACACTTGGCGAACACGCCATGGCGCGCGACGGATCCGCGATCAGCGGTCCCTGCGGCAAGACCTTTGGTTCTCGCATGCCGGACCCGGGCCGGGGCGGTATGCGCTGAGCCCTTGCGTCCACCTTCCCCAGCCCGCCGGAGTTCCGATGCAGACCCTGCTCATTGCGACGACCGCGGTCGCGATCGCCGAAATCGGCGACAAGACCCAGTTGCTGTCGCTGATCCTCGCCGCGAAATATCGGCGCCCATGGCCGATTTGCCTCGGCATTCTCGTCGCGACCCTGGTCAATCATGCGCTCGCCGGTGCGCTCGGCGTGCTGATCGCGCAGTGGCTGACGCCCGAGGTACAGAAGTGGCTGGTCGCGCTGAGCTTCTTCGCGGTCGGCGTGTGGACGCTGATTCCCGACAAGGTCGACGAAGAAGGCGCAGCGCGCGGCGCTGGCCACGGCGTGTTCGTTGCCACGGTCATCGCGTTTTTCATCGCCGAGATCGGCGACAAGACGCAGATCGCGACGATGGTGCTCGCCGCCGAGTATCACCCGCTGTGGCAGGTCGTCGCCGGCAGCACGCTCGGCATGCTGATCGCGAACGTGCCGGTCGTCTGGCTCGGCTCGCGCTTCGCCGCGAAGCTGCCGCTGAAGGCGGCGCGGATCGGCGCCGCGGTGCTGTTCGCGGCCTTGGGACTGTGGATCTTGCTGCGCTGAGCGGTCAGTGCCGCGTCACAACGCAGCGGCATCGTCACAACGCATCCGCATCGAGTTCACCGGTGCGGATGCGGATCACGCGATCGAGCTGCCAGACGAAGATCTTGCCGTCTCCTATCTTGCCGGTGTTCGCCGTGTGCGCAATGGTTTCGACGACGCGCTCGACCTGATCGTCGCTGACCGCGACCTCGATCTTGATCTTCGGCAGGAAGTCGACGACGTACTCGGCGCCCCGGTACAACTCGGTATGGCCCTTCTGGCGGCCGAAGCCCTTGATCTCGGTGACGGTGATGCCCTGCACGCCAACTTCCGCCAGCGCCTCGCGCACCTCGTCGAGCTTGAACGGCTTGATGATCGCCATGACCATTTGCATCGGCGCGCACTCCTGCTTTCGACGGCGCGACTATACCCGGAACGTTCCGTGTAGGAATTTTCCTACAAAGGTTTACGAATGCACCGTCTGGCGCTGCGCGGCGCCTCGACTAGACTGTGCCTGCGGGGAGGTGCGTCGACGGAACGACGCTGCAAGGAGGCTTCCGACCGGTGGCAAGTGCTTGCGCTCGCCACCGGTCGACCCCACGGATCGGCAAGACGTATCGCCGCAGAGCACGCGCTGGCGACACGCGCAATAATTCAACCGTACCGCAGACCGTGCGGATTCAGCGTTCCAGGTCGAATGTTTCGCAGCGAAGGTTGGCAAGTCGAAGTCGGCCGGGACAGGCCGCGCGACGAAGACGGCACCAATCCACAACACGCCAGGGTGAGCGATGATCAACGTGCAATCCATTGATGAACTCGCGCGGCGGCTCGCCGCGCTCGTCCCGCCGGGCCTGCAGCAGGCGCGCGAGGATCTGACCTCCACGTTTCGCGGCGTCCTGCAGTCGGGTCTGCGCGAACTCGATCTCGTCAGCCGCGAGGAGTTCGACGTGCAACGCTGCGTCCTGCTGCGCACGCGCGAGAAGATCGAGGAACTCGAACAGCAGATCCTCGCGATAGAACGCGTGCTCGGCGGCGCGGCGGCCTCCGAGCCGAGACACTAGCCGTCCATTCGAACATTGCTTTTCCGAGTTCGCCGCACAAGCGGCGGCAACGGTCGGGTGCGCCTACGCCATCGAGACAGCGCGATGCATATCGATCGACCGGACGATTTCCCGGGAAGCCTGCTGCCCTGCGCAGCTCACCCCAAGGCGGGGGCAGTGGGCTTTTTTTGGGATGCTTCGCGATGAGCCTCGCGGTCGTCTACAGCCGCGCACAGGACGGCATCGCCGCGCCGCTGGTTGCTTGCGAAGTGCATCTGTCCGGCGGATTGCCAGGTACGGCAATAGTAAGGCTGATTAAATATCTTGCTGCTTCATTGGGTCCCGCGGCCGCAAAACTCTCTTCGGTCCTACTGGACAGACTTACGTAGGGCAATGGAACCGCGGATAGCCAGGGTTAGCAGGCTTGTTCATGCCGCTCGCCATTTAGTCTCCAAATAGCGGGATCCGCGCGCCCGCCAGCTAGTCAGGCGTTGGAGGAGTGATCGTCGTGACTACCAAAAGTAAATAATTTTATGAACATAAGACATTATTGTATTGCGCACAGGCAAACGGTAATATTCTTCAGTGACGTATACAGAATTCCAGCGAAACCTTGGGAAGGCAGGTCTATCCATGGCAGCGTTCGCGAAGTTGCTGAACATGAACAGGGTTTCGCTTTCCAACTATTCGAAGCATGAATGCATGCCGTCTCATCTCGCGATCATCGCGGTTTTGATGGGCGAAATGGCTGACCACGGCGTCGATTTTCAGTCGCCAATTCAAAAGATCGATCCAATCGCCAAGCGACCTCGAGGTTCGGCGGCCCACAGGTTTGGCGGGCATCCGCAGTCCCAACTCGACCTTAGCGAGCAGCGATGAAGTACACCGCAATCGATCTATTCTCGGGCGCTGGTGGTCTATCGCTCGGACTCACCCTAGCAGGGTGGTCAGTTCTCGACGCCTTTGAACTTGATCCGACCGCGCTGGCGACGCACGCAGCGAATCTAAAACTTACGCGTCACCATTGCGATGACGTTCGTAGGGTCGACTTCAGGCCCTTCCGCGGTCGGATTACGCTTGTCGCGGGCGGTCCTCCCTGCCAACCGTTCTCGGTATCGGGCAAGCAGCTTGGTCTAGATGACGTTCGGGACATGGTCCCCCATTACGTGCGGGCAGTTGACGAAATTAGGCCCACCGCGTTCCTGATGGAAAATGTCAGTGGGCTGGCCAGCCCGCGCTTCCACGGTTATTTAGAGGAGACGGTCGAACGACTCGAATGCCTTGGTTACGACGTTTCATGGCAAGTACTCAATTCTGCAGACTATGGAGTACCGCAAAAACGCCTCCGCCTGTTCATCGTAGGGGTGCCGAAAGGTACGAGCTTTCATTTCCCAAAACCAACTCATGGGTCTGGTCGCAAGAAACCATATGTAACGGTCGGAGATGCGCTTGCTGATTGTCCGGAAGACGAGCCTAATCGCGCCAAAGTCGTTTACGCGAAAAATCCCGTCCTGCGAAAGAGTTCGCATTCCGGAATGTTGTTGAACGGAAAAGGCAGACCTTTAGATGTCGACGCGCCATCGTTAACGATTCCCGCATCGGCTGGCGGGAATCGAACACACGTTCTAGACCCAAAAGGAATCCTGAAAAAATATCATGCGCAGCTGATGAAGGGCGGGGCGCCGCGATCTGGTGTCATTGCGGACTGCAGGCGACTGACGGTTCGCGAGTCCGCAAGACTTCAAAGCTTTCCCGACTCGTTTGATTTCCAAGGCCGTCGGAACCAGAAATATGGACAGATCGGCAACGCTGTCCCCCCCACCTTTGCTCGTGCGGTGGGCGAGAGCATTCTCAAAGCGATCAGCGGCCAAGGTGTCGCAAAGAAGCCAAATGTCGCAGCGAAACGGATTTAGCGAATTTCAAGCAGAAGCTCTGTCCATCGCTGCACGTGACTAAAATGCGCGCCTTTTTCATGTAAGGCGTCGTGTATCGCGCGCAGCGCGCGCGAGCGCTGCTCCGGAGAGAGAGTCATAAGTAGGTGTTCCAAGAAGGGCAGCGCCTCGCTGAAATTGATATCGATCCCGTGGGGCCAGTGACGCTCAGCGACCTCGAATAATGATGCTGGGTCTACGCTAAGCCTTCCGTGAACCAAGAAGAGTATGTTTGTCACCTCTTTCGATCGTGCTTTCAACGCCGTAGCTTCGACGTCCGCCGACGTAAGTTCTCGGTCTTTGATTTCGATCGCAAGTTCGACGCGGCCGCCTACCAACCGCTCAATGTCCCCCGTGCGTTTAGACGCAGCGTCGGCAGTATTTGTCGTCTCGGACTCGATCTCGCCGTAACCTGGGTAGATCTCACTCAGCATCCCGTAGATCGCATAGCAAACGATCTGTAATCGCACGCCACCAGAGCGGTCGCTCAAGTAAGTCGTGAGCGCCTGCATGATCCTCGTCGTAGTTATCCGCGGCGGACCGTAGTATTCCTGCGGCTTGCTTTCGACGAATCTTTGGCATTCAACTAGAACCAGCTTCAATATTCTTGCGGCTTCGATTGCGTTGCTCGTCTCTACGTGAGTGACAATTTTTTCGAGCGCTTTGTAGTTCGCACCATTTTTTGCTTTCGCTTCCATTTCACTGCCGAAGTTCTTGTATCGAGCAGGATTGTTTACGTAAGGGTCGTCACTGTTTCCCGGAAGCGGTTTCCCATTCGCAATATCTTTGTTCCACGGAACGGTAACAGCAGCCGCAAGACTCCTCGCGTCCCACGCACCCTTCAGCGTCGAACTACTCTGTATGCAAATCGCATTTAGCTGGGAATCCGCGACCTTGCCCAAAACTTGGGTCAATAGGATAAAGGGATAAGTGCTGCCGCTTGCTCGAATCAATTGTTCAAGAGCGTCGCTCAAATTGGCATCGCGGGCCTTTTCCAAGTCGGCGATCTCGCGAACCTCACTCCAAGCGCCTGTTAACACGTCGCGCGCGCGGTCGTGGAACGCGCCTGTTGCGCTGAGAATCGGTTTCGGTCGAGAGGTTGCTTCTCCTGCGACCGCTTCGACTGGTACTCCAGGATGCTCTAAAGCTACCGCAGCAGATATTGGGGGAGTTGGTTCAGCAACATTTGGCTTAGGTGAGGTCTTTTCCATGTGCGGAGTCTACCGCTGACCGCACTCGTCGGAGCAAGCTCAGCTATCTTCGCAGCTGGGCCTGGAGATTTTTGACTGCCTGTGCTGTCCACCACCGTCCTCTGCGCGTCGGAATTCCCTTATCGTTCAGAGCTTTTGCAAGAGCCGTGAGTGACTTCGGGCCGTCTGCGCCAAGTCGGGTCATCTCATCTCTAAGCGATGACGCAAACTGATTTGCGTTAGCGACCGCCGTGGCCAATCCAAGCGGCCGCACAAGTTCGAGGGAGGGATTTCCGAGTCGAACTCCCCTTAACTTTGCTTCACGCAACGCCGCCTTGGTCCGTTGCGAAATGAGATCACGCTCATGCTCTGCGATGGCCGCGATGAGATGCAGCGTGAGTTTCGTGGCAGAAGGCATGTCAGTAGCGATGAATTCCACGCGCGACTCCATTAGATTGGAGACGAAAAACACGTTTCGCGCGAGGCGGTCCAGCCTAGCAATAACGAGTACTGCTCGAGTGGACTGGCAAAGCCGAAGAGCCTCCCGAAGCACGGGTCGCGAATTCGAGCCGCCCGATTCGACTTCAACATATTCGCCCACAAGTTCGGCTGACTCGCGAGCCGCGAACTCTCTTACCGCGCGTCGCTGCGCATCTTCACCCAATCCGCTTGCAGACTGAGCCTTGGTAGAGACTCGGTAGTAACCGATGAAACGCTTCTGATGAGCCATTTATAAAGCCTAATTGAACGTATAGCTTTTATACGCTGCATATAGGAGGCCGTAAATCAACTGCAATCCATGTGTGAGTTGGTTCATCGATCGGGCACAAAATGCGGACGCATGACCGACGTTCGGACTTGGAGCGGTTAGAAGCTCATCGGGATTTGAGCTTGACAACGACAAAGTCTTGGCCGCGCTCGGAGCAGACGGGGAATGCCTTGTTCGCCGTGGCCTTCACCAAGGCGATCAGAATGGCCTTCGTCACGTGGACGCCCGACTTCTCAGCGTTTTTTATCGAGGCTTCGATACTCATACCTTCCCACCATCAAGACGCGCATCCTGCGGTCCCCTAGTCCACGCGGTCGGCTCGGTTCTTGCGAAGCGTTCCGCGATCAGTTGGCGTATGACGTCGGACGGGCGCGCGCAGACTCGCTTGCTCAGTTCTACTAGCTGCAGTTCCAGCTCATTGGATAATCGGAAATGACGCGTCTTGTGTAGTTTGTTCATGGTGTTACTCCCAGGAAATGGAGTCAGGCGACTTCGTGGAATAAATAGCCCAAGCAGCGACGTTGGTAATGGGTTCTATCAAGAAATCATTAACTTTGAACATTCGATGGCGCCCGCAGTGGCCCAAGGATTTCAGAGCGAGGTCCAAAGGTTTGCGCAATGAGCCACAATTCCAGATCTGGCCGCTGGAAGAAGCAGGTAGCGCTAGTAACCCATGGAAGTGGTAGTGCCCTTCAGGTGAGCGCTCAATCACATAATCATGGTCAAGTTTAGCTTTGAGCTTGTAGGACAGTTGCTTCAAGACGCGATAAATGAAGTGATTTCGCCAATAGCTGTGCATGTGCTTTCGAGCAAACCACTCACTTTGGACGTAAGTTGAGAGGGTTACTGCGAACACGGAATTGCCATTCTTGAGATACGCTTCGTACTTTAGTGTTAGCTCATCAGTTGGATTCATAAACAGGTCCTTTTTTTAGGCAATAGAAGCCGATAGGCCGCGTCACGGGACGCGGTCCTCAGGTTCTCGGAGAGAGGTTCGGTGTGGCCTTACACGCCCCGAAGGCGACGCCATAACCGAAATGTCGAAAGCTCTAATAAGTAGCGCGGTGGCAATTTGCGAGAGTCTCGAACCGCCACTAGCTAGCCGTGGCCACCGCCTCCAGGCCTAGACCATATGCGGCTTGCCCAGCTAGAAGACTCGGACCAAGCGTACGAAGCCTCCAGATGGCCTCATTGACCGACCTATCGGACACATGAGCCAAAAACGACGCCAGTTCCTCTTCGTTCAGATGAGACGCCTTGACAAGAATGTCCACGATGTTTCTAGACGCAGCGGAGGCTTTGCGACGTTGGCTATCAAAGCGGTCTGCCAGTCGGGAGACTTGGGGCTGGGACATCAAGTACGCGTCATATTCGTCAAAGGTGTTAGCAATTTGGTTCTGCATTGGAATCTCCTCAGTGGGTATGGACAGCTGTTGCGGCGTCTTCACCGCATGAGTAGTATCCCAAAAACGCTGCGCCATACCTCTCCCCAGTCTAAATGCTCGATTTAAAGTGTTAACGTCAGAACGCGAGGCAATGAACAAATGAGGCCAGCAGCTAGCCAGCGGCACTTTCCGTACAAGCATCCGACGTTCGGGACCGCCAAGCAGCCCCGCGCTGACCGCGCTTGGCAGTCTTCGGTCTACTACATGTGGTGGGCATACCTGCGGAGAAGCAATCGGTATTTACTGACGTGCGCTCACGGTGGACAGGGTGAGCTTGCAGAGTTGTACACCAGCTTCGGAGACGTCAGGTCGGATGATTTCAAGAATTGGTGGAGTTCTCAAAGCCGAGGATTCCGACTGTTTGCCGAGCCGAAAGCGATCGATTCGTTTCGCGTAGTCACTCAACCCAGCGATTTGGTTCTAAATGAGCAGACGCTCGTGGTATCCATGCCGCTAGCTTTGCCCAAAAGATTTTTGATGCGGAAGATGGGTGAACTCCTGCGCGACATGCATCATGGGCGCCGCGGTGTTCAGAGCGCAAAAATCAGCCGCGCCAAGTTTCAAGTCGTCGGGCAGCCGAATCTTCCTGCGCTGAAGACTGCACTTCGAGTGTGGGATTACCGACTGGAGAACCCGACGATGCCGCTTTGGCAGATAGGGCAAAAGCTCCCGAACTACAAACCGCAGGAGAAAATCTCGATGGGCGACAGCCACGCCATTCAGGTCGCAAAGAAGAACGTTCTTACCGCAACCGTAAGCCGCTACCTCAGGCGCGCAAAGTGCACTATCGCAGCAACGGAAATTGGAAGTTTCCCCGCTGCAAAGGCGGCTTTTGCGGGGCGGACCGCTGGGGATACACCTAGGACTGCGCATAGAGGCTAGCAGTCAACTCACGGGTAGAACGCGCTACGCGTTACCTAGTCGGACAGAGGGGCTTTTGCAGCAGTTTGCGAAGGCTTACGAAACTGCCCGTTTCGATCACGATCGATGGTGCGACTGCCGTGCAATGGGATCAAGTGAAGATATGGATGGATCGTATCAAGCTCGCCAGACAAATACTCAACGCGGAAGTAATGGCGCCTCTCCCGCAGCGCATGCTCTGAAAGCTTCTCAAGCATCTCCATTTCCATCTCGGATTCAGCCATCCAAGGGTCGACTGACTCGCCCGAGTAAAGTTCCACTCGTTTCACGACCCGCCTGATTTCGGCCGAGAATGAGCGTCGAGCGTCGACTTGAGGTTTTCGGTCGCGACGAACTGCAATGCGATTCAGTAGCCGCATTAGCTCATCTCTGTTGGAGACCAACGCGCTACCGAGAAGACGCGAGAGTTCAATCTCACTGCTCGTTCGCGCTGCGTCGTTTGACGCCTGCTCCAGCTCGATTCGGCGAATCTCCGCCGCGATTGTCGGACTTCCTCCCGCACCTAGCACGTTGACCAAATTCTCAAGGCGCGCGGAATTCACGGTCGCTAGCTCCACCAGCCTGCGTATCTCCTTCTGCAGGGCGGAAATCTTGTCATCGCGGCGTTCCCCGCCCAGTAGATGGGTAACGTCAACGTGCTTCATGTACTGCATGAAGGCCGACTCGAAGGGTAGGTACCGCCATGGGATAGATTGGCAACCCCCACGCAATTGCTGGTTGGAACACGCGAGCCATTGCGAGGCACCCCTCTTCACCGAACCCTTATTCAGAAATTTCATCGTTCGGCCGCACAGTCCGCACGTAAGCAAGCCACTGAATATATTGCGGTAGGCGGCTCCTTTACGTCCGCGTCCATTTGTCGATCGAGCAGCCATCGCTGCCTTAGCGGAGAGGAACAAATCATCCGAGACAATGCGCGGGAAGTAGTTGGCGATCACCTCACCGTCGGGAACACGCAGGCCCTTTTTCCCTCCTCCCGAATGTTCGACGTGATGCGGCTGAAATTCGCCGAGGACTGAACGGTTGACCAAAATCTTCTTAACGTAACTTTCGTGCCAGATAGCTTTGCCGCGATTTCGGTCCAGCTTGCGCCGCGTTCCCCAAGGCTGTTCACCCCGCGAGTTGAATCGTTTGGCAATTGAATTTGCCCCCCATCCATCTCGTGCGAGTTCGAAGATTTCTCGCACTAGTGCGGCGCGATCTTCGATTGCGACAACGCTCTCCCTTCCCTCACTTACTCGCAGCCAGAGCGGCGCAGTACGAGTAAGGCGACTTTTCACGCCCCCGCGACGAGCAATTACACGCTTATTCGCCCAAGCGGCTGCAATACGTTGAGACTTAGTGCGCGATTCGTCATGGGCTCGAAGCATTGAGCCGAGCGCTAGAAAGATCTGACCTCCGTTATCTCCTAGCGTTTCAGCCGTATAGATTTGACCATCGGTAAGAGTCGCAACATTGATGCCGCTGCTGACGATGTTGAGCAGCAATGAGAATGCTTTCGTTACGTTGGCGCGAGAGAGGCGATCGAGCGATTCAACGATTAGATATGTACCGCGCTCGACTTTCCCCTGTTCCACTAAGTCTAGAAAACTTCGGAGATTCCCGAATTCGACATTGTTTCCGCGGAACGCCGAGACACCGAGGTCTTGGATCGGATCAGTGAGATCCAAATTGTGCTTTGCGGCGAACTCTGCCGACCGCTCAAGCTGTCGTCGTAGGGAGTCGCCGCCCAACTGAAGCTCCGACGACATGCGGACGTATGAGTAAGCTTTGGGCTGGTCGGGCATAAAATATTCTAACTGAATTAATCAGCCCCGTTAGTAAATTTGCGCTCGTTTCGCAGCTTCTTTATTCGCCAGACTCGCGCTGAAGTGCCAGTTTTGGCGCGACGGGCGCTGACCTAGAGTTCAACGACGGCACGTAAAACCATGTCTTGTATATGCATATGGCATTGTGCATACTGACGTCACTTCAGGAGAAGGCGAAATGACCAACAGCACTGACTATCGTCCGGGGCACTTTGAGAACGACTACCGAACTCCACTTGGGCAAGAACTATGGGGCTGGCTGCAGGGTCCGTTTAATCTTTACAGGATGGAGACGGCTTCTTTTCTTGAGCGCCCCGTTGTGGAGGTGCTCGCTCCACATCTCATCGACAAATTCGGAGACGCTATCAAGCAAGACAGGGTGAAGCAGATGACGGGGTCGATGGTTCGCCAAATCATGGAGAGCCGCGGTTACCAGCTGGATCGACAGCACGTTCCTATTCCTACGAAGCGCCGACTGGTGTTTTCTTCGGGTAGTCGATACAAGAAAAAGGGAGAAACAAACGCAGTAGGAATGAGGAGGGAGCGCAATGGCAATTGAATGGACCACTGCTGAAGGCATCGTAGATCAGCTTGGCAAAGTTTTCGTCCAAGCTATGCTGGGCAATATGCCTGGTAACTCGGTTGTCCGACTAGGCGAGACAGGCGAAGGGACAGCGCCGAACTATCAGGTCGAAAACGATAGTTCGGTCATGACGTACAGCGGGCGAAGCCATCGTGAATGGGCGGGCGACAGTCAGGCGTTCAACGATGAAAGATTGTCTTCGCCCTTCCCACGTGAGGACATATTTAGGGTCTTTCTCAGCCGCTTTCGCAGTCCGAAAGGCTCCGCACGATCCTGACTTGCGAGTTCATTTAATCAGCCCCGCTATTGACATAGTCGGATTGCCTGAGACCGCGGTGAAGGAAGCGCGCGACCGTGTGCGCGCAGCGATCCTCAATGCACAGCTGGAGTATCCGCAGCGAAAGATCACCGTGAATCTGGCGCCAGCCGATCTGCCCAAGGACGGCGGTCGCTTCGACCTGCCGATCGCACTCGGCATCCTCGCTGCGAATGGCAGCGTGCCGCGCGAGGGACTGGTGGCGTGCGAATTCATCGGCGAACTGGCGCTGTCCGGCGAATTGCGCCCGGTACATGGCGTGCTGCCGGCCGTGCTGCATGCGACGCGCATCGGCCGTTGCGTGGTGGTGCCGCGCGGCAACGGCGCCGAGGCGGCGCTGGTCGGGAGCGCCGATGTGCGCGTCGCCGATTCTCTGCTCGATGTGTGCGCACATCTTGGCGGTCAACGCGAACTCGCCCGTGCGCAGGCGGATACGACGCCCCGAATGGCGCCTGCAGACGCTCCGGATCTGGCCGAAGTGCGCGGTCAATTGCAGGCGCGACGTGCATTGGAGATTGCGGCGGCAGGAAGTCACAATCTGCTTTTCATCGGAATTCCGGGCGCTGGCAAGACGATGCTGGCCAGTCGCCTGCCCGGCATCCTGCCACCGCTCGAGGAACACGAAGCGCTCGAACTCGCCGCGATACGCTCGATCGCCGGACACCACAACGATGTGGCGTCATGGAAGGTGCGCGCGTTCCGCCATCCACATCACACCGCATCCGCGGTTGCCCTGGTCGGCGGGGGCTCGGTGCCACGCCCGGGCGAGATTTCACTGGCACACAACGGCGTATTGTTCCTCGACGAGCTGCCGGAATTCGACCGCCGCGTACTCGAAGTGCTGCGCGAGCCGATCGAGTCTGGCCACATTTCGATCTCGCGCGCGGCACGTCAGGCCGAGTTCCCGGCCCGCTTCCAGCTCGTCGCCGCGATGAATCCCTGTCCCTGCGGCTATGCGGGCGATCCGAGTGGCCGCTGCCGCTGTACGGCCGACGTGATTGCCCGCTACCGCGCGCGCATATCCGGGCCCTTGCTGGACCGCATCGATCTCAAGCTCGACATGCCGCGCGTCAAACACGCGGAACTGCGCGCCGCCGAGAGCGGCGAGTGCAGCGCCGTCGTTCGTGCGCGCGTGGTCGCGGCCCACTCGCGACAGGTGCAACGCGCCGGCAAACCGAATGCATGGCTCAGCAATCGCGAGGTCGAGCGCGACTGCGTGCTCGCCGCGAATGCGAAGAGCTTGCTCGACCGTGCGGTCGAGCGCCTCGGCCTCTCCGCGCGCGCCTATCACCGCGTCCTGCGTGTGGCGCGCACGATCGCCGATCTCGACCACGCGCCGAACATCGACGCGGCGCATCTTTCCGAAGCAATCCAGTATCGGCGTTTCGATGCGGCTTGAGGTCTTGCGTCGTGCCGGATTGTTTTGCATTCGCGGCGATCGCACTCGCCGACACGCTCAAGGTACGTCGTCGAAACCATCGGCGAAGACGGTGTCGTCGGCTGGCCGCACATAGAAATAGGCGGCGCCGGCGCCGGTGGTACTGCCGACCGTGGCGAGATCCGCGCCGACCAGCGCGGCGGTGTCGGCGAGGCCTACCGAATAACCGAAGAAGTCGCAGCCGGTGCTGTCGCTCGCGCTGAGCGTCTGCGTCTCGGACCAGACGCCGCCGGCCAGCTCGAGCACGTAAGCCTTGCCCTGGCAGCCGTTGCCGTTCACGGTCGCGCCGTTGGCGCCGACGACTGCAGTCGCTCCGTCGATCGCGGCGGCGTAGCCGAAGCTGTCGCTGGCGGCGCCGTCGCTGGCGACGATTTTCTGCGTCTCGCTCCAATAGCCGTCAATTGAGTTGAATGCGTACAGTGCACCCTGGTTTGCATTGGCACCGACCGTCGCGTAGGCCGAGCCGATCAGCAGGGTCGCCCCGGAGAGTGCGATCGAGCGACTGAACTCGTCATTTGCCGCGCCATCGCTGGCGACGAGCTTCTGCGTCTCGGTCCAGCTGCCGGCGTCCTGCGTGAATACATACGCGGCACCCTCACTGACATTGCCGTCGATGGCTGCACTCCACGCACCGATGACTGCGGTGGTGCCATCGAACGCAACGGCGTGGCCGAACTGATCGCCGTCGACGCCGTCGCTGGCGATGAGCTGCTGGCCTTCGGTCCAGCTGCCGCCGGAGGCGGCAAACACGTACGCCTCGCCGCGCTCGCTGGCGCCGGCGACGGTCGCGTTGTAGGCACCGATGATCGCGACGCCGTTGTGCAGTGCCAGTGCGCCGCCGAAGTTGCCGTTGGCGGCGCCGTCGCTCGCGGACAACTTCTGCGTTTGCGTCCAGACGCCGGCGGATTGCGTGAACACATAGGCGGCGCCCTGGAAAGGATGACCATCGACGGTGGCGATCTGCGCACCGACGAGCGCCGTGTCGCCATCGATCGCGACGGCATGGCCGAACTGACTGCTCGGCGTGCCGTCGTTCGCGATCAGTTGTTGCTGCAAGGTCCACACGCCATCGGATTCGGTGAATACGTAGGCCGTACCTTGATAGTCATGGCCATCGATATTGGTTTGCGGGGCTCCAATGATCGCCGTCGCGCCTGAAATCGCGACGGCGTAGCCGAAGTTGCCATAGGCCGGATCTGCGCCGGCGGCGACCTTCTGCTCGGGCCACGGCGGTGGATCGGTCGCCGGCATTCGGGTGCCGTAGGCGCTTTGCGCGAACGCACGCTGCAGCGCCGGCGGCATCGACGGCGCACGGTTGCGGGCGGACATCGCGGTCCCCACGCGCGCTTGCGCAAGAACCGATGCCGGCATCGCAACGGTAACGAGCACGACACCTGCGAAACACGACCATCCACAAGCCACCAGCTTTCTCGAAATCATTGCGGGGTTCCCTTCTTTGGATGTTTTCGGCGGCGACTCGATTGGTCGCCCGCCTCGATGTGATCGCGCGGCATCCGGCGCGAGTCACCCGTACCGAACCCGCAACGCACGCCGCTCGACGACGTTGACGCATGGCGCTGCGCGAGCGGCGCGAACGAATCGCCGCGCCGTCGCAGCACGTGGACAAGGCAGGCGCTACTGCACGGTGAGCGTCACCGGTACGGCGAGGCGCCGGTTGGCCGGATCGTTGCTGTAGATGCACAGGTCGGCCGAGTAACTGCCAGCGTCGAGACCGGTCGCATCGAACGTCAGCGTCACCGGCGAAGTCGCGCCTGGCACCGTTGATCCCCGACTGACGTCGTAAGACAGCCACGGCACATCACCCGGGTAAGCACACACGCCGCCGAGGCGCGCGATCGCAAACGCGTCGAGGGAAATCGCCGCCGGATCGCTGCTGATCGGCGAGATCAGCGTGCCGAGACCGCTCTCGGTGTTCAATGTGTACATCTCGGAGAGCCCGTCGCCAGCGTTGAAAGCCGCGAAGTACAGCGTGCCGGTGTAGTCGTCGAAATCGAGATCCTCGGAGTAGTTCGCGTCGAAGCCGATCGAACCGATCGTCTGTGCCTCGCCGCTCGTCTTGTCGATGGCGACGAGGGTGTCGGTGACGATGTCGACGCCATACATTTGCCCGGTCGAGTCGACCGCGATGTCGATGATCAGCGTGCCGTCGTTGGGATCGCCGACGCCTGTGATCGGCCCCACCAGGGTCGTCGCCGCGGTGTTCGGATCGATGGTCTCCAGATATGACGTGCGCGTGCGTGCGCCGTCGGCGCTCGTCGCGAACATCGTATGCGTCGTCGCGTCCCAGCTGAGGCCGTTCCAGGCTTCAGCGGAAGCGCCCGGTGGCACCAGGGCGACATCGATGCGCGTGCGCGCGCCCGTGGCGGTGTTGATGTGATAGAGATCGAAGCTGCGGTAGTCGATCGCGACCAGCGTGCTGAAATCCTCGCCGACGAAGTCGCCCGCGAAGAATTGCAGTCCGCCGAGGTCTGCAATCGTCGTCAGGCCGGACGGCGCTGCGGCATCGAGGCTGTACAGGGTCGAGGTGTTCGGGTCGTTCGCGAACGCCGGCACGCTGCCGCCGAAGCCGTTCGGCCGCACACCAGCGAACGGCTTGTGCGGTATCTGCGGTCGCGCACCGCCGCGCGTCAGTGCCGGGTCGCCCATCGGCAAGGCGAAACGCGAAACGGGCGGGAAGTTGCTCCGATTCGGTACCTGGCCAAGCGACCAGAGCAGATCGCGGTTGCCTGAATTGCCGATGGTCAGTGTGTCGGTCGTGCTCGCGCCGGCAGCAATGGTTTTCTCGAAGCTTGCCGGATCGACGCCGATGACTGGCGCGCCGACATCCAGCTGCACCTGCTGCGATGCGCTGTAGGTCAGCGGCTGGCTCGGATTGAACGCGATCACCATACCGTCGCTGACCGACGCCTCGAGGTACGAGTACTGCAGATAGTTCTGCGTATCGCCTTTCTGGATGCCGATCGTCGTGGTGATGCCGTTGTCGCGCGCCGGATCGTCGACGATCGTGTCGGCATATTGGAACACGATGCGGTTGCTGCCTTCGTAGAAGATCACTTCGAAGGTGGCGCCGTCGGTGAAACCGCCGATGCTGATCGGCATTTCCTTCCATTCGACGACGAAGCTGCGCGTGGGTTCGACGCCGAGTTGCTGCACATAGACATCCCCGCCATCCTGACTTTCGTAGATATCGGTCCAGTAGGGCAGGATCGCCGCGCCGAGCTGCGAATTCGGCAGCGGCAGGTTGCGCGGACTGATGAACCCTGCGCTGACGCCGAACAGGATGCCGCCGTTGTTGCTGACGACGATCTGGTCCGAGGTCTGGCCATAGAACGAGAACGGAAAGCCGAGACTGACGCCGATCGCGTCGTCGTCGAACAGCGCGAGATTCGTGCCGGTGTCGGCGATCTCCACGAAGGCATACGGCGGCGCGCCGGAGGAGCCGTCGAAGCCGTCACCGAAGATGCGATCGGCCGCGGCGCTGCCGACGACGTCGACATAGTCCGGGCGGCCGTCGTAGGCGGTCCAGGTCGCAGTCGGCGCTATCGAGCTCGTCGCGCTGACGATGCGGTTGTACTGGTAGCTGGCGCCGGGCAAGAGCGTGATCGGCGCCGCGGTGAAGATCGGGCCGGCAAGGTCGTCGGCGAGCGACTGGTAGTCGAGCGTCGTGGTCGAATCATTGCTGACGACATAGCAGATGTTGATCTGATCGCCGATGGTCGCCTCGAGGCTCGATGCGCTGGAGCACGCGCCGTCCGTAAGATCGGTGCCGAGGCCAACCGTGAGCGAAATGCCGTCGCCTTGCGGGCGCAACGGGACGGCCGCCGACAGCGCGGGCACGAGTAGCGCGGCGACCAGCGACGAAACGACGAACGGCTTCCACGGGAACGAGGGCATCGGAACTCTCCGGACAACGTTGCATTGCGCACGAGTCTGTGCCGAACGGCACGATCAGACATCAGCAATCGATGAGCAATCGATTGTGTTTCGATGATTCGGGTGCAAAACGGCGCTCGATCGCCGTTTGCTGGTCATCGGGCCCGCGCTGGCGCAGCATTGCATGGACCGCGCTCAGCGGCGCGCGAGCGCCCGTGCGGTCGGATCGTCCCGATGAACCTCGGCGAGCGCCGCCGCTTCCTCGGCGAGCGGCGGCAACCAGCGTTCGCCGGCCAGGCGATGCGCCTGTGCGAAATAGGAACGCGCCAGCGGGTTGTTGTGCGTGGCGGCCGCGACGCGAGCGGTCAGCAACGCAATCTCGAAATCGTCGTCTGCGTACGGACCCAGCAGGGCGGCAGTTTCGCGCGCTCCGTCGACCGCACCGGCGTTCAACTGAAAGCGTGCGAATGGAAGCGCGGCGTCGCGCAGGAGCAGCGGAGCGCCGAACTCGCGCGCCAGCCGCAGCGCTTGGCGGTAGCGGTCGATCGCGCTGGCCGCGTCACCGCCCTTGGCGGCATAGGCCGCCAGAGCGAGCTGCGCGTGCAGGCGCGCCGGTGCGCGCGCGCTGCCGGACTCCCAGGCGGTGGCATCGCGGGTGAGCGCCGTGGCCTTTGCGCGATCGCCCGAATGCACATACGCCTCGAGCAGGACCGCCGCTGCTTCGAGGTGCAGGTCCGGCGCATCCGCTGCCGCCTGCTCGCCACGCACGGCATCGGCCAGGCCGATGGCCAGCGCGCTGTCGCCGAGGGCAAGATCGATCTGCGCTTCATCCAGGCGCACATCGACGACCGCGTCCGTAGCCGCACTGTCGTTGCGCGAGGCATCGGCGAGGCGCGCGAGTTCGCGGCGCGCTTCCGACCACGCGCCGGTCTCGACCAATGCGTTGGCGTACTCGATCGAACCGAAACGATGCAAGGCTGGATAGTCGAGCGCGCGGATCCGCGGCAGCAGCGCGCGCAACTGCTCCAGCGCGAGCGAGTGATGCAGCAGGTACTCGTGTGCCTGGGCGGCATTGAGCTGCGAGCCGAGTTCGGTCTCGTTGAGACCGGCAGCCGCTCCCATCGCGGCTGCCTGTTGGTACAGATTGAGCGCATCGGCCATGCGACCGCGGGTCGTTGCGATGAACCCGAGGCCATCGGTGATGCGCGCGAGCAGGAGGCGATCGCCGACCGGTTCGAGTTCCAGACGCGCGCGCAGGTAGCTCTGCTCACCGCCATCGAGATCGTTGCGCAGGATCTGTGCGATCCCCAGCCCGCGCCAGGCGAGTCCGAGACTGCGTCGATCGGCGACCGCATCGAGTTGGATGGCATGCCGGAAATACGTCTCGGCCTCGGCGGGGTGTCCGCGCGCGAGCTCGCTGTCGCCGAGCGCGGTCCACGCATCGGGTAGCCAGCGCGGTGGCGGCGCGGTGGCCACAGCGGCTGCGACCAGCGGCTGCAACACGTCGGTCGCGGCCTGTGGCTTGCCGATCTGGGTCAGTGCCTCGGCCTGCAACAGGACGATCTGCGGCACCTTGGCGAGCGCTGGCGGCGCACGCTCGAGCAACACCAGCGCGCGCCCGGTCTGCGCCTCGAGGATCGCTGCCTTCATGTGCGCGGCGAGCGCCAGCACATCGGCGGACACCGCCACCGTATGCTCGCCGCCACCTTCGGGCGCAAGCAGGTCGCGCAGGTTGCGCGACAAAAGGCTTGCTGCGGCGACCGCATCGGCCGCACGCGCGCTGACCAGCTCGGCACTGCCGTCGGCGTTGAGCACCGTCGCTTCGAGGTGCCATTCGTCGCCGACGTGCTCGGCCTGCGAAGAGACGACAATCGATGCGCCGGTCGCCGCGCGCAGCTGATCGACCGCGACATGCGCACCCAGATGAGCCACTACCGCCAACGTGGTTTCGTCCGGCACGACGGCATGACTCGGAACATCGGCGAGGGCCCTGGCACCGAGTGCCATGACGCCGAGACGCATCCAGCCGTCCTCGGCGGCGACGCTGTGGACTTCCGTCGGCGTCACCAGGACGAGGCCGGGAACGGTCGCGCCGGATGCCGCACGGGGGGAATCGGGCAAGGCCCCCGCATGCCAGCGGCCCAGTGCGAACGCGCAGACGGCCAGCAGCAATGCCATCACGAGTGCCGCGCTCACCAGCGTCGAGCGGCGACGCAGGCGCGACGGCGCCGGGTCACCTGCGTCGTCCTCCGCTGATGCGATCGTCACATCAAACGATTCGCGCGACGTCGCGGGGACGCTTGTAGCGGCGCGCTCGACGAAGCGATCGGTATCGTCCTGCTCGACCGGTGCAACCCATTGGTAGCCGAAGCGCGCGACGGTCCGAACATAGTTCTGTGCGTTGCCGTCGTCGCCGAGCGCGCGACGCGCCTTGAGAATTGCCTGGGCGAGTGTGGCGTCGCCGAGATCGGCGCGTCCCCACACCGCTGCCAGCAGTTCGTCGCGACCCACGGCGCGCTCGCGTTGCTGGATGAGATAGGCGACGACTTCGAAAGCGCGTGCGCCAAGTGCGACTTCGACACCATTCCGCAGCAGCCGGCGCGTGGCGGGCACGAGTTCGAACTGAAAGAACCGGTAGGACAGCATGGCACGACGCGACGGCGGCGAACGGCCCTAGCATGCCAGAACGATGACGGGATGACACATGGCCGCTTTTTGTCTTGTGCGCATTTGTGCAGAAGGCAATTCGGCCGATCGCGCTTCGTGCGGCGAGGTCTGCGTGTTTGCGCAGATCATTGCGCGCGCGCCGTGCGAGTTGCTCCGCGATCGGCACCGCAGGCGTTGCCTGACCATGAAGGTAGCCGTCGACGCGGTTGCCAGAGCCGCGAACGCCAATCAGAAGCAGACGGTCCCGGAATGCCTGGATTGACCGTTGATCGCCGCCGGTCTCCCCATCCAGCGCGGCCACCGGGCCTGCGGCTATGATCGACTGCGATGAACGCGATCCATCACACCTACTGGCTGCTCGCCGGCGCGGCGGCGCTGGTGCTGGCCGGCATCGGCTCGAGCCTGATCGCGCGGCGCTTCGGTGCGCCGCTGCTGCTGGTCTTTCTCGTGCTAGGCATGCTGGCGGGCAGCGACGGCCCTGGCGGCATCCAGTTCGACGACTACGCGACGACCTACCGCATCGGCTCGTTTGCGCTCGCGATCATCCTGTTCGACGGCGGCCTGCGA
>JBDTYM010000054.1:0-28802 GCA_040005635.1 Dokdonella sp. | reverse complement strand
ACGCGTCCGAGAAATTGCGCGAGCGCAAGTACGCCTTGAACGAGGAAGAACTGAAGCCGTACTTCCCGCTCGACGCCGTGCTCGGCGGTTTCTTCGAGATCGTGCAGCGCGTGTTCGGCGTGTCCCTGCGCCAGCGCGACGGTGTCGATGTCTGGCACGCGGATGTGCGCTACTACGATCTCGTCGACGCGAACGGCAAGGTGTTCGCTGGCGCCTATGTCGACCTCTACGCACGCAGCGGCAAGCGTGGCGGCGCCTGGATGGATGTATGCGTCAATCGTTTCCGCCGCGACGACGGTACGCAATTGCCAGTTGCCTTCCTCACTTGCAACTTCGCACCGCCAACCGCGACAACGCCCTCGTTGCTGACGCACGACGACGTGCTGACGCTGTTCCACGAGTTCGGCCATGGCCTGCATCACCTGCTGACCGAAGTCGACTATCCCGGAGTCGCCGGCATCAGCGGTGTCGAGTGGGACGCGGTCGAACTGCCGAGCCAATTCATGGAGAACTTCGGCTGGCAGCGTGAGGCGCTCGATCTGTTCGCGCGCCACTACCAGACCGGTGCGCGCCTGCCCGACGAACTCTACGAACGCATGCAGGCGGCGCGTTATTTCCAGGCCGGCTTGTTTCTCGTGCGCCAGCTCGAGTTCGCGTTGTTCGATTTCCGCATCCATCGTGAGTTCGATCCGGCACGCGGCGCACGCACGCTCGACATCCTGCGCGAAGTGCGCGACGAGGTCGCCGTGCTGCATCCGCCGGAATGGCAGCGCTTTCCGCACGCCTTCACGCACATTTTCGCGGGCGGCTACGGCGCGGGTTACTACAGTTATCTATGGGCCGAGGTGCTGTCGGCCGACGCGTTCGAGCGCTTCGAGGAAGCCGGCGTGTTCGACCGCGCGACCGGCGAGGACTATCGCAAATCGATCCTCGCCGTCGGCGGCTCGCGTCCGGCGCTGGAGAGCTTCGTCGAGTTCCGTGGTAGGGAGCCGAGGCCGGATGCGTTGTTGAGGAGCTATGGGCTTGCGGCGTGAAAGCGCGCGTCGCATCCCTTTGATCGATGCTCCATAGAAACGCCACGGTTGCGTCTCTAACAGCGCTCGTCGCCGTTTAGGCGGCTGTGGCTGGCTTCACTGCAGCGATTCGGCTGTCGAAAGCGCGAAGAAGCTCGATCGCGCTTATCTTTCGGAGCTGTATGCGTATGCCGCGTCGGGACAGTGCGAGGGGACATGCAGGCCGGCGTTGTTGAGTCGCCTGTCCGGCCTTGGCAATCGACCTCCCGTATTCGAGGTGATTCCGAACCGAGGGACGCAAATCAAATTGAGCGTCTGCATGGACGCAGGTGGCGTTCTGCGGTTCAAGAACGTCGGCACGCGAAGCGGTGCGCTCCATATCGCATGGAGCGTCGATGACCTCAAGTGCGATGAAGGACTTCTTTGGTCCGTCGGCCAGACAAACGCAACATCTGCAGCTGACTAAGTTTTACCTCGATCCAAATCGACGGCGTTAAGCCCTTCGCGACGAGCGTTTGGCGACTTGCGCAAATCAAGGATTGCGCATGGCAACCTCCAGCCAGGATGTGGGTCAGCGCCTTTTTCAGCGGAACTGACCCCTCCTCGAACTCCCGCTCAGTCGAGCAAATCCGCCGGCACATTGCCGCCATTGGCCGCAATGCGCGCCAGCACGGTCTTGTGCAGCCACATGTTCATCTTGGCCGAGTCGGCCATCAGATCGGCCGGGATGGCGAGTTCGTGCGCGAGTTCCTTGCGGGCCGCGAAGCTGCTGTCGATGTCGAGCAGTTTCAGCAGATCGACAATCGAGGTGCGCCAGTTCAGTTTCTCCGGATTCTTGGCTGCGCGTTCTTCCAGTTGCGCCACGACATCGACGACGTCGATCGGCTTAGGCGGCGGCGCGGCTTGCGGGGTCGGTGCGGGCGCAGCCGGTGCGGCGGCAGCCGCCGTCGATGCGGCCGTCGGCGCGGCGGGGGCTGGTGCGGCGGCCTTGGCGCTGCCGAAACCGAGTGCGGAAAGAACCTTGTCGAACATACCCATGGAGCGCTCCTGTGGTGGACGTAGGCGGACCCTCGCGCCGCTGCGCGCAGCGGCGCGAGGCGTCGGCCGGCGCACTATGTCGCATCGCGGTGTCGTGCGTGTTGCGTTGCGCGAGCTCAATCGCGTCTCGTTGCAAAACGTTACGAACGACGTGCCGGACCCTCTGATGAATCGGCGAAAGGTCGCGACACCGATGTCGATTTTGGCCGCCTTCGATCGTCACCTTGGCATAGGGGCTTCCTCGACGATTCGGACCGATGCCATGATTCGCACGCGTTTTTGCGAAACTATCCACGCTCCCATCGAAGCGGCCGTCAGCGGCTTCGGCTCGTTGCCTGCGCGAGACCCCTCATGAGTGCCGATACGAAGTCCGTACTTTCGCTTCTGGAGGCCTATCAGGCCGCAGTGCGCGCGAAGAACGTCGATGCGTTCGCCGCGTTGTACGACACCGACGTGCGCGTCTTCGACATGTGGGGCGCGTGGTCGTGCGAAGGCATTGCGGCCTGGCGCGCGATGGCAGCCGACTGGTTTGGCTCGCTCGGCACCGATTCGGTCGTCGTCGGCGTCGACGACGCGCGCGTGCAGGTCGCGCACGACCTCGCTTCGGTGCAGGCGTTCCTGACGTTCACCGGCGTGTCCGCGCGCGGAGAAACCTTGCGCGCGATGGACAATCGCCTGACCTGGGTCCTCCAACGGCGCGAAGCCGAGTGGAAGATCGTGCACGAACACACCTCGGCGCCCGCGGACTTCGCGACATCCAAGCTCATGCTACAGCGCGAATCGCGCTGAGGATCAAAACGCCCTGAACACCTCGATCGTCCGCGCGATCGCCGCGTCGTCGATGTCCAGGTGCGTGACCAACCGCACCGTCGGCAGGTAGCCGATGCTCGCGCGCACGCCGTGCGCGCGCAGATGCGCATCGAGCGCGCGCAAGCGCTCGGCGGCGACATCGATGAAGACCATGTTGGTGTACTGGCCGACGACATTGACGCTGTCAATGCCGTGCAGTGCCTCGGCAAGCCGCTCGGCGCGCATGTGATCGTCGGCGAGGCGCGCGACGTGATGATCGAGTGCATACAGGCACGCGGCCGCGAGCACGCCGGACTGGCGCATGCCACCGCCAAGCATCTTGCGCCAGCGCTTGGCCTCGGCGATCAGCGCGGTGCTGCCGAGCAGGACCGAACCCACCGGCGCACCGAGTCCCTTCGACAGGCACACCGACACGCTGTCGAACGGCGCGGCGATCTCGCGCGGCGACTTGCCGCTGGCGATCGCCGCGTTGAACAGGCGTGCGCCATCGAGATGCACGGCGAGGCCGCGCGTGCGCGCCCATTCGGCGGCGGCGATGACATAGGCCTGCGGCAGTACGCGGCCATGCCAGGTGTTCTCCAATGCCAGCAGGCGCGTGCGCGCGAAATGCGGATCGTCCGGCTTGACCGCCTTCGCCAGTGCGTCCAAAGGCAGCGTGCCGTCGGCCGCGTTGACGATCGGCTGCGGCTGGATCGAGCCGAGCACGGCGGCGCCGCCGCCTTCGTACTTGTAGGTGTGCGCTTCCATGCCGACCAGGTATTCGTCGCCGCGGCGGCAATGGCACATCAGCGCGATCAAATTGCTCTGCGTGCCGCTCGGCACGAACAGGCCGGATTCGAAGCCGAGATCGTCTGCAAGCCGGCGTTCGAGCCGCGTCACGCTCGGGTCTTCCCCGTAGACATCGTCGCCGACCGGGGCCGCCGCCATCGCGGCGCGCATCGCAGTGGTCGGCTGGGTCACGGTGTCGCTGCGCAGGTCGATCGTCATGGCAAGGCCTCGGTTTCGCAAGGGTGCGAGCGTAACGAGCGCACCATCCTGTCCGCTACACTTGCCCCATGAAGATTGCCAGCTGGAACGTCAATTCGCTGAACGTGCGCCTGCCGCATGTGGAGCAATGGTGCGCCGAGGCACTGCCCGACGTGCTCGCGCTGCAGGAAACCAAGCTGGAGGACGCCAAGTTCCCGGTCGCCGCGCTCGCGGCCGCCGGCTACACGAGCGCGTACTCGGGACAGAAGACCTACAACGGCGTCGCGATCCTCGCGCGCCAGCCGATCAGCGATGTGCAGCACGGCGTTGCCGGCTTCGACGATCCGCAGCGGCGGATTCTATCGGCGACCGTCGGCGATGTGCGTATCGTCGACCTCTACGTCGTCAACGGGCAGGCCGTCGGCAGTGAGAAGTTCGCCTACAAACTCGACTGGCTGGCCAGGGTCACCGCGTTTCTGGCCGAGGAGATCAAGCGGCATCCGCGCCTGGTCGTGCTCGGTGATTTCAACATCGCGCCGGATGATCGCGACGTGCATGACCCGGCCGCGTGGCACGAACAGATCCTGTGTTCGACGCCCGAGCGCGACGCGCTGAAACGTCTGCTCGATATCGGACTCGTCGACAGCTTCCGCCTGTTCAACGACGAGGCCGGGCACTACAGCTGGTGGGATTATCGGCAGGCCGCGTTCCGCCGCAACCTCGGCCTGCGCATCGACCTGATCCTGGTGTCCGAGGCGCTGCGCGGATCCTGTCGCGCGGGCGCGATCGATCGAACGCCGCGGACCTGGGAGCGCGCTTCGGACCATACTCCCGTGACCTTGGAAATCGATGATGGCCGCTGACTGGCAGACCTCTCCGAGCGACATTGAACTGGAGGAGCTCGACCAGTTCCTGCGCGCGCACGGCAGCGACGAGGATTTGCTGCTCGACGGCGTGCACGGCTTCCTGACCGCGCTCGCGATCGGCCCGCAACCGGCGAAGCCGGACGAATGGCTGCCGGAAATCCTGCACGAACCCTTCGTCGACCCGGCCGAGGGCGAACGCGTGCTGACCCTGCTTGCGCTACTGAACGACGCGATCGCACCGGAACTCGAGACCGGCACCTACGAACCAATCCTCGGTGAACTCGACACCGACGACGGTGAACTCGCGTTCACCTCGCGCGGTTGGTGCGAGGGCTTCTCGCGCGGCATCGATTTGCGCGCCTCGCTCTGGGAAGGCCGCCTCGGCCATGATTCGGAACTGATGGAACTGCTCGGGCCGATCATCGCGCTGGCGATCGACGACGGGGTGTTCGAGAGCGACGCCGACTTCGCGCCGCTCAGCGACGAGGACTACGACGAATGCCTCGCGCAGATTCCAAGCGCCGTCGGCGCGGTCGGCGATTACTGGAAGGAGCATCCACTGAGTCCGGCGGAGCTCGCCGCGCCCGTCACCGATGGCTCGCTGTCGCCGCCGCGTCGGCGCAGCGGACGCTGGGTCCACTGAGCAATCCGGACCCGCGCAATCCTGCTCATGCCCGTCATCCCGGCGAACGCCGGGATGCCGCGTCTTGCCGCTTGGCGAAGAGAAGATAAAAACGGCAGCGACTGTCGCTCCCAGCGCTCCAATCCGTTCACGCCCGAGCGCTTGTTTCGGCGCGACTGCGCGCGCATCTATTGCGCAGCCCACGCTTAGGAGTCGAACCCATGAACGCAACCGCCACCCACAGTCGTCGTGTCGCACGCACGGTTCGCGGTCAGCCGACCTCGGACGGTGCCGGCGTCAAACTCACGCGCGTGATCGGCCAGCGCGACCTCGACATGATCGATCCGTTCCTGATGCTCGACGAGTTCCGCTCGGACAGCGCCTCGGACTATATCGGCGGCTTCCCCAATCATCCGCACCGCGGTTTCGAGACGGTCACCTACATGCTGGCCGGGCGCCTGCGCCATGGCGACAACCAGGGCAATTCCGGTCTGCTGACGCCGGGCAGCGTGCAATGGATGACCGCAGGCCGAGGCATCGTGCACTCGGAGATGCCGGAGCAGGAAGACGGTCTAATGTGGGGCTTCCAGTTGTGGGTCAACCTGCCGGCGGCCGACAAGATGAGCGCGCCGCGCTATCAGGACATCGCACCGGAACGCATCCCGATTGTCGATGCGGGTGAAGGCGTGCGTGTGCACGTGCTGGCCGGGCAGTTTGGCGAAACGGTCGGACCGGTTTCCGGTATCGCGGTCGAGCCCTTGTACCTCGACATCGAGCTCGCGCCCGGCGCACGCAGCGTTGCCAGTATTCCGGCCGGCCACAACGCGTTCGTCTACGTCTACGCCGGCGCTGCCGATCTCGGCCCGACCGATGCGCCGAAGCGCAGCACGCGCGGCGAGCTTGCCGTGCTCGAACGCGAGGGCGACGAACTGCTGATCAGCGCCGGCAGCGAGCCGACGCGGTTGATCCTCGTTGCAGGCAAGCCGCTCAACGAGCCGGTCGCGAAATACGGCCCGTTCGTAATGAACACGCCGGAGCAGATCGCCGAGGCGATCCGCGACTATCAGGCCGGCAAGTTCTGAGCAGCAATCCCCGCAGCCAACGTTCGCGAACACGGTCCAATTCGCTTTCGCCAAGGGTGTGACGACGGCGTGCGATTCGCCTGACCCGCGCTCCCGCGATCTCGCAGCGGAACCGCGACCGGCAAGACCTCATCGTCCGGTTCGGATGTGGCTACGTCAAAACAGCGCGATCACGATCGAGCCGGTAAGGATCAGTCCGCCGCCAATCGCCACCGGCCAGCTCAGGCTCTCGCCGACGAACAGCACGCCGAGCAGGATCGCGAAGACGACACTGAGCTTGTCGATCGGCGCGACCTTGCCGACCGGGCCGAGCTGCAGTGCCCGGTAGTAGCACAGCCACGACAATCCCGTCGCGATGCCGGACAGCACGAGGAAAAGCCAGGTCTGCGGCTGGATTGGCGACGTCGGTCGCCATTCGCTGCGCAGCGAGAGGATCGCCGCCGTTACGCCGAGGATCACGACTGTTCGGATGAAAGTCGCCAGGTTCGAATTGATCCCGGCGACACCGATCTTGCCGAACAACGCGGTGAGTCCGGCGAAGAACGCCGAGCCAAGCGCGAACAGGAGCCAGCTTTGACGCAGGTTCATCGGCGGCGCTCCTTCGTGATCAGCGGGCGAAGTTCAGCTCGATACCGACGCCCGCGGGATCGGTCAGGAAAATCTGCAGCTGGCCGGATGCCGGAACCTCGTCGATCTCGTAGCGTACAGCCGCGGCGTCGAGGCGCGCGCGCATAGCGACGGGATCGTCGCAGGCGAACGCGATGTGATCGAGCCAGCCCGTGCGCGCCGGCTGTTCGGGCAAGCCGCCGTCGTCGTCGGGCGTGATCGTCAGATGCAGCAGGTCACGGCCATCGGCGTAGAGCCAGTAGCCGCGCGAGCGGAATGGCGGGCGGGCGCCGTCGCGCAATCCGATGACATCGCGATAGAACACACGCAGCCGCTCGATCATCGCTGCGGAGGCGCGGAAATTGATGTGATCGAGTGCGGTGACGCCGCTCTTCATGGCGTGTGTCGGCCGGCCTGCGCGGCGACGCCCGCATGTGCGGGTTTCAACATTTCATCGAAGTAGTCCGCGATCAGGCTGTAGACATGATTGCGCGTCGCCGCTCCGGTCAGGCCGTGCTTGCCACCGGGATAGGTCATCAGGCGGAACTGCGTGCCGCGCTGCTGCAGTGCGGACATCAGCTGGGTCGAGTTCGCGAACAACACATTGTCGTCGGCCATGCCGTGCACCAGGAGCAGCGGCGACTTCAGCGTGTCGAGCCAGTGCAGCACGCCGGACATCTCGTAGCCTTGCGGATTGCGCTGCGGAGTATCCAGGTAGCGCTCGGTGTAGTGCGTGTCGTACAAGGTCCAGTCGGTCACCGGCGCGACGGCGACACCGGCTGCGATCTGATCGGAGGCCTTCGCCAGCAGCATCAGGGTCATGTAGCCGCCGTAGCTCCAGCCGAACGCACCGATGTGTTGCGCGTCGACCCACGGCTGCGATTTTAACCAGGCGACGCCGGCCAACTGGTCGGCGACTTCGGCCTGGCCGAGCTGACGGAAGATCGCATCCGAAAACGCGCGGCCGCGCCGTGGCGTGCCACGATTGTCGAGCGCGAAGACGACATAACCGTGCTGCGCCATGTACTGCTCGAAGTGGGCGCCCCAAGCGCGATTGACGTATTGACGGCCCGGGCCGCCGTAGTACGTCATGAAGACCGGGTAGCGTTTCTTCGCATCGAACCCGAGCGGCTTGTAGAGGCGGTAGTGCAGGTCCTGGCCGTCCTCGGCCTTGACCGAGCCGAAGGCCGGCACGATCAGACTGTCGCGATAGGGCCAGTACGGATGGCCCGCCTTCAACTCGTTCTGCTCGATCCAGGCGATGCGGCTGCCATCGGCCTTGCGCAGCGACACCTGCGGCGGCGTCACCGGATCGGACCACGTGTCGATATAGGTGCTGCCGCCGTCGCCGAACACCGCGTCGTGCCAACCCTCGCCTTCGCTGATGCGTCGGGGCGACGCCGCGTCGTTGCCGTCGAGGCGTGCGACATACACCTGCTGCTGCAGCGGGTCGTCGCCGCCGGAAGAGAAATAGACGGTGCCGGATTTTTCATCGAGCGCGAGCAGTTTGTCGACGTCCCATGCACCCTGGGTCAGTCTGCGCCGCAGCTGGCCGTCGAGACCAAACACGTAGAAATGCTTGTGGCCATCGCGATCGGATGCCCACACGAACGCATCCTCGCTCTTCAGGAACCGCAGATCGTCGTTGAGATTGATCCAGGTCTTGCTCGTTTCAGCGAGCAGCGTGTGCTGATGCAGCGTAGCGACATCGACCGCGATCAGATCGAGGCGTTGCTGGTCGCGGCTCTCGCGCTGGAACACGAGGCTCTTGCTGTCCGGCAGCCAGTCGACGCGGGTCAGGTACACATCCTCGTCGCCGCCGAGGTCGATCCAGCGCGCCGGTCCGCCATGCGGCTTGACCAGGCCGAGCCGCGCGACCACATTCGGCCGTCCGGCTGCGGGGTAGCGCTGGTTGATCGTCTCGCTGCGCTGGGCATAGACCTCGGTGCGCTTGACCTCGTCGACCGCCGACTCGTCATAGCGTTCGAACGCAATCGCGCTGTCATCCGGCGCCCACCAGTATCCGGTCGAACGTTCCATTTCCTCCTGCGCGACGAATTCCGCCTCACCGTTGTGGACCGCGCCCTTGCCGTCACGGGTGAGCAGGTAGTTCTTGCCGCTGGCAAGATCGATCGCGTAGAGATTCTGCCGGCTGACGAACGAGACATAGCGACCGCGCGGCGATACCTTTGCATCGTTCACTTCGAGGCCTGCCGGAGTGAGCGCGCGCAACTCCGTGCCGGCCTTCGCATGAAAATCGTACAGCCACAGGCGCTCGCCCACACCGAACAACAAGGTCTTGCTGTCGGGTGCCCAGCGATAGGCGACGATACCCTTCAGCTGCGCGATGCGCGCACGCTCGCGGCGCGCCTTCTCGCCGTCGGAAAGTTCTTTCTGCTCGCCGAGCGCAGCGGCGTCGACCAGTCGTCGCGTCTGCCCGCTGGCGACCTCGTACGCCCACAGGTCCAGTTCGTTCTGATCGTTTTCGCGTCCACGCAGGAACGTCACGCGGCTGCCATCCGGCGCGATCTTCAGTGCGCGCGGGCTCGGCCCGTTGAGATCGGGGTCGCCGTAGATACGTTCGATAGTCAGCTTCTCGGCCATGGCAGGAACGCAGACTACCCACGCGACGGCAAGGAATAGGGCGCGCATCACTCTCTCCGTTGACCGGGTGATTATCGCCGGCTCGGCGATGCACGTGCAGCGGGTATCACTTGTGTCCGAACAGAATCCGCTGCTCGTCCGCGCTGAGCGCCTGCCCGCTCGACGGGTTCACCTTCGGCCCCAGCGCGTAGGCGCGCTGGGTCGCCGGGCGCGCGGCAATCGCCGCCTGCCAGCGCCGCACCTGCGCGAACGGGGTCAAATCGAATGGCGCCTTCGCGTAGGGGTTGACCCATGGATAGCAGGCCATGTCGGCGATGCTGTAATCGTCGCCGGCGACGAAGGCGCGCCCGGTCAGGCGCTTGTCGAGCACGCCGAGCAGGCGCCGGAACTCGTTCGTATAGCGCTCGATCGCATACGGGATCTTTTCCGGCGCGAAGACATTGAAATGCCCGTACTGCCCACCCATCGGGCCGAGCCCGCCGACCTGCCAGAACAACCATTCATTGACCGTGATGCGCCCACGCAGATCCTGCGGGATGAACTGCTTGGTCTTGTCGGCCAGATACAGCAGGATCGAGCCGGACTCGAAGATGCTGATTGGCGCGCCTCCATCGGCCGGCGCGCGGTCGACGATGGCCGGCATCTTGTTGTTCGGCGAGATCGCCAGATACTCCGGCGTGAACTGCTCGCCCTCGCCGATGTTGACCGGCTTGATCACATAGGGGATGCCGGCTTCCTCCAGAAACAAGGTGATCTTGTGACCGTTCGGCGTGGGCCAGTAGTGCAGTTCGATCATGCGGTTCTCCGGCTGCGGGCGAATCAAGTTCGTTGGGGCGCGCGCGCTGTTCTCAAGCATCGCGCAAGCGGTCGGCGAGGCCGCTCCAGCGTTGCGCGCGGCGCGCGATCGCATCGGCGAGCACTGCTTCGCCGGCCCACAGCGTAAGTGCGCTGCGCGCGCGCGTCAGGCCGGTGTAGAGCAGCTCGCGACTCAACACGCGTGCGCCGCGCTGTGGCAATGCGAACAGCACTTCGTCGAATTCGGAGCCTTGTGCCTTGTGCACGGTCAACGCGAACGCGCTCTCATGACGCGGCAATGCCGCCGGCAGCCACGAACGCGGACCCCCATCACCCTCGAACCAGACCCGCAGGCCAACCTCAGCATCGCGCCAGCACAGACCGATGTCGCCGTTGTAGAGGCCGTGTCGATAACTGTTCTCGCGAATCATCAGCAAGCGACCGTGAAAGAATTCGCCCTCGCGCAATTCGTCCATCTGCAGCGCCTGCGCGATGCGCGCGTTGAGTTCGCTGCTGCCTGCCGGCCCCTCGCGCACGGCGGTCAATACGCGGAAACGTCGGGCCGCGGCCAGTGCGGCGGCTACGTCGGCGGCAGCGCCGAGTTCCCGGTAACGCGGCAGCGCGCGCTCGAGCACGCCGGCTGCGAGTGCCGCATCGGAACCGCTGCGCCAATGCAGGCCGCGATACGCCTCGCTGCGCAGACCGTCCAGCGCGCGTTCGATGTCGCCGTCGCGGATCGCGGCTGAAAGTGGCGCGAGATCGAGTTCGTCCGACTGCCGGTAACTGTGCGCGAGTTCGACCCGGGTCAATGGTTCTCCGGCATGACGCGCGGCAGGCACATCGATTCCGAACACGGCGGTTGCCGCGGCCGCCAGCGCCGGTGCCAGGGCGAGTCCGTCGCCGGCGGCATCGCACAGGGCGGCGAGCACGTCGCCTGTTTCGACCGAAGGCAGCTGATCGCGATCGCCGAGCAGAATCAGGCTCGCCTGCAGCGGGATCGCCTCGACCAGTTTGCACATCAAGGGCAGGTCGACCATCGAGGCTTCGTCGACGACGACGAGATCGAACGGCAGCGGATGCGCGGCGTCGTGACGGAACGTCGTCGCGTTCGGTTGCCAGCCGAGCAGACGATGCAGGGTGCTCGCTTCGGACGGCATCGCCGCCAGTGTTGCCGCATCGATGCGCTGCTCGCCACGCAAGCGGTCGATGTTTTCGCGTACCGATTCGGCCAGCCGCGCCGCCGCCTTGCCGGTCGGCGCAGCCAGCGCGATGCGCAACGGACTGCCGTCGTGCAGCGCCTGCTCGATACGCAGCGCAAGAATGCGCGCGACCGTCGTCGTCTTGCCGGTGCCGGGTCCGCCGGTCAACAGCAACAGGCGGCGATACTGCGCAACCATTACAGCGAGCGCCTGGCGATCCAGTCCGGCGCTTGCCCCGAACAAGGCAATCAGGCGCGCACGCAGTGCGTCCGCGTCCGGTGGCGGCAGCGGCGTCGCCAGCGCACGCAGCGCACGCGCGAGACGGACTTCATAGTCCCAATAGCGCCGCAGTGCGATACGTTCGCGTTCGAATACGAGCGGGCGACCACGCGCTGCGTCGTCACCGTTGCCGACGAACGACGATGAGATCAGCGCCGCGCGCCACTCGGCCGTGGCCGGCACGGTGGGGGGCGCGCGCTCGGGCGCAATCTCCGCGAGCAGATTCGCCACACCGGCCAGCGGCACGCCGCTGTGGCCGAATTCGAGCGCTCGACTTGCCAGCGCAGCAGCGAGCGCGACCACATCGGGCGTATCCGGACGCAACCGCTGCAAGGTCGCGCCGAGCGCGTGGTCGACTGCGCGCAACCAGCCTTCCTGCTGCCAGCGATCCGGCGTGAACAAGCCATCGAGGTCGTCGATCAGGACGCGTGCGGGTCGCGTCGCGAAGATACCCTCGCGCGCCTCGTCGCCGCTGGCGACGAGGCCGCGGCAGAACAGATAGCGCACACCGCCGAAGTCGCGCTCGTAGTCGTAATCGGCCCGCCGGAAACGCAGCCAGCGGTGCACGGCCAGCGTGTAGATCAGGTACTGCAGATCGTATTCGTGCGCGCGCATCGCCTGCTGCAAGCCCGCTGCGCCGTAGTCGGCAAGCTGGTTGCTCTTGTAGTCGAGCAGATAGGTGCGCCCTTCGTGCACGTAGACGAGATCGATGAAGCCGGTCATCAGGCCTTGCAGGCGTTCGCGCGCGCCGAAGCCGCTGCGGTCGCGCAGCAGAGTGTGGCGATGCAGCAGTTCGAACAGCGGCGCCAGCGCGACGCTGCCGAGTGCGAAATGGAACTCGAGTTCGCTGCGCCGCGCATTCGCCGGCAGGTCGGCGAGGCGAACGCCTTCGGGCAGGCGCGTCGTCAACGTGGCGCGCACCAGCGCGGCGAGTACGCGTTCGCCGCGGACCAGCTCGTCGCCGACATAGCCGTGCCCGGCGAGAGCGCTGCGCAGGATCTCGCCTTGCGTCGTTGGTGGCTGTTCGCTGTGCGCGTCGCGCCAGGCGGAGAAGTCGATATTTTCAAGCGCCGCATGCAGCGCATTGCCGAAGCGCGCTCCGGCGAACGGCGAAGCGACGCCGGGTGCGGGCGGGCCCTCGTCGCCGGCGCCGCGTTCGTCGTCGGATACGCTGACACCCTCCTCGCGCGCCAGTTGCGAGAAGCTGTGCATCCACCAGTCCTGGCGCAGCACGCGGCGCGCGATGCGCAGCGGCGACGTCGATTCGACGACGGGCGGGGCGATCTCTTCGAGTCGCGCCGTTGCCGTGTTGGGGAAGGCTTCATAGATGATTGCGTCCGGCGCGGAAGCGGCGAGTTCGGCCAGCGCGCGCTGCACCGAGGCGTCATCGATCGCAGCGACTTCATCGTCGGCGCCTCGATGCAGCAACCAGGCGAGCCCGCTGCGCTCCACCTCGTTGACGGCGCCGTGAGCCAGCCACAGCCCATGACGCGCGCGCGTCAGCCCGACATAGAGCAGGCGCAATTGTTCCGCGCGCGTCTCGCGCGCTGCAATGTGACGGGATGCCTGGTACGCAGCGTCATCGAGTCCGTCGATACGCGCGCGCAGCACGCGGCGATTGCCATCGTGGTACTGCAACAGGCCTAGTCCGCGCGTTGCCGGCGGCGATGGCGGCAACGCGGCGAACGGCAGGAACACGAGCGCGAACTCGAGTCCCTTGGCCTTGTGCAAGGTCAGGATCTGCACACGCGCGGCATCGGATTCGAGCCGCAGTTGCTGCGTCTCGTCGCGATCGTCGGCATCGCCGATGCGTCGCGCCAGCCAGTCGATCAGACCGGCGCTGCCGAGCACGCGGCTGCGCGCCTCCTGCAGTTGTTCGCCCAACTGCAGGTAGTTGCTGAGCCGGCGCTCGCCGTCCACCAGCGCGAGCAAGCGCGGCGCCGCAGCAGCTATGCGATCGGCCAGCATCGGCAATGGGCCAAGCCGTTGCCAGCGCCGCTGCCCTTGTTGAAAGCGATCGAGCCAGCCGCGCTGCGTCGCCTCCTCGTTCGACAAGGCATCGATCGCGGATGCGTCCTGGCCGAGCAGCACGGTCGCCAGAGCGGCGCGCAGGCGGGCTTCGTCGGCGGGCGCGTCGAGTCCTTCGAGCAGACGCAGGATTTCCTCGGCTTCGCGCGTCGCGTACAGGCTGCTGCGTCCGGCGGTGACACTGGCGATGCCTAGGGCGGCCAGTGCCGACTGCACCGTTTCCGCTTCGCGGTGCGTGTTGACCAGCACCGCGATATCCGCCGGCAGCACGCGACGCGGCTTGCCAGTGTCGAGCAGGGCGTTCGCATCGGCGAGCAGATCGCCGATGCGGCTTGCGCTGGCCGCAGCAGCCAGCCGGCGTGCCGCATCGACCTTGATCTGCGGCTGCGGCTTGATCTTGTTCGGCCGTGTCGTCTCACCGTCGCGCAGCGGCAGCGACCACAGGGCGAGCCCCGCAGCGATGTCGCCGGTGTGGGTGAAGTCGCGATCGTCGACGTTGCCGCCGGGCACGACTGCGGCGAAGCCCGTCATTGCGTCGGCAAACGGAAATTCGCCGCCGCGCGCGAACACCGCGGCGATCGCGTCGAGCACACGCGGGCGCGAACGGAAGTTGGCCGACAACGCTGCCGTCGAGTCGGCACTCGCCGCGGCCGCGTGATAGGTATGCACGTCACCGCCACGGAAGCGGTAGATCGCCTGCTTCGGGTCGCCGATCAGGAACAGAGCGCTGTCTGCCGCGCGCGCCGCTGCGCCGATGTAGATGCGGCGGAAGATCTCCCACTGGCGCGGATCGGTGTCCTGGAATTCATCGACCAGTGCGGCCGGATACTGCGCGCGCAGCAGCGTCGCGAACGCAGTGCCGACCGGCCCGGTGAGCGCGGCGTGCACGCCGCCAATCAGATCGTCGAAGCCGACCAGGTTGCGCGCGCGCTTGAGATCGGCAATGCGTGCCGCCGCATAGTCGCGCACGCTGTGCAGCAGATTCGCCCGCCGCTGCGCGCGCGCGCGCGACACGGCGTCCTGCGCGACGAGGAAGGCTGCGATCGCGTCGAACAACGGCGAGTGCGGAACCTCGTGCGAGCGTCCTGCGTTCGCGCGTTCGCGCAACTGTGCGGGTGTCAGGTAGAGCAGACGCTCATCGGCCGGCGCCTCGCTCGTCGCATCGGCGCAGAACTCGGCCAGCGCGAGCCAGAGCTTGTCGAGCGTATCCTTGCGCAGCTTGTTGCCATGGAAGATTTTCGTGTTGCGCGCGTGCTCGACCGCGACGCAGGTGTCGACGCCGTCGGCGTCCCAGCTCGCACGCAACGCCGCGGCGGCTGCGCTGAAGTCGCTTTCGCTGCGCGCATCCGGCGGCGCCGCAGCCGGCAACAGCACGTCCGCACGCAGCAGCGTGGGCAGATCGCGCGCGAGCGCGAGCGGGGCGTTCCACAGCTGCAACAGATCCGTCGCGTCGCCGTCGTAACGCGTCCAGCGCCGCCAGACATCGAACGCGACTTCCTCGTGCAAGGCGCGCTCGCTCGGCAGCATCTCGCGCGGCGCCAGTGGCTCGCCGCTGAGAACCGCGTGGTCGGCCAACGCGCGCTGGCAGAAACCATGGATCGTGAAGATGGCCGCAAGATCGATGTCGCCAGCGGCGCGGCGCAGGCGCGCGGCGAGCGCCGCGGCGGGTTCGACCGCAAGGCGCGCTTCGATCGCGCGATAGGTCAGCCGCTCCGCTGCGTCCCCGCTGCCGCCGTGCTGCGCGCGCGCGGCCGGCGACAGCGCAGCGATGTGCGCGGCACGTTCGAGCTGCACGCGCAGACGTTCGCGCAGCGCCTGCGTCGCCGCATTGGTGTAGGTGACGGCGAGGATCTGGCGCACCGACAATTCGCGCTCGATCAGCAGCCGCGTATGCAGCAACGCGAGCGTGAACGTCTTGCCGGTGCCGGCGCTCGCCTCGATGCGGCGCACGCCATGGAGCGGCAGGTCGAGCGCCAGTTCGCCGGTCGCACTCATGGCGGCGATGATGCGGCGGGCGCGGCATCGCGCAGCGCGCCGACGATGCCGGCGGCGAGTTCGGCGAATTGGGCACGGCTGGCAGCATCCGCGAACGGATCGGCGCCGCGCAGCGCAATCGCGGTCCACGCATCGCTGCCTTCGCCCTGACCTTCGTGGCCGTTCCAGGCGCGTTCGGCGGCGTCGAGCGCATCCGTATTCGCTTCGGCGTCCGTGCCGCGCCTGCGCTCACGCGCTTCGGCCCAGGCCCAGGCACTGCCGGGACGGAACGGCAGCGGCGCCGCGAGGCCCTCGTGCATCCGATCGATGAGCCAGCGCAAAGCCGCGCGCGCTGCGACTGCGTCGTGTCGCGGCAATGCGCGCGGGCCAAGATCGCCGCTGCCGAACTCGGCGAATGCGCTGACGCCCCGCGGCTCGCCGAGCGCATCGAGAACGAGTGCGTCGAGGTGCCAACGCAGCCAATCGCGACCGCCGGGTGTGCCCGGCTTGATGCGTACGGCGGCCGTCGCATCGATCGACTCGAGATTGCCGCCGAGCGTCACGCCATCGAGGTCGAGCGTGAATTCGAGCGGACGCGCATCGCCATTGCGCGCGGCCGCGATCGTGCGCGCCAGCGGACGCAGTTGTGCGAGCAAGGCACGCAGGCGCTGCGTGCCGGCCGCGGCCGGCGCCAGCAGCGCTTCGGCCTGCAGACGGCGAGCCAGCTGCTTCTCGTCCGGCGTGCCCGTTTCGAGCAAAGCGGCGAGTACGCGCTGGCGCAGCTGACTGTTTTCGAGTGCATCGGCGGCGATGAAGGGCTCGTCTTCGGCGACGCGCACGGCGGTCCCGAGCAAACGCACGCCCAGTCGATTGCGCAGGAAGCTGCGCTGCGGGTTGAGCAGGAACGCACGCAGTTCCGCATAGTCGATCGCGTCACGCGGCGCAGCCGCGGGCAGCGGCTGCGTGACGAACGGCGGCTCCACCTGCGCGCCCGCACGCGTCTGTCGCGCCACCTGCCACGCCGGATCGAAAGCGCTGCGGCGCGCATCTTCGCCGGCACCTCGACCGAACGGCTGCAGCGGATGCTGCATGACGAGTCGGCGTCGCGCGGCCGCCGGTTCATCGAAGCAACGCGCGGCGACATCGAGCAGTTCCGATATGAGCACGGAGGGCTCGCGCAGCGTGCCGTCGGCAGCATCTCGACCGATGTAACTGAGATAAAAGACACGCTCGGCCGCAGTGAGCAACTGCAGGAACAGGAAGCGGTCGTCGTCACGCACCGAGCGGTCGCCGCGCCGACGTTGCGCGGGTTCGTCGAGCGCGGCAACCAGGCGATTCAACGCCGACGGCGGTTCGCGGCGCGGATAGTCGCCATCATTGAGGCCGAGCAGGCAGATCACACGGAACGGAATCAGGCGCATCGGCACCATCCGGCAAAAACTGACGCCGCCGGCGAGAAAGGCCTGCTGCGTATCGGCTTGGCCGAGGCGGGCGCGGAAATGTGCACGGACGACGTCCGGCGGAATCGGCAACGCGCTACCGGCTTCCATTGCGGCGGCACGGAAGGATTCGAGCTCGGCAAGTACGTGTTCGAGCGCGCGCTGCTCGGCGATGTCTAGCGCGGAATCGGGCAACAGGTCTTCGAGCAATCCGCCGAGTCGGCGCTGCCATTCGGCCGCGCTTTGCGCGACAGCGAGATCGCGTACTGCGCGTTCGAGCTGGTCGAGCAGGCGGATCAATGCGTCGAGCGCGAGCAGAGCGGCGCCTTCGAGGTGCGGCCACGGCGCGACGCCGTCGATGTCGTCGTCGCTGCCGCTGGCGTAGCCGAGCAGCAGGCGATCAAGTGCGTAGCGCCAGGTATAGGCGTATTCGGGCGGCGCACCGAGGCGTGCGCGATGCTGCGCATCAAGGCCCCAGCGCGCGCCCGCCGCGGCCACCCAGAAGCGCACCTGGTCGAGTTCGTCTTCGTCGAGTTCGAAGCGACGGCGCACGCCGGGCAGCGCGAGCAGGTCGAGCACTTCGTTGCTGGTCAGGCGCGCCTGCGGCAAATCGAGCAGGCGCAGAAAAAGATCGGCCAACGGCGACTGCGCGCTCGCGCTGCCGTCGGCGAGCGTGTACGGAATGAAACGCGAGGTATTCTGCGCGCCGCCGAAGACCGCCGCGACATAGGGCGCGTAAGCGTCGATGTCCGGCGCCATCACCACGACGTCGCGCGGTTCGAGGTCGGCCTGATCTTCGAACAGCGCGCGCAATTGATCGTGCAGCACCTGCACTTCGCGCAATCGCGTGTGGCAGGAATGGATTTGCAGGGAGCCATCCATATCGATCGTCGATGTCGCCAGCCAGGGCGCGGACGCGGCGCGGCGTTCGAGCACATCGCGCTGCAGGCGCTGCAGCAGACCTTGTGCCGGATCGGGCGGCGCGTATGCCTCGATTTCGCGCGGCGCCACGACTTCATACGAGAACAGCGTCGCGATGAAGTCGCGGCCGGCGCGACCCCACGCGGCGAGCAGCGCGTTGTCGCCGCCGTCCGGCGCTTCCAGAGCGCCGGCGGCGAGGCTTTCACGCAAGCCTGGTAGATCACCCCAGTACTTGCGCGTCGGCGTCGGCAGATAGAAGTGCAGCGTGGTCGCACGTGCGGCGGTCGCGAGGACATGCAGCACATCCGGCGAGACGTTGAGACAAGCGAACACGAACACGCGCGAAGGCAGCCCGGCGGGCGCTGGCGTGGCGGCGCTGGCGTGGCGGCGCAGGAAGGTATCGATCGCTTGCGCACGATGCCGGCGTCCGCGCGTGACCTGTCGCCACAGCAGCGCCTGCCAGTCATCCGCATCGGCGCCGCGGTCCCAGCGCAGCAACCAGTCGCGTCGCCACGCCTGGTACTTGGTGAACGCATCGCCCAGCCCGTTCGCCAGCGACCACGCGTTGAGCTCGGCCTCGGCGCCGGAAAGATAGACGCGCAACGCACCGTCGAACGCCGGCTGCGCGAGCAACTCGGGATCGCGTAGCGCCGCGTACAGGCGCCACTGCAGCCGCGCCGGATCGATCGTCACGGCGTCCTCGGCGTCGGGCAGATTGGCTGCCAGCACCTCGCCGACGAACTGCCCCGGTGCAAGAAAGCGCAGGTTCGCGGCGATGCCGTAGCGTTCTGCCAGGGTCTTCTGCAACCAGCGCCGCATCGATGGCTGCGGAATCAGGATCGTGTCGGGATCGAGCAGGCCCGCGCCGGCCGGTGGCACGCGCAGTTCTTCCGCCAGCAGTGCGGCCAGCACGTCGAGGGCATTGCTCGAATAGAGACGGAAGTCGGCTGTGGCGGGCATGTATGCATGATGCCCGAGAGCGCTGCGGGCTGTGCAGCATGTGCGCTCTGCGTGCTGATGCAAGGGTCGCGGACTATCGCAGAACGACGTGCTCGAGGAGAGGTCGCAGCCGGCTGCAGGTTGCGGGGAAACAGATTTTGGTAGGCCATCCTTCGCGCTTCGGCGAGGGTTTCTTTGCGCTTGTATTGCGTATAACGACCGCCTCGATCAGGAGTTCCGGCTGTCCGCAATCACGCGCTGCTCGTAGTGGACGCTGGCAAGCCGTCACTCACGATCGGTCAGATGCGGCCGTGCTTATCCGGGCCTCAACAAGGCTCCGTCCGATCAAGGCGTTGGCGACTCCGCATTCGCACAGCAGGGATCGCTTCCATCTGCGCAGCACCAGAGCCTTATCCGCGACGAGCGCAGGCGACACACCGCTCGAACGCTTTCAGATCATGCTGCGTTCGGCATCGGGCGCGCGTGCCACGGAAATCGCGCGCGATCAGATCCAGAAGCATCAGCAAACGAGGACAGCGGCCGTTCTCAAAGGCCGCCACGCGGAGCAGCGTGCCGCACTCATTCTTTGCGTCATCGCGGGCTTCCAGTTGATGCGGCAGACCGTGGGTTTGCCGGCCCTGGCCGATGCGAAACCGAACGTGCTCGAGAAACTGCTTGCGCCCCCGCTTCGGCAACTCATGGATCGCGAGAAGCCGAGTGCGAAGAAATCGCGGACACGCGGGCGTCCCGCGCGTTGAGGCTTACTTGCCGATGCAGAATGACGAGAAAATCGACCCCAGCAGATCGTCGCTGCTGAACTCACCGGTGATCTCGCCGAGCGCGTGCTGCACGTGACGCAACTCTTCGGCGGCGAATTCGCCGGCATGTTGGACCCTCAGCGCGTCGTCTGCAGCAGCGAGCAGATCGGCGGCACGCTCGAGCGCAGCGACGTGGCGCGCGCGCGCGCTGAACGCGCCATCGCTGCTTTCGCCGAAGCCGGCGTGACGCTTCAGTTCGGCGACCAGCAAGTCGAGGCCCTCGCCGCTGCGTGCGGACAACCAGACGTGTTCGGCCTCGGCCAGCGTTGCCTGTCGAGGCTCGGCCTCGACCAGGTCGATCTTGTTGTGCACGACGATGCGTGCGGCCTGTGCAGGTAGCTCGGTGAGCAGTGCGAGATCCTCGTTGGCGTGTTCGTCATCGGTGACCAGCAAGGCGAGATCGGCACGTTCGAGTTCGGCGCGCGCGCGCCGGATGCCTTCGCGTTCGACCACGTCGCCGGCCTCGCGCAGGCCGGCCGTGTCGACCAGCGTCAAGGCGATGCCGTCGAGGTCGATGGTTTCGCGCAGTACATCGCGCGTGGTGCCGGCGATTTCGGTGACGATTGCGCGTTCGCTCGCCGCGAGCGCATTCAACAGGCTCGACTTGCCGACATTCGGGCGGCCGACGATGACCACGTGCAGACCATCGGCGAGACGCACGCCGCGACGCGCGGAGGCGAGCAGCTCGGCGAGCTGACGGCGCAGTTCGGACAGTTCGCGCGCCAGCTGCGGTGCGGCGAGGAAATCGATGTCCTCATCGGGAAAGTCGATCGCGGCCTCGATGTAGCTGCGCAGGCGGACCACCTCGGCCGTCAACGCATTCACGCGCTGGGAGAACACTCCCTCCAGACTGCGCTGGGCTGCACGCGCTGCGGCTTCCGAGCCGCTCGAGATGAGGTCGGCGACCGCCTCGGCCTGGGCCAGGTCGAGCTTGCCGTTGAGGAATGCGCGTTCGGAAAATTCGCCGGCGCGTGCACGCCGCGCGCCGAGTTCGATGACGCGCGCAAGCAGCAGGCGCAGCACGATCGGGCTGCCGTGCGTCTGCAGTTCGAGCACGTCTTCGCCGGTGTAGGAATGCGGCGCCGGGAACCACAGCAGCAGGCCGCGATCGATGACCGCGCCGTCGCGATCGCGCAACGCAGTGTAGTGCGCGTGTCGCGCCTGCGCCGCACGACCGAGCAAGGTCTGGGCGATGCGGCCGGCGTGTTCGCCGGAGATGCGCAACACGCCGACGCCGCCGGCGCCGAAAGCGCTTGCAACGGCAGCAATGGTGTCGGCGTGCGCATTCATCGCATCACGCGTTGCTCAGGCTTTTGCCGCCTTGGTTTCGCCGGCTTCGACGCGCTTGGTGATGATCCACTGCTGCAGCAGCGAGAGACCGCCGTTGACGACGTAGTACAGCACGAGGCCGGCCGGGAAGAACGCGAACAGCACCGAGAAGATCACCGGCATGACCTTCATCATCTTCGCCTGCGTCGGATCCATGCCGGTGGTCGGGCTGAGGTACTGCGTCGCGATCATCACGACCGCATTGAGCACCGGCAGCACGTAGTACGGATCCGGCGCTGTCAGGTTCTGGATCCAGCCGATGAAGGGCGCCTGGCGCAGCTCGACACTTTCGAGCAGGACCCAGTACAGCGCGAAGAACACCGGAATCTGTACGACCATCGGCAGGCAACCGGCCAGCGGGTTCGCCTTCTCCTTCTGGTACAGCTCCATCATCGCCTGATTCATCTTCTGGCGATCGTCGCCGTAGCGCTCCTTCAGCGCCTCGATACGCGGCTGCAGCTTGCGCATCTTCGCCATCGAGCGGAACTGCGTTTCGCTGAGCTTGAAGAACGCGGCCTTGATCAGCAGCACCAGCAGGATGATCGCGAAACCCCAGTTGCCAGTCAGCTTGTGCAGTTGCGCGAGGATCCAGTGCAGCGGTTCGGCGATCACGGTGAACACGCCGTAGTCGACGGTCAGCGCGAGGCCGGGCGCGACTTCGTTGAGCGTGCTCTGCAGTTTCGGGCCGACGTATAGTCGCGCGTTGTCGGTTTTGGTTTCGCCGGGCGCCACGCTGATTGACGGCGACAGCGTGCGGATCCGATAACGCGACACGTCGCCCGCCGGAACCGTCTTGGTGACGTATTGATCAGTCTCGCCCGCTGGCGGAATCCAAGCGGCAAAGAAGTAGTGCTGCAACATGGCAGCCCATCCTCCCGCCACGCTCCTGTCGAGCGGCTGCTTGTCGAAATCGGCGAATTTGAGCTTCTGAAACTTGTCGACCGTGCTGTACCACGCCGCTCCAACGAAGCTGTAGCGCTCGGTATTGCTGTAACCCTTGATTCCGCTGGTGTCGACAATGGGTGGCACGCGCTGCAGCTGGCGATAAGCCAAGCCGGTCCAGCTCGCTGCGCTCTTGTTGGAGATTTCCTGACGCTGCTCGATCACATAACTGGCGCGCTTGAAGACGAATACCTTGCGCACGCTGATGCCTGAGGCATCGGTCCACGTCAACGGGACCTCGAGCGTCTCGCTGCCGTCAGCCAAGGTGTAATCGGTCTTTTCGGCGCTGTAAGTCGCTTGGTGATCGGGCGCCGCGCCGCTGCTGCTGGCCAAGCCGCTCTGCGCGACGAAGTAGGTCGCTGCACGATCATCGAGCAGGCGTACCGGATGTGCGAAGTCTTTCGGCTGCTGCGGATACGCGAGCAGGTCGGCGACGACGACGTCGCCGCCGTGCGGATCGATTTCGACCCGCAGAAGATCGGTGGTGACGACCACATGCGCCGCCGTCGATGCGGTCGTCGTCGGTGTGTCGGTCGCACCGACAGCCGCGTTCGCGGGCGGCGCGCCGACGCTGGGCACGTCATCCGCTGGCTGCGCTGCGGGCGCAGACGGGTTGTTCGTCGAGACCGCTGGCGTCGACGCGAGAATCTGGCTGCCGGGTTTGTTGTAGTCCTCCTGCCACTGCATCCAGAACAGGTAGCCGATGAACAGCAGGGCGATCAGAAGGAGGTTGCGTGGGCTCGTCATGGCGGGATCGGTGAACGCGATAGGGTCGGATGTCGCCTGCGTGGCGCGGCCGGTTCCGCGCGATGCGCGTGGCCGAAACGATCCTCGATAGGCGTGGGTGGCGGACGCGCGGCTGGCGACGCGTTGCCGGCGAAATTCAGTCGCGCATTGTGCCGGGGGGCTCGGCAGGGTTCAATGTCGCGATGCGCTGCCACAGGCGTGCGAGTTCGGCGCGCAGGCTGGCATTGTCTTCCTGGTCGGCGCTGAAGCGCGCGATCAGCAGGATATCGACGGCGGGCAAGGTATCCCGCGTGCGACGGAAACTGTCACGTGCAAGGCGCTTGATGCGATTGCGGCGAACCGCGCTTTTCGAAACGCGCTTGGAGATGGCCAAGCCGAGACGCGCGCCGCCGTGCGTATTGACGGCGACCTGGGCGCTTAGATGTTGTGTGCCGGTGCGGCGACCGGCCGTGCGCAGATGGCTGAAATCCTGCGCCCGCAGCAGGCGCGCCGCCCGCGGAAACGGAGCGGGCGCCACAGGGGTGCCGCCGGGATCAGACCGCGAGACGCTTGCGGCCCTTGGCACGACGCGCATTGATGACCTTGCGGCCACCACGGGTCTTCATGCGGGCACGGAAACCGTGGTCGCGCGCGCGCTTGAGGTTGCTGGGCTGGTAGGTACGCTTGGTGGCCATGAGCGTGACGTCGAAGAATGCAAAAGGGCGCGGATGATAGGAGCGGGCGCGGCCGCGCGTCAAGCCGAGGCGCGGCCTGCTAGACTGCTTGGCCTTTCCGATCGGCCTGCCCGCAGCTTCGGCCGATCCCGGCACCCTGGAACCGCACCGACCCATGAGCGAGCTTTGGCGACGCTGTCTTTCCCGCCTCGAGGCGGAATTCAGCACGGAGGATATGCACACCTATCTGGCGCCCCTGCAGGTCAGTGAGGAGGAGTCGGGCTTCACTCTGTGGGCGCCGAATGAATACACGATGGAAACCGTGCGCGAGCGTTTCCTCAATCCGATTCTGGAAGTTCTCGAGCACCTGAGTGGCGCTCCGGTTGCCGTCAACGTTCTGGTCGGTGGGCGCCGCCCGGCGCTGCGTGAGGCACCTAGGACGGCGCTGCGTTCCAAGCCCGTTGATCGCGCGGCGGCCGAGCCGAGCCTGGATCCGCACTACACGTTCGAGAACTTCGTCGAGGGCAAGTCGAACCAGCTCGGCAAAGCGGCCGCAACCCAGGTCGCGATGAATCCGGGTCGCGCGTACAACCCGCTGCTGCTGTACGGCGGCACCGGTCTCGGCAAGACGCATCTGATGCATGCGGCCGGCAATCTGATGCGTTTGCACAGCCCGGACGTCAAGGTGCTCTACCTGCGCTCCGAGCAGTTCGTCAGCGGCATGGTGCGCGCGCTGCAGCAAAAGGGCATGGACGATTTCAAGCGGCGTTTGCGCTCAGTCGACGCGCTGCTGATCGACGATATCCAGTTCTTCGCCGGCAAGAACACCACGCAGGAAGAATTCTTCCATACGTTCAATGCACTGCTCGAAGGCAAGCAGCAGATCATCATGACCTGTGATCGCTATCCGAAGGAAGTCGACAACCTGGAGCCGCGGCTGAAGTCGCGCCTCGGCTGGGGGCTCAGCGTCGCGATCGAACCGCCGGATTTCGAGACGCGTGCGGCAATCGTGCTGGCCAAGGCGCAAATGAAAGGCGTCGAGTTGCCGGAAGAGGTCGCCGTCCTGATGGCCAAGCGCATGCGCTCGAATGTGCGCGACCTCGAAGGCGCGCTCAACACCTTGGTCGCACGCGCAAACTTCGAGGGACGCAGCATCAGCCTGGAGTTCGCGCAAGAGACCCTGCGCGACCTGCTGACCGTGCATGCTCAAGCCATCACGATCCCTAACATCCAAAAGACCGTGGCAGACTACTACCAGCTGCGCTTGACGGATCTGCTCTCGGCGAAGCGCAGCCGCTCGATCGCGCGGCCGCGGCAGATGGCAATGAGCCTGGCGAAGGAACTGACCGAGCACAGCCTGCCGGAAATCGGCGATGCGTTCGGCGGTCGCGACCATACGACGGTGCTGCATGCCTGTCGCACGATTCGTGACATGCGCGAAACGGACGGAAAATTGCGCCAGGACTGGGACAAGCTGATCAGAACGCTGACCGAGTGAGGCTCGGTCGAGGCGCGGGAAAAGCGGCACGATAAGCTGTGGACAAGCTGTGTTCGGAACGGCGCGCGATTATTATCCACAGATCACCCACAGGCGGGTGGCGCTTGTCTCCCGCTCGAATAATGCGTTCAAGGCTATGATTTTGAACAGGAAATGGCTGTCGGTTCGGTTACCAACAGGCCCTACAACAACTAAACGTTCCACATAAAGAAAAACCAATAACAGGACCGGCACACCATGCGATTCAGCATTCAGCGCGAAGCATTCCTGAAACGACTGCAACAGGTTGTCGGTGTCGTGGAACGCAGGCAAACCCTTCCGGTGCTGGCGAATCTGCTCGTCGTTGTCGACGCCACGGGCGTCGCGCTGACGGGCACGGATCTCGAAGTCGAAATGATTGCGCGAACGGAGGCGGACGACCTCGAAGCCGGCGAGATCACGGTCCCGGCACGGAAGTTGTTCGATATTTGCCGGGCGCTGCCGGATGGATGCCGCATCAAGATGGATCAGAACGGCGATCGTGTAACGGTCAGCGCAGGGCGTAGCCGATTCACGTTGGCGACATTGCCGGCGACCGAATTTCCGGTGATCGAGAACATCGAACTGGTCGAGCGCGTCACGCTGTCGGAGGCGACGCTGAAGGAATTGATGGACCGGACCGCTTTCGCGATGGCCCATCAGGATGTGCGCTACTACCTCAACGGCATGCTGCTCGACCTGCGCGAGCAAGTCCTGCGCTGCGTGGCAACCGATGGACATCGACTGGCACTCGCCGAGACGCGGGTGGAGACGAAGGTGGCAGCGCCGCGGCAGGTCATCGTGCCGCGCAAGGGCGTGGTCGAATTGCAGGGCTTGTTCGAGCCAGGCGACGGGACGGTGGAACTCGAATTCGCGCGTAACCATCTTCGCGTGCGCCGCGGCGGAGTGACGTTTACCTCGAAGCTGATTGATGGCCGCTTCCCGGACTACGAAGCGGTCATTCCGATCGGTGCAGACAAGGAAGTTCGCGTGCAACGCGACGATCTGCGCGCGGCCCTGCAGCGCGCAGCGATCTTGTCGAACGAAAAATATCGCGGTGTGAAGCTCGAAGTCGGGCCGAATCGCCTGCGCATCGTTGCGCACAATCCGGAGCAGGAAGAGGCGGTGGAAGAGGTCGAGGCGAAAACCGGCGTGGCCGAACTCAGCGTCGGCTTCAACGTGAACTACCTGCTCGACGCACTGGGCGCGATCACCAGCGATGAAGTCCTCCTGTGCCTGCGCGATGGCCAATCGAGCTGCCTGATACGCAAGATTGATTCGGACGATACCCGCCACGTGATCATGCCGCTGCGCCTCTGACGTCCGGACTGCCTGTCGTTGCAATGAGACGTCCGTACCGCAGTGCCGTCACCCGTTGCGGGTGAAGCGATGGAACTGCGGCAGCTTCGCATCGATCATCTTCGGCTGTTCGAGCACGTCGAGTTCGAGCTCGCACCAGGCTGGAACCTGCTTCTCGGTCCGAATGGGGCGGGCAAGACGAGCGTGCTCGAGGCCGCCTTCCTGCTGTCGCATGGGCGCTCGTTCCGCACCTCGCTGAAAGATGCCCTGGTTCGACGGGGCGCGGGTGGTTATGCCGTTTTCGGTGAATTGATCAATGCCGATGAATCACGCCGTCGGCTCGGGCTGGCGCGGAGTGGCAATGGTCTGGAAGCGCGCCTGGAAGGCGAGGTGGTCGCCGCCGCGGAACTGATGCGTCACGCCGCGGTGTTGTGCTTCGAACCAGGCTCGCACGAGCTCATTTCAGGGGCTTCCGAAGAACGTCGTCGCTTCATCGATTGGGGCGTGTTCCACGTGGAACACGATTTTCTCTCGGCCTGGCGTCGCTATCAGCGCGCGCTGAAGCAACGAAACGCCCTCTTGCGTGCGGAGCCACAGGCGTCCGCGCTTGATGCCTGGGATCACGAGTTGGCGCAGGCCGCAGCGCCCCTGGTCGATATGAGACGCAGATATTTCGTCGCTCTCGCGCCCTACGTCGTCGCCCTGTTGGCGAATCTGCTGGCGGAGCTCGGTGTGGCCTATTTGCGCTTCGACGCAGGCTGCGACCCCGATCAATCGTTCGAGGAACTGTTGGCTGTGCAGCGCGGGCGGGATATCGCGCGCGGCTACACTGGCAGCGGGCCGCACCGGTCGGATTGGTCGCTTTCGTTCGAGTTCGCGCCACGTCGCGAACATCTGTCTCGCGGACAGGAAAAGCTCTGCGCGTTCGCGCTCGTACTGGCCCAGTCCCAACTGTTTCGAGACACCACAGGGGAGTGGCCGGTGCTCTGCCTGGACGATCTCGCTTCAGAGGTCGATCGTGCGCATCAGGATCGCGTCGTCGCATCCATCGCAGGCTTGGGAGTGCAGGTACTGGCGACAGGAACGCAAGAACCCGAGGCGATTGCAAGCCATGGATTGGAGGTCGCGAGGTTCCACGTGGAACAAGGGCACGTCACAAGACTGCTATAATTGCAAGTTCCCCGTGTGCTCGGGTGCGCTTCGCGCGCCGCACACCGCGCGCCTTATCCGGAGCCTCATGAGCGACCAATACGATTCCAGTAAAATCAAGGTCCTAAAGGGCCTTGAGGCCGTGCGAAAGCGGCCCGGCATGTATATCGGCGATACCGACGACGGCACAGGCCTGCATCACATGGTGTTCGAAGTCGTCGACAACTCGATCGACGAGGCGCTAGCTGGCTATTGCGACCATGTCGTCGTTCGCCTGCACACGGACGGGTCGGCCAGCGTCGAAGACAACGGACGCGGCATACCGGTCGGCATTCAGGAGGAAGAGGGGCGTTCGGCCGCAGAGGTCGTGATGACCGTGCTGCATGCAGGCGGCAAGTTCGATGACAACAGCTACAAGGTTTCCGGCGGCCTGCATGGCGTTGGCGTGTCGGTGGTCAACGCGCTATCTGACCATCTGTGGCTGACGATCTATCGCGAAGGATTCGAACATCAGCAGGAGTACGCGAACGGCGAGCCGCTGTATCCGCTGAAGGTTGTGGGGCCATCGACGCTGCGCGGCACCACCGTGCGGTTCCATCCGAGCCTGGGCACGTTCTCGGAAATCGAGTTCCACTACGACATTCTCGCCAAGCGGCTACGGGAACTGTCATTCCTCAATTCCGGCGTCAAGATCGAGCTGATCGACGAACGCGTCGATCGCCGCGATGTGTTCGAGTACGAGGGCGGCATCCGTTCCTTCGTCGAGCATCTGGCGCTTTTGAAGACGCCGCTGCACGCGAACGTGATCACGTTTACCGCGCAGAACGAAGGCACGACGGTCGACCTCGCGATGCAATGGACCGACGCCTACCAGGAAACGGTGTTCTGCTTCACCAACAACATTCCGCAGAAAGATGGCGGTTCGCATCTGGCGGGTTTTCGCGGTGCGTTGACGCGGACGTTGTCGAACTACATCGAGGCGGCGGGTCTGCAGAAGACCGCCAAGGTCGCGCTCTCGGGTGATGACATGCGCGAGGGTCTGATCGCGGTGTTGTCGGTGAAGGTGCCGGACCCGAAATTCTCATCGCAGACCAAGGACAAATTGGTATCGAGCGAGGTCAAGGGCGTCGTCGAGTCGATCGTCAACCAGAAACTCGAGGAATTCCTG
>JBDTYM010000053.1:0-28851 GCA_040005635.1 Dokdonella sp. | reverse complement strand
CATTCGGTGCCATTCTTTCAACGAGTTCGAACATTTTCCCATCCTCCGCAAAGTGGATTACTACCTCTTTCTTTTATCGTTCCCGAGTCCGTGACCGTCCCGGTCCGGCCCGTCCGTCCCCGGCTGGCGTGCCGGCGTCCCGCGACCGTTTCGGTCGCTCCGCGATGCGTCCTGCAGCGCGTGTCAGTCGGCCACTTCGTGGCCTTTCAGTCGCTCGCCCTGCGCGCTTCGCTGTCAATCGAGAAGAGGAAAGCGAATCGCCTTTGCCCTTGCCCATTCACAGCCGGCTTGCCGGCGACTCGCAGGCGGCAAAAGCCGCCGACTCACTCCTTCAAAACTCTCCCTTGAACCAGGTGGAGACCCGATTCCACATCCCGCCGACCGCCGACACGCCGCCGGACGGCGCGTTGCGCGCGCCATCCCGGCGACTGCCGTAAATCAGCAGCCCGACGCCGGTCGACTGCAGCGGATTGGCGACGACATCGGCAAGTCCGCTGACGTGCTGCGGCGTACCCAGGCGCACCGGCATGTGAAACAGTTCCTCGGCGAGATCGAGCGCGCCTTCCATGCGCGCGGCGCCGCCGGTCAGCACGATGCCGGCACGCACGAGTTCCTCGCGACCGCTGCGACGCAGATCCGCCTGCACCATCTCGAAGATTTCCTCGTAGCGCGGCTGCACTGCCTCGGCAAGGTTCTGCCGCGCCAGCCGACGCGGCGGGCGATCGCCGACGCTTGGTACCTGGATCGTTTCCTCGGCGTGTGCAAGCTGGGCAAGTGCACAGGCATAGCGAACCTTGAGTTCTTCCGCGTGCGCGGTCGGCGTGCGCATCAGGTGCGCAATGTCCGACGTCACCTGATCGCCGCCAATCGCAAGCGAGGTCGTGTGACGCAACGCGCCGCCGGTGTAGATTGCGATGTCCGTGGTGCCGGCGCCGATATCGACCAGGCACACGCCCAGTTCGCGCTCATCGTCGGTCAGCACCGCGCGGGCAGATGCAACCGCCGCCGGCAACAATTCGTCGACCTGCAAACCGCAGCGATTGATGCATTTGGTGATGTTCTGGATCGCGCTCGCCGCGCCGGTGACCAGATGCACGTTCGCTTCCAGACGCACGCCCGACATGCCGACAGGATGGCGGATGCCTTCCTGCCCATCGATCAGGTATTCCTGTGGCTCGCGATACAACACGCTGCGGTCGGCCGGGATCGCGATCGCGCACGCCGAGGTCAGCACCGCCTCAAGGTCGGCCGGGCTGACTTCGCGATCGCGAATCGGCGCAGTGCCGTGCGAGTTCTCGTCCTTGATATGGCTGCCGGAGATCGAGGCGTAGACCGAGCGAATCTGGCAGCCGGCCATCAACTCGGCTTCCTCGATCGCGCGCTGGATCGAATGCACCGTCGAGTCGATGTCGACGACGACACCGCGCTTGAGCCCGTGCGCCGGATGCGAGCCGATGCCGATGATCTCGACCGGCTCTCCCGGCGTGTGCTCGCCGACGATGGCGACGATCTTCGAGGTGCCGACGTCGAGGCCGACGATCAGGTTTTTTTCGCTCTTGCGATTCATGTCGGGGCCGGGAATGGGGAATGGGGAATCGTGAGTGGGATCTGTGGGGAGGTTTTCGCGAAAACGGCATTGCCGATTCCCCATTCCCCATTCCCCGTTCCCGCGTGGCGCGGAGCCGACGCGCCGGCCGCGGGCTGGGGGTCGGGCGGCACGCTCTCCGGCCAACGCATCGCGAAGCCGTTCTCGTAGCGCAAGTCGACGTAGGCGGGCGGTCCGGCGTGCGCACCGGCGAGGCGCGGCCAGACGTCGAGAAAGCGTTTCAGGCGCGGGCGCACATCCTCGCGGCCGAGTTCGATCACGGCACCGGAGGCCAGATCGAGTTTCCAGCCGCCGCGCGGCGACAACGTGACCGCATCGATGACGAGACCGCTGCCGCCGAATTCCTTCAGACAGTCCGCGTAGAACTGCAGCACATCGGCGAGGCGATCGTCCGGCCCGGTCAACCGCGGCAGTCCCTGCAGACCGCTGGCGCCGGCTACCGTGAAGATTTCGCCGCGCCGATTGACCAGGCGCTCCTCGCCCCAGCGCGCATACGGCTGCTGTTCGAACACGACGAGTTCGATCGAGTCCGGCCAGCGCTTGCGCGCCTCGACACGCTCGACCCACGGCAGCCTGGCGACCGCAGCGCGCACCTCATGCAATTTGACCGCAAAGAACCCGTCGCCGAGCAACGGCTGCGCTGCCGCGCGAATCTGCTCCGCGCTGACGTGGTTGAATTCCGCGCGCACGCCGAGCTTCGCGACCGGCCAGCGATCACTGGCGAACCAGCCGTTCAGCACGCCGACGATCGGCAACGCGACCAAGGTCAGCGCGATGCCCCAGGCGAGCAGCTTCAGCAGGAAACCGCTTCTCATGCGCGATCCTCCGCGAACGAGCCTTCGAGGATGCGCCAGCACAGCGTCTGGAAATCGATGCCGACCGTGGCGGCGGCTTTCGGCACCAGCGAGTGGCTGGTCATGCCGGGTGCGGTGTTCACTTCAAGCAGGAAGTTGCGTCCGCTGCGATCACGCATCACGTCGACGCGGCCCCAACCGGCGCAGCCAACCGCATCGAATGCCGCGAGCGCGAGTTCGCGCAGTTCCGTTTCCGCAGCGCCGTCGAGACCCGGGCACAGATACTGCGTGTCCTCGGCGACGTACTTTGCGTGATAGTCGTAGAACGCGCCTTTCGGCACGATGCGGATCGACGGCAGCACGTCGCGCGCGAGCACGGCGACGGTCAACTCGTCGCCTTCGATCATTTCCTCGACCAGCAGATCACCCGGATAGCGCGTGGCAAGTTCGGCCGCGGCGTCGAGGTCAGCCTCGGCGAACACGCGCGTCACGCCGACGCTGGAGCCTTCGCTGGCCGGCTTCACGATCACCGGCAGGCCGATCTTCGCGGCCGCCGCGTGCACATCGAGATCGCCGCGCCCTTTGCGCAGGGCCACGAAACGTGGCGTCGGCAATGCTTGCGCGATCCACACCTGCTTGGTGCGCACCTTGTCCATCGACAGCGCCGAGCCGAGCACGCCCGAGCCGGTGTACGGCACGTGCAGCGACTCCAGCGCGCCCTGCAGCACGCCGTCCTCGCCGCCGCCGTGCTGGCCGTGCAGGATGTTGAACACGCGCGCGTAGTGACCGGCGCGCAGGCTGTCGAGCAGCGCGGGAATGCCGTCGATCGCATGCGCGTCGATCCCTTTAGCACGCAGCGCAGCGAGCACGTTGCGCCCGGAGTCGAGCGAGACTTCGCGTTCGGCCGATTCGCCGCCCATGACGACCGCGACCCGACCGAACTCCCTGGCGTCCTTGATCGTCATCCGTGCTGCGTCTCCGTGCGCAAATGGCCGCGCGTCGCCAGTTCGCTGGCGGTGGTGCCGATGTCGCCGGCGCCGAGCAACAGCAGCAAATCGCCGTCCTGCAACAGAGGCGGCAACGCGCTGTGCAGATCGCGTGGATGCTCGATCAGCACCGGATCGACCTTGCCGCGCGCGCGCACTGCCCGCGCAAGCGCGCGGCCATCTGCATTCGCAATCGGCGCCTCGCCGGCGGGATAAATCTCGGTCAGCAGCAGCACGTCGACCTCGGCGAGCACGTTGGCAAAGTCGTCGAGCAGGTCGCGCGTGCGCGAATAGCGGTGCGGCTGGAATGCGACGACAAGGCGTCGCTCCGGCCATCCCGCGCGCGCGGCCGCGAATACCGCCGCGAGTTCGCGCGGGTGATGACCGTAGTCGTCGACGAGCAGGGCGCTGCCGTCGTCGAGCGCCAGCTCGCCGCGCAATTGGAAGCGCCGACCGACACCTTGGAACTTGGCCAACGCGCCCTGCATCGCTTCAGGCGCAACACCGAGCTGCCAACCGACCGCGCACGCGGCCAGCGCGTTGAGCACGTTGTGACGACCCGGCAGATTCAGGCGCACCGGTACGGCGGCGGCGCCATCGGGCAGCTGCAAGGTGAACTCGGTCGAACCGCCGCTCTGACGCAGGTCCGACGCGCGCACGTCGGCGGCGCTGTCGATGCCATACGTCAACACGCGGCGCGTCGTCTCGCGTGCCAGTGCGGCGACTTCTTCGTCGTCGACGCAGAGCACCGCGACGCCGTAGAACGGCAACCGATGCAGGAAATCTCCAAACGCTTTCTTGACGCGCTCGAAATCGCCGCCGTAGTTTTCCAGATGATCGGCATCGATGTTGGTGACGATCGCGATGACCGGCGACAGCAGCAGGAACGAGCCGTCCGATTCGTCGGCCTCGGCAACCAGATACTCGCCGGTGCCGAGGCGCGCGTTCGCCCCGGCCGCGATCAGCTGTCCGCCGATCACGAACGTCGGGTCGAGACCGGCCTCGGCGAGCACGCTCGCGGTCAGGCTCGTCGTAGTGGTCTTGCCATGCGTGCCAGCGACTGCGATGCCGCGGCGGAAGCGCATCAGTTCACCGAGCATCTCGGCACGCGGCACCACCGGAATCCTGCGCGCACGCGCGGCCAGCAGTTCGGGATTGTCCGCTCGGATTGCACTCGACACGACCAGCACGTCGGCCTCGGCGACATGCGCCGCAGCATGGCCGCGATCAATGCGTGCGCCGAGTTCGGCCAACCGTCGCGTCGTCGCATTGTCGGCCTTGTCCGAACCGGACACCGAATAGCCGAGATTGCACAGCACTTCGGCGATACCGCTCATGCCGACGCCGCCGACGCCGACGAAGTGCACGCGGCGAAAGTCCTGCATGATGTCGCCGTAGCGGGCGAGGCGTGCCGGCGTCATCGCGCCACCTCCAGACAGACGTCGGCGATGCGCCGTGTCGCGTCGGGCTTGGCCAGCGTGCGCGCAGACTTCGCCATCGCCACGAGACGCCTGCGATCGGCCACTTCATCGAGCGCGCCGCCGAGGCGACGCAGGAATTCATCGCCCTCGCCGATCAGGCGCGCGGCGCCGGCGGCGACCATCGCCTCGGCGTTTTTCGTCTGATGATCATCAACCGCGTACGGGTACGGCACCAACAGCGCCGGCACGCCGGCCGCCGCGAGTTCGGCCAAGGTCAACGCGCCCGCACGGCAGATTGCGAGGTCGGCCCAGGCATACGCGGCGGCCATGTCGTCGACGAACGCGACAACTTCGGCGTCGACGCCGGCGGCCAGATACGCCGCGCGCGTCTTGTCGACATGTTGCGCACCGCACTGATGCCGCACCGCGATCGACATGCGCGTGCCACGCCGGCGCAGCATCTCCGGCAATTGCGTATTGAGGCTCGCCGCGCCCTGGCTGCCACCGAGCACGAGCAGGCGCAGCGGACCTTCGCGATCGGCATAGCGCTCGGCCGGTGGCGCCAGCTGCGCGATCTCCGCACGCACGGGATTGCCGACCCATTCGGCGTTCGGGAATGCATCGGCGAAACCGACCAGCACGCGCTGTGCCAGGCGCGCGAGCAATTTGTTGGTCACGCCGGGGATGCGGTTTTGTTCGTGCACGACCAGCGGGATCTTGCCGAGCCACGCCGCGAGGCCGCCGGGCGCGGCGACATAGCCGCCCATCGACACGACGCTGCGTGGCGCGTGACGCTTGATGATCGCGCGCGCGGTGCCGATCGAGCCGAGCAGATGGAACGGCGTGCGCAGCGCAACCAGCACGCCCTTGCCGCGCACACCGCCGATCGACAGCGTTTCCATCGGCACCTCGTGCTGCGGCACCAGACGCAGCTCCAGGCCACCCTTGGCGCCCAGCCAGATCACCGGCACCTCGCGTGCGGCAAGCTCGGCCGCAACGGCAAGTCCCGGAAAGATATGTCCGCCGGTGCCGCCGGCCATGATCAGCACCGGTGCGTTCGTGTTGGCGCGGCTTGCGCTCACCGACGCGCCTCCACCAATTGGCGTACGTCGACGAGCTGGCGTTCGGCAATCGCCTGCAGCATCGCGTTCTCGGCGCGCGTCACTTCGTAACTGACGCGAATCAGCACGCCGATCGCGGCGCAGGTCATCATCACGCTGGAACCGCCCGAGCTGATCAGGGGCAGCGTAAGCCCTTTCGTCGGCAGCACGCCGAGGTTCACGCCGACCGAGACCAGCGCCTGCAGTGCGATCATCAGCGAGACGCCGAAGGCGCAGTAGCCGGCGAAGCGCAGATTGCGCTCGACCGCGCGCAAGCCGATCACGAAGCCGCGTCCCACCAGCCACGCAAACAAGCCGAGTACGAGCACGATGCCGGCGAGGCCGAGTTCCTCGGCGATGACCGCGAGGATGAAATCCGTATGCGCCTCGGGCAGATAGAACAACTTCTGCACCGACGCGCCGAGTCCGACGCCGAGCCACTCGCCGCGGCCGATCGCGATCAATGCCTGGGTCAGCTGGAAACCGTCCTTGAACGGATCAGCCCAGGGGTCGAGGAACGACGTCAGGCGCTTGACGCGGTAGTCCTGGCTCATCGCCGCCCACGCCAGCACTGGCACGCCCGCAGCGCCCAGCAGCGCGAGATTGCGCAAGCGCGCACCACCGAGCCAGACCATGCCGAGCGTCACCGCCATCAACAGCGTCGCCGAGCCGAAGTCCGGCTGCGCGAGCAACATGACGACCAGCAGCGCGGCGATGCCGAGCGGCTTGATCACGCCGAACAGGCTCGACTGCACATTGTCGCGATGACGCACCAGATAGCTCGCCATGTAGACGACGAGGATGATCTTGACCGCCTCGACCGACTGGAAACCGACGAAGCCGAGGCGGATCCAGCGCCGCGCGCCATTCACGCGGATACCAATCATTGGAACAAATACGAGCAGCAACAACGCGATGCCGGCGAGCAGCAGCAGGCCGGCGTGACGTTCGAGCCAGGCGAGTTCGGTACGCGCCGCGACGATACACGCGACCAGTCCGAGACCAAGGAACACCAGGTGACGGATCAGGTAGTAGAACGGTCCGACATGCTGACCATCGGCGACCGCGATCGAACTCGACGCGACCATCACCGCGCCGAGGCTCGCCAGCGCGAGCGCCGCGAGGATCAGGCCAAGATCGTAGTGGCCGCGCGCTTCGCCACGCCGTGTCGCCTGTGATTCCTCGTTGTTGTAGCCGAACAGCAGCATCAGCGCACCTTCAACGTGGCAAGACCAATCAGCACCAGCACGACGCTGATGATCCAGAAGCGCACTATCACGCGCGGCTCCGGCCAGCCCTTCAATTCGAAGTGATGGTGGATCGGCGCCATGCGGAAGATGCGTTTGCCGGTCAGCTTGAAGCTGGCAACCTGCAGCATCACCGACACCGTTTCCATCACGAACACGCCGCCCATGATCAGCAGCACGATTTCCTGGCGCACGATCACCGCGACGCAGCCGAGCGCGGCACCGATTGCAAGGGCGCCGATGTCGCCCATGAAAACTTGCGCGGGGTAGGTGTTGAACCACAAGAAGCCGAGTCCGGCACCCGCCAAGGCGCTGCAGAACACGGCGAGTTCGCCGGCACCGGGGATCGCCGGAATGCCGAGGTATTCGGAAAACACCTTGTTGCCGGCCAGATACGCGAACACACCAAGCGCGGTTGCGACCAGCACGCTCGGCATGATCGCAAGACCGTCGAGACCGTCGGTCAGGTTCACCGCGTTGGAGAATCCAACCACGATGAAATAAGCCAGCGCGATGAAGGCGAGCGCACCCAAGCCGGTCAGCCACGGCGATCCGCTTGCCGCCTCGGCGACGTAGCCGAGTGGGACCTGCGCCTGCTTGATCAGCGGCAGGTAGAACGTCGTCGCTGCCGGCGTGTCGGCCGTGAAATAAAGGAACAACGCGACGCCGAGACCGAACACCGACTGCCAGAAATACTTCCAGCGTGCGGGCAGGCCCCTGCTGTCCCTCTGCACGAGCTTTTTGTAGTCGTCATAGAAACCGATCGCGCCGAACGCGACGGTTACGCCGAGCACCAGCCAGACGTAGCGGTTGCGCAGATCGGCCCATAGCAGGGTCGATGCCGCGATCGCGGCAATGATCAGCGCGCCGCCCATCGTCGGCGTGCCGGCCTTGGAAAGATGCGACTGCGGGCCATCGCTGCGGATGACCTGGCCGGCCTTGACCTCGGCAAGCTTGCGGATGATCGCCGGCCCCGCCAGCAGGGACACGGCGAGCGAGGTCAGCGTACTCATGATGGTACGGAACGTCAGGTACTGGAACAGATGGAAACCGCTGACGTAGCCCTTCAACAGATCGGCGAGTTCAAGCAGCATGCCGCTCGCCTCCCTCGTCATTCGCGTCGCCCTGCAACGCGTGCACGACCCGATCCATCGCCGACGATCGCGAACCCTTGATCAGCATGGCGACACCGGCGCGCAGATCACCGTGCAAGGCATCGATCAATGCGGCCTGATCAACGTAGTGAGCGGCGCCTGCGCCGAAAGCGTCGACCGCCGCGCGACTGAGTCGCCCGACCGCACGCAAGTGTTGGATGCCGCTGCGCTTGGCCAATGCACCGATTTCAGCGTGCAACTTCTCGGCGTCCGTGCCGAGCTCGGCCATGTCGCCCATGACCAGGATTCGCTCGCCGGCCTCGTCGGCCAACGTGGCGATCGCGGCGGCGAACGAGCCCGGGTTTGCGTTGTAGCTGTCGTCGATGACGATCGCGCCCGACGCATGCGTACGCCGCAGCAGGCGGCCGGCAACGTTCGGCGCGGCCTCCAGACCGGACCTGATCGTCGACAGAGGAACGCCGAGCGCGATCGCCAGCGCACTTGCAGCGAGCGCATTCATCACGTTGTGCCGGCCCTGCAGCGGCAGCACCACTTCGGTATTGCCGATCGGCGTCAGCAGACGGAAGCGGCCATCGAAGACAGTCTCCGAAGCGAGTGCCGCGCTGACGTCCGCGCGGCGCAGCAGACCGAACGTGAGCACGCGGCGCGGCGCGGCCAACACGCCGAAGTACTCGGCAAACGCGTCGTCGGCGTTGATCACCGCGACACCGTCCGCCGGCAACGCGCGATAAATCGCGCCCTTGGTCTCGGCAACGCCCTGCAGGCTGCCCATGCGTTCGAGATGTGCCGCGGCGATGTTGTTGACGAGGGCGACATCCGGCCGCGCGATGCGCGCCAGGTAGGCAATATCGCCGGGCTTGCCGGCACCCATTTCGAGTACCGCGTATTCGCTGTCGGCCGGCATCGCCAGCAGGGTCAGCGGCAAGCCGATCTCGTTGTTGAAGTTGCCGGCGTTGACGTGTGTGCGGCCGTGCCTGGCGAGGATCGACGTGAGCAGGGTCTTCACGGTCGTCTTGCCGTTCGAGCCGGTGATGCCGACGATGCGCGCGCGATGCGGCGCATTGGCGCGACGCGCAATCTCGCCGAGCGCGACCAGGCTGTCCGCGACGACGACCTGCGGCAGCTCGAGCGGCAGTTCACGTGACACCAGCAACGCCGCGGCGCCGCGTTCGCGAGCGGTCACTGCAAAATCGTGCGCGTCGTAACGCTCACCCTTGAGGGCGACAAACAGCGCGCCGGCACCGAGTGTGCGCGTGTCGGTCGAAATCGCATCGATCGCCACGTCCGCACCGTGCAGGCGACCCCCGGTCCAGTGCGCGATTTCGGCGAGCCGCAAGCTCAGCATGCGCGCTGCTCCAGCGCACGCTGTGCGATCGCGATGTCGTCGAACGGCCGCTTCGCGCCGGCGATTTCCTGGTACGGCTCGTGTCCCTTGCCGGCGATCAACACGATGTCGCCCGGATGGGCGAACTCGATCGCCTGCGCGATCGCGCGCGCGCGGTCGCGTTCGATCGTCGCCAGTTGCGGCCGTTTCAGGCCGGTGATGATCTGTTCGACGATGGCATCGCCGTCTTCGCCGCGCGGATTGTCGTCGGTGATGAGGATGCGATCGGCCAGCGCTTCGGCGATCGCGCCCATCTGCGGACGCTTGCCGGCGTCACGCTCGCCGCCGCAACCGAACACGCAGATCAGACGTCCGGAGCTGTGCGCGCGCAGCGACGTCAGGGCCTGCTCGAGCGCGTCGGGTGTGTGTGCATAGTCGATCACGATCAGCGGCTGCACGCCGACGCCGCCGAGGCGGTTCATGCGACCGGCGACTGGCGCCAGCGCAGCCAGTGCAGCGGCGATCTGCGCAAACTCGAGACCGAGTTCACCCAGGCATGCCGTCACGGCGAGCAGGTTGGAGACGTTGAAACGGCCGAGCAAGCGCGTTGTGATCGCACCCTCGCCCCACGGCGTGACAAGATGGAAACGCTGGCCATTCGCGCTGGATTCCACATCGCGTGCGACGACTTCGGCGTCGTCGTGTTCGATCGCGTAGCGCAGCAGGCGTACGCTCTGCGGCACCGTCGAGATCAGCGTACGACCGAATGCGTCGTCGGCATTGATGATCGCCGCAGCAAGCCTCGGCCATGCGAACAGGCGACGCTTTGCCGCGCCGTACGCCTGCATGCTGCCGTGGTAGTCGAGATGGTCGCGGCTCAAGTTGGTGAATACGGCGAGATCGAACGCGACCGCATTGACGCGTCCCTGTTCGAGCGCATGCGAGGAGACTTCCATCGCGACGTGGCTGGCACCGGCGTGACGGAACTCGGCCAGCAGACCCTGCACGGCGATGGCGTCCGGCGTGGTGCGTTCGCCTTCGCGGATTGCGCCATACAAACCGGCGCCGAGCGTGCCGATCGTCGCCGTCTTGTGGCCAGCGTGCTGAAGCGCCTGTGCGAGCAACTGCACGGTCGAGGTCTTGCCATTGGTGCCGGTCACGCCAATCACCTGCAGCGACTGCGACGGATCGCCGAAGAAGCGCGCAGCAATCGCGCCGAGCTCGTCACGCAAGCCATCGATCCATACGACCGGCACGACGCTTTCGCCTGCAGGTTGGGGGTCGATGGCCGACGGCACGGACGTCTCGCTGCGCGCCTTCTCGGCGAGGACAATCGAGGCGCCGCGTGTCGCCGCCATCGGGGCAAACGCGATGCCATGCATCTGCGTGCCGGCGAGCGCGACGAAGGCGTCGCCGCGCTGCACGCGGCGAGAATCGAGCGCAAGTCCGTGCACCAGGATATCGCCGCAGGCGCCGGCATCGACGCTTCCCTGCAGCAGTTCACGCACGCTGATCGCGGGCCGGTTCATTCTTGAGGCACTCCGTCGTCGACGTTCGACAGTTCGGCCGGACCATCCGGCGCCTGTCGTCCTGTGCGTACGGTGTGCCCGGGATCGGGCGCTGCGGTGTACCAGTTCTGGACATTGTCGGGCGCGATGTCGAGCAGGCGCACCGCATCCTCCATCACCTTGCCGAAGACGGGCGCCGAGACCAGCGCACCATAGAAGACGCCCTGCGGATCGTGGATCACGACGACGCCAACCAGACGCGGCGCGCTCGCCGGAATCATGCCGGCGAACAGCGAGATGTATTTCTTCTGGTAACCGCCGCCGACTGCAGTGCGCGAGGTGCCGGTCTTGCCGGCAACGAGATAGTTGCGCACTTGCGCCTTGGTGGCGCCGCCGGGCGGCACGATCACGGTTTCCAGCATCGTGCGCAGGTTCGCGGCGATCTGCGGATCGATCACCGCACGATCCGGGCTCTGCGCGCCCTTGACGAACGTCGGCGCGCGCAGGCGGCCGCCATTGGCCAGCACACTGTAGCCCTGCGCGAGCTGCAGCGGCGTCACGTTGAGGCCATAGCCGTAGGCAATCGTCGCCTGTTCGACCGGACCCCATGCCTTGGCGATCGGCAGGAAGCCCGGCGATTCGCCTGGGAAGCCGCTGCCCGTGACTTCGCCGAAGCCGAAGCGATGGTAGACGTCCCACATGTGGTCGCGCGTCATCGTGCCTGCGATCTTGGCGGCACCGACGTTGCTCGAGTAGGTGATCACGCCGGTCACGTCGATCAGCCCCTTGTTGTGCACGTCGTTGATCGTGTGGCCGTACAGCGTATAGGTGCCGGGCGTGGTGTCGATCGGCGTATGCGGCTTCCACTTGCCGCTTTCCAGCGCCGCGGAGATCGTGAACGCCTTCATCGTCGAGCCCGGCTCGACCACGTCGGTAACCGCACGATTGCGCCGGTACGACGCATCGACCGTCAAGCGCGCGTTCGGGTTGAACGACGGCTGGTTGACCATCGCGAGGATCTCGCCCGTCGGCACATCGAGGATCACCATCGAGCCGGAACTCGCGTGGTGCTCAGCGAGTGCCGACTTGAGCTCGCGATAGGCCAGATACTGGATGCGCCGGTCGATCGAGATCGTGAGGTCGCGCCCTGGTTGCGCGTCGCGCACCAGTTCGACGTTCTCGACCTCGTGACCCATGCGGTCGCGGATCACGCGCTTGACGCCGGGCTTGCCGGCGAGCCAGTCGTCGAAGCCGAGCTCGAGACCTTCCTGGCCACGATCGTCGATGTTCGTGTAGCCGAGCACATGCGCGATGACTTCGCCGCTCGGGTAGTAGCGCTTGAACTCGCGCTGGCTCGCGATGCCGGGGATGTCGAGCTTCAGGATCGCCTGCGCGTCGTCCGGATTCAGATGCCGCTTGAGATAGATGAACTCCTTGTCCGAGCGCTCGATCAGCTTCTGCTTGAGCGCGTCCTCGTCGAGCCCGGTCGCCTTGGCCAGCTCGCCGATGCGGTCGGCATGCTCGAGCACTTCGGGTGGATTCGCCCAGATCGACTCGACCGGCGTCGACACCGCGAGCGGCTCGCCGTTGCGATCGAAGATGGTGCCGCGCGAGACCGGAATGGCGAGATCGCGCAGATAGCGCGCGTCGCCCTGCTCCTGGTAGAAATCCTTGCGCACCACTTGCAGGTCGACGGCGCGCACGACCAGCGCGCTCGAGGCAAGCCCGAGCATGCCGAGCACGACATACAGCCGCGTCCGCGCGTTGGCTGGCCTGATGCGCGGATTCGGCAGACTCATCGTTTCACCACCACGGTCGCTGCCGCGTTCGGCGCGACCATGCCGAGCCGGCCGCGTGCGATTTGTTCGATGCGGTTGTTCTCGGCCCAGGTCGCCTGTTCGAGCTGCAGACGACCGAACTCGAAGTTGAGGTCGTCGCGTTCGTTGCCGAGCTTGCTGAGTTCGATGAACGCCAGCCGGCTCTGCTGGATCGAATAGACCAGTGCGATTGCGCTCGCGATCGTCGCCAGCAGCAGGATCGAGAGGAAGACATTGCGGAACGCGATCACGCGCGTTTCTCCGCTACTCGCAGCACTGCGCTGCGCGCGCGCGAGTTCACGGCAAGCTCGGCATTGCCGGCGAACTGCGCCTTGCCGACCGCAATCAGCGCCGATGGAGTGACGTCGGGCGGCGGCAGTCCGCGGCGTACGGGACGTGCGATCTCGCCGCGGATGAACTGCTTGACCACGCGGTCTTCGAGCGAATGAAAGCTGATCACCGCGAGGCGTCCGGCGGGTTTGAGGCAGGCCAGTGCGCTTTCGAGCCCTTCCTGCAGGGCACCGAGTTCGTCGTTGACGTGGATGCGCACGGCTTGGAACGTGCGCGTGGCCGGATGTTTGTGGCGCTCGCGGTAACCGATGGTTTTGGCGACGAGATCGGCGAGTTCGCGCGTCGTCGCCAGGCGGCGGCTACGTCCTGTTTCCACGATTGCCCGCGCAATGCGTCGGCCCATCCTCTCCTCGCCATGACGCCACAACACGTCGGCGATCTCCTTCTCATCCGCCGCTGCCAACCACTCCGCAGCACTCGTCCCCCGCGTCGGGTCCATGCGCATGTCGAGCGGACCTTCGTGCTGGAAGCTGAAGCCGCGCGCCGGATCGTCCAGTTGCGGTGACGACACGCCGAGATCGAGCAACACGCCATCCAGCCCCACCTGCGCGTCCGGCCATTCGGCCAGTTGCGCAAAACTCGCGTGACGGATCGCGACGCGGGCATCCCCCGCAAATTCGTCCCGCGCACTCGCGATCGCTTCCGGATCGCGGTCCAGCAACAACAAGCGGCCATCCGGGCCGAGCCTCGTCAATATCTCGCGCGCATGGCCGCCGCGTCCGAAGGTACCGTCCAGGTAGGTTCCGTCCCCTTTCACGCGAAGGCCTTCCAGGACCTCCTCCAACATCACTGGCACATGCTGGCGCGGCGGCGCGCTGATCGGCGCGTCCGTCACAACTTCAGCTCGGCCATGTCCTCCGTGATCTGGTCCTCGCCGATCGTTTCGCGGATCTTGGCGAGGTGCGCCTGTTCGCCCCACAACTCGAACTTGTTGCCCATGCCGAGCAGGATGGCGCGCTTTTCGATGCCGGCCGCAGCCCGCTGGCTGGCCGGCAGCAGGATGCGTCCGTTGCCGTCCGGCTCGACATGCGCGGCGGCACCGACCAGCTTCATCTGCAGGCTGCGATGCACGGCTTTCACGCTCGGCAGCGCATTGACTTCGTCACGCACGCGCTCCCACTCGTTCTGCGGGAAAATCCACAGGCAACCACTTTCGAACGGGTTGTAGGTGACGACCAGCCGATTCGCGCTGGCCTTCGCGACGAGGTCGCGATGAGCCGCGGGAATGGCTACCCGACCCTTGTCATCCAGCGTAATGGCGCTCTCACCTTGAAACATAACCCACGATTCACCACGTAAAACCACTTCGACCCACATTAGGCCGCAAGTCATGGGCTGTCAAGGAAAATTCGGGTTAATTCGCGGGCAATCAGCAAGCATTTGTGACGCTCATGCCGAGTCCGAAATTCACTGTTCCTCAGGTGCTTCCGAGGAGTGGCCGGCAAGTCGTTGAAGAAGCTGCGCGAATCAGAATTGCGAATCGGTAAAATGTGTAGAAGTACACATTTTTCGGAGGATCCGGCAGACGACTTCCGCGTCACCGATGCGCGTCAGAGCGGTCATCGGGCGTGCTTGCACTGCGGCGGGATCAACGACTCGGCGAGGAGCCGCGACTCGCGCCGCGGATCTGCGCCAAGGTGGAGCGGTGAGCATGCGGCAGCGCGAAACGAGCGTTCGCCTGCATAGGGAACCGGTCGCGCCGCGCGGACACCCGGGTGAGCCGGTAAGGCCCCTCGCCTGCGGCGATGTGCCCGCCGCAGGAATACCGGTGGAAAAAGTGGGAGCCGGCCGATAAGCCGGGTTCTGTCGTGAGCAGCCATTCCTCTGGACCACGCGTCGCCGCGTGGTTCAAGCGTCCAACCCGGGGACGACGCGGGCCGCGCCATGGTCCCCCTATTTGGTCTTGCTCCAGGTGGGGTTTGCCGTGCCACGCGGCGTTGGCCCCGCGCGCGGTGCGCTCTTACCGCACCGTTTCACCCTTACCACGCATGTCTTGCGACACCGTTCGGCGGTTTGTTTTCTGTTGCACTTTCCGTCGGCTCGCGCCGCCCAGGCGTTACCTGGCACCTTGCCCTGTGGAGCCCGGACTTTCCTCGACGCAACGTGCGCCGCGGCTGCCTAGCCGGCTCCCGTGTCGAGTCTAGCAGGCAGCCGCCGCGGTTCGCGCCGATTCAGCGCACATCGCCGTGGGACTTGGGCGCATGCAGATCGGTCGCGACCAGGGCGAGCATCCTCACGGCACGTGCGCGATCACTTTCACCCTCCGCCGGCAGCACCGGCAGATCAGGCTGGATCCCGGCCACTTCATCGCTGCCATCGGCGCGCAGGCGTACGCAGTCGGGGATGCGGAAACGCAAGAGCGAATGCGGCAGCACCAGCGCGCGCGACTCCTGCATGAAACCGCAGCCATCGCCGCCGGTGGTGACGCCGACGGTGCGCGCAATGCCGTTGTCGTGCATGACCGCGCTGAACATCTCGGCCGACGAATAGGTCTTCGCACTGGTCAGTACATAGACCGGGCCGTCCCAGGCGCCGCGCTGAGCATCGACGGTGGCCGGCCAGTAAAGTGCCGCGGCGAGTTCGCCACGGACGAATGCTGCGGCCGGCAAATAGTTGAGCGCGCCGCTGGCGAAACCCATGTCGAGCAGGCGGCTGCAGGCAGCCGGCTGCCAGGCGCGTCGTTCGCGCCAGGCCCAGGACAGATCGCAGTGACGAGCTCCTACCGCCGCCTTGCGCCGCTCGAAGTCCTCGATCGCCTGCGCAAATGCGGCTTGTGCGGCCGCGCCCGCCGTCGGCTCTGCAGCCAGTGCCTTGCGCAGTTCGCCGAGTTGCTCCTCGGCATAGCTCGAAGCGTCCGCCGCAGCAGCCATCCACAGGCGCGCCGAATACACCGGCTTGGGCGTGAACAGACGCGCGGCCCAGTCTCCTGCGTCGTTGCCGCCGCCGTTGTCGCCGACGTCGACGATCACGGCGGCGACCCGTTCCTGCCGGAAGCGGCGCAGTTGCGTCGCCAACGCATCGAACCATGCCGCGTCGACCTGCTTGCGCAGCGCCAGCGGATCGATGGCCGTGCCGGCCTGGCGCTGCGCTGTCCAGGCGTGCACGCACAGCGTCGCCGCCTCGGACTGGCGGAAGTAGGGAATGCGCACGAGGCCGAAGCGCGTGGCATTGCCGGCGTCGAGGACGCCGGCGCGGAACGGCGTCGCGATACCGTCCGATTCGAGCGCGAAGCCCGGCAAGGTCTCGAACGGCAGCGAGAACGCGGTGCTGCGCGTGACCGCATAACCGAGCGCGGCGCAGCCGGCGTCGGCGTCGAGCGGGTCGAGCGCGGCCGTGGCCGGCTCGGCCGCGCCCGCCGGCGCAGGCAAGCGCAACGGCAGCGGCGAAAAATGCCCATCGTGGAATGCGGCGACGAATCCGAGCACCGCGGCACGCGCATCGTCATCGCTGTCAGCCAGATCCAGCAAGCGCCGGGTGCGGCGATCGAGTGCCGGCAGATCGACGCCGCCTTGCGGCGAAGCAAACCATGCGAGGTTCGCATAGGACTGCTCCAGCGCGCGCTTCAACGTCGCGTAGTCGGTGCGCCAGGCGGCGCGATCAAAGCCCGCAGGAGGCGGCCCTGCCGATGCGGAGCCCGCAGCCACGCAGACTGCGCACAGCGCGCCGGCAAGCCATCGGCGCAACGGCCTCTTCCGCCGCGCGAAACGCGCTGGGTCGATCATGGTTCCACCTCGCAGCAACGGCGATCGCGGATCGCCATCGTCGCAGTCTGGCGACCGCCAGTGCGCGTGTCTTGTACGGCGCAAACGCCGTGGCACGCACTCAACCTACGTTGCGGCGAAAGTTGGCAGGCGTCGTCTTCAGCACGGCCTTGAACGAGCGCGTCAGATGCGCCTGGTCGAAAAAGCCGCAGATCAATGCGATTTCGCCGAGCGGTTTGCGACTGGCAGCCAGCAGCACCGCCGCGCGGCGGACGCGAAGCTCGCGCACGTAGTCGCCGATCGTGCGTCCATGCACGCGACGGAACTCGCGCGAGACATGCACCGGATGACGATCGAGCGTGTGCGCAAGCTCCGCGAGAGAAAAGCCCACCTCGGCATGTGTCTCGATGAAATCGATCGCCCGGGGCAGCCATGCCGGCGCGCGCGTACCGGTGGCGGTGCCGGCATCGGCACGCGCGAAGAATCCGAGCGATTCGAGCAGCAGGCCTTGCACGACGACGGTCGAAAATGTATCGGCGCCGGCAAGCTCGCGCAGCAAGCGCCCGCCGAGGGCGCCAATGGCGGTTGATTGCGCGTATGGCGCCTGCGCCAGAGAAAGATGGCGACCAAGATAGTCCAGCGCGGCCGGCGCCGGTTCGATCAGGATCTTCAGCGCACCCTCGTGCGCGAACTGCTGCGCATGCGGTTCGAACGCCGGGCAGTACAGCAGGTGCCCGGCTGCATGTTCGACAGCGTGCCCGCGGATGCGTTCCTCGTAGCGGCCAGCGACGACGATGCACAGTGAGGCCTCGTCGTGCTGGTGTCGCGGCATCGAACTCGCGCCCGCGTAACGCGCGACGCGGACCGATCTGAACCAGGACGAATCGGACCAGGCTTGTTGCACGGCTCAACCCTCGTAGAGGAGCTTGCGCGGCGCGCCAGTGATCGCCGCAGCGAGCTTGGCCGCGCGCGCTGGCGGCAGTTCCGCGCGCAGCAATGCGAACACGCGGCGGCCTTCGGCCAGCTGGGCGTCGGCGGCCTCGCCGGCCGCGCCGGCGACCAGCAGCACGAACTCGCCACGCTGCTGATTGGCGTCGGCGGCGACGCGTGTGGCGATGACGGCGAGTGGAGCTGCGATGATCGTCTCGAACAACTTGGTCAACTCGCGGGCGAGGACGGCCTCGCGCGCATCGCCGAATACGCCGATCGCATCGGCGAGCGATTCGACGATGCGATGGCTCGATTCGTAGAAGATCAAGGTGCGCGTTTCCGCCACCAGCGCCTGCAGACGTTCGCGTCGTGCTGCCGACTTGGCCGGCAGGAACCCTTCGAACACGAAGCGATCACTCGGCAGGCCGGCCACCGACAACGCCGCAACGGCCGCGCACGGCCCGGGCACCGGTGAAACCTCAAAGCCCGCTTCGCGCGCCGCTCGCACCAGGCGGAAACCCGGATCACTGATCAGCGGTGTGCCGGCATCGCAGATCAGAGCCGCGTCGCCGCCGCCACGCAGATGCTCGACCACTCGCGCGGCCTGCTCACGCTCGTTGTGCTCGTGCAAGGCCAGCGTACGCGCACGGCTGCCGGCCTGCGCCAGCAGCGGTGCGCTGTGGCGCGTGTCCTCCGCCGCGATCAGATCGACGCGACGCAAGGTGCTTCGCGCGCGCGGCGACATATCCTCGAGGTTGCCGATCGGCGTTGCAACGACCCACAGTCGCCCCCGCCCTGCGTTCACACCCTGGTCCTTGTCCACGTTCATTGCGTTCTCCGAAGCTGAACCGGTGCGATGGACACGAGGCGCGCCGGGTCGATCGGCTATCATCGCAAGCCTAGCTCCAAACGCGCGCGGACGGACCATGATGTTTCGCTTCCCTGGCAGGACGCTGACCCTTCGCACCGCATCGCTGCAGCGGCTCATCACGAGTTGTCTGCTCGGCCTGCTGCTGTCCGCCTGCGCGACGACGTCGGTGGCACCGGTCAGCGAACATGCTGCCTCGCTCGATGCCACGCGCGCCGAGCAGCTGTACCAGCACGGCGACCTCGACCAGGCGGCCGGCGCGTTCCTCGAGCTGGCCAACGCCAGCCGCGGCGATGAGTCGGCGCACTATCGGCTGCGTGCGGCCGAGGCGCTGCGTGAGCGCGGCGATCTCGACGGTGCTGCACGCGCGCTCGGCGATCTCAAGCGGCGGCGTCTGCACGGCGACGAGGCGATCCGTCTCGACCTGCTCGACGCCGAGATCGCACTCAAGCATGGCGACAATGCGCAGGCGCAGAGTCTGCTCGCAATCAGCGAAAGCGTGCCGGACAACTTGCGCGTACGTGCGTTCGAGCTGCGCGCGCGTGCCGATCTTGCGGCCGGCGATGCGTTCGCTTCCGCTCGCACGCGTGCCTTGCTCGATCGCTACCTCGCCGGGGCCGATCGCGAGCAGAACCGCAAGCAGCTGATCGACGCGCTGACCGCGATGGACGTGAATACGTTGAAGACCCGCGTCGACGCGCTACCGCCCGGCGACGCGATGAGGCCGTGGGTCGAGCAGGCGTTGCGCGGCAAGGGCCAGACGCTCGCCCGCGACCTGTCGCGACCGAGCCAGCCGGTCGGAACGCTGCGTACCAGCGAAAATGGCGCGCTTGAAACCGAGGGCTACAAGTCGCTCAAGCATGTCGCGCTACTGCTGCCGCTCGGCGCGCAACTGTCCGGCGTCTCGCAGTCGATCCGCGACGGCTTTTTTGCCGCGTACTTTGCCGACAGCGCGGAACGGCGGCCGGAAGTGCGTATCTACGACTCCGGCAAGACGCCGGCCGACGCGATCGCCGCCTACAACAAGGCCGTCGGCGATGGCGCCGACCACGTGGTCGGCCCGTTGCAGCGCGAGTCGGTCGGCGAACTGTTTCACCAGTCGCTGAGTGCTCGCGTGCTTGCATTGAACCATCCGGATACCGGCGAAGTGCCGCCGGCCGGCAGCGCCGAGTTCGGCTTGTTGCCCGATGGCGAAGGCGCCCAGGTCGCCGAGCACATGCGCGAGCGCGGCATCACGCGCGCCGCCGTGCTCGCCGCGGATACCGACTGGGCCGAGCGCGCAGCGCGTGCGTTCCGTGCCCAGTTCGAAGCCGGCGGCGGCACTGTCAGCGGCGAAACGCGGCTGCGCGACAAGGACGTGAACTACGCGACAGCGATCACACAGGCGACGGCCAATCTCGGCTCCAATCCGGATAGCGGCGTCTTCGTCAGCATGCGTCCGCAACAAGCGCGACTGTTGCTGCCGCAGCTGAAGATCGCGAACGTGAACGCGCCGGTGTTCGCGACCTCGCATGTGTACTCCGCAGACACCAATGCAGCGCTCGATCGCGACCTAGACGGCGTCGAGTTCTGCGACGCGCCATGGCTGTTCGGGCCGATACCGGGCCGCCCCGATCGCAGCCAGGTCGCCGGTCAGCTCGCCAGCGCGAATGGCGTCGGCGCACGCCTGTTCGCGTTCGGCATGGACGCCTACGCGCTGCTGCCGTACATGGACTGGCTGCTCGCGCATTCGGATGCCTATCTCGGCGGTGCCACCGGCGAGCTCAGCGCCGACAGCTACGGCCGCATCCACCGCGTGGTCGGCTGGGCGCGCTTTGCAAATGGCATCGCGCAACCGGTCGAAGGCGCACTCGCCGCAGCGCCGGCCACCGCCCTGCAGTGAACGCGCGCAGCGCTGGCGCCGGCTACGAGGACGTCGCGCTGGCGCATCTGCAAAAAGCGGGACTCGCCTTGCTCGCGCGCAACTTCAGCTGTCGCTACGGCGAGATTGATCTGGTCATGAGCGAACGCGATGTCATCGTCTTCGTCGAAGTGCGCTACCGTCGCGGCGCGAACGTGCGCGGCGGCTACGGCGACGGCATCGATTCGGTGGGCGCGGCCAAGCGCGCGAAGCTGGTGCGCGCGGCCGAAATCTTCCTCGCCCGTCACGTGCGGCTGGCACAACGAACGTGCCGTTTCGACGTGCTCGCGATCGCCGACGGAGAGGCCGCACCGGCGATCGACTGGCGGCGCAACGCTTTCGATGCTTATTGAGGAAACTGCATGCGCCATCGCTCCCTGCTCGTCTGGATTGTCCTACTGTTCGTTCTGCCGCAACTTGGCGGCTGTTTCCTCGCGGTAGTCGGTGGCGTGGCCGCCGGTGGCAGCGCGGCGCACGACCGCCGCAGCGTCGGCGCCTGGGCCGACGACAAGCGCATCTATCTTGGCGCCTACGATGCGATCAACAAGGACAAGGAACTTGCGCTGAAGAACAGCGTGATCATCGTCGTCTACGATCGCGTGATGCTGCTGGTCGGCGAAGTGCGCACAGCTGAGTTGAAGGCGCGCGCGGAACATATCGTGAGCGGCTTCGAAGGTACGCGCCGCATCGTCAACGAGATCGAGGTGCGCGAGCCGGAGGGCTTCTGGTCGCACCGTCGCGACAACACGATCACCGCGCATGTGAAGACGGCGCTGCTCGATCTGACCAGCCTGCCCGGCTTCGATCCCACGCGCGTCAACGTGACCACGGCGCATCGCGTCGTCTATCTGATGGGCAAGGTCTCGCATGAGGAAGACGATGCCGTCGTCGGCATCGCGCGCGAGGTCAGCGGTGTCGAGCGGGTGGTGAAAGTGTTCGAGTACACGGATTGACCAGCGCGATGATCTGCGTTCGCTGCTGCATTTCAGACTTCTTCGCCGCCCGGCCGTATCGCGGCGATTCGGAGACCTGAGACGTCATGTCGCTGCCTGCCTCGCTGCTCGCCGAACTCCAGCACATCTTTGCCGCCGATGCACTGAGCACCGACGTCGCCGAGTGTCTAGTCTACGGCTACGACAATTCGCGCCGGCAGGCCACGCCCGATGGCGTGGTCTTTCCGACGACGCACGAACAAGTCGTTGCGCTCGTGCGCGCGTGTCGCGACCAGCGCATCCCACTGGTCGCACGCGGCCGCGGCACCAATACGACCGGCGCGAGCGTGCCGATCGACGGCGGCATCGTCGCCAGCTTCGAGCGCATGAATCGCGTGCTGCGCATCGATCCGGACAACCGCCTGGCCGTCGTCGAGCCCGGCGCATTGAATGGCGATCTGCAGAGCGCACTCGCGCCGCATCGCTTGTTCTGGCCGCCGGATCCGACCTCGGCTCCGTTCTGCACGATCGCCGGCAATATCGCCTGCAACGCCGGCGGTCCGCGCGCGGTGAAGTACGGCGCGACACGCGACAACGTGCTCGCGCTGCGCGCGGTCGCCGGCAGTGGTGAGGATTTCCGCTGCGGCAAGCCGACCACGAAAGGCGCCACCGGCTACGACCTGACGCGCCTGTTGATCGGCTCGGAAGGCACGCTCGCGATCGTCACCGAAGCAACACTGAAACTGACCCCGCTGCCATCGGCCAGGCGCACGCTGCGTGCGACCTACGTCGATGTCGCCGCCGCTGCGCATGCGGTGTCGCGCATCATGGCGCAGCCGGTCACGCCGTGCGCGCTGGAATTTCTCGACGATCAGTGCCTGAAGCTCGCGCGCGCGCATGGCGGTGATGTCGTGCCGCTGGCCGGGGCGATGCTGATCATCGAAGTCGACGGCGAACCCGATGCGCTGCCGGCCGCGATCGATGCGGTTGCGCGCGCGGCGCGCGGCGACGGGCTGACCGATCTCCTGGTCGCGCACAGCGATGACGAAGTCGCCACGCTGTGGGCCGCGCGCAAGGCGCTGTCGCCGGCGCTGCGCACGTTGTCACCGAACAAGATCAACGAAGACGTGGTCGTGCCAGTCAGCCGCGTACCCGAACTCGTCGCCGCAACGCGCGCGATTGCCGAGAAGTACGCGCTGCCAATCGTCTGCTTCGGCCATGCCGGCAACGGCAACCTGCACGTGAACCTGCTGCCACGCGACGATACCGAACTCGCGCGCGCACACGATGCACTCGGCGAAGTGTTCGACGCGGTGATCCGCCTCGACGGTACGCTCTCCGGCGAGCACGGCATCGGCATGGCCAAACGCGAATTCATGCCGCGCGCGCTCGATGCGAATGCGCTCGCGCTGATGCGTCGGATCAAGGAGGAGTTCGATCCGAACGGCATCCTCAATCCAGGCAAGCTGCTTCCATGACTGAACCGCGTGATCGCCTTCCTTCCCGCCGGAGAGCGGAGTAGATTCCGATCGGGGACATACGTTGCGCCGGAATCGTCTGGGAGAACAAGGATGCGTATTCGTTTCGCGGCGATCGCCATCACGATGGCCGCAGGTTTTGTTGCCGCCAACAGCCAAGCCGTCAGTCTCAATCCGCGCGGCCTCGGCCAAGTCCTGATCTTCCCGTATTACACCGTCAACAAGGGACAGGCGACTTTGGTGTCGCTGGTCAACGTGTCCGAGATGGGCAAGGCCGTCCACGTCTACTTCCAGGAAGGCTACAACGGCCGCGATGTGTTGGACTTCGTCGTCTTTCTTTCGCCTTACGATGTCTGGACCGGTGCGGTTACGCCCATATCGGACGATGGAGGCGCGAAGATCACCAGCGCTGACAAGAGCTGCGTATTGCCGGCGAGCGACGGCAACGGCAACGACTTCGCCAGCGGCATCCCCTTCTCCACTGCCGGATTCGATGGAATCGCGTTCCCCGCCGACGGTGGGCCGACATCGATCACGAGAACCCGCGAGGGTTTCATCTATGTCGTCACAAACGGCGACCTGGATCCGCAGAGCGCGACGGCGCAGCTGATCACGCACGTACAGAACGGAACGGCCGACGGCGGAGCTCCAACTGGATGCAGCCAGCTGAGCGGCAATGTCATCAACGGCCCCGACCTGCAGGTACCGACGAGCACGCTCGCAGGCTCGCAGGCTCGGCCGCGATCGTCAATGTCGACGACGGCATATTCTTCGCCTACAACGCCGACGCGCTCAGCGACTTCACTTCGGTGCCCTTGACCGACGCCACCAGCACCGTCGGTTTCGACGACCTGAGACGCGCCAACAGCGAGGGAGCGATCGCGCCCACGACCGCCACGGCCTATGTGTCCAGTTACAGCGGCCTGCCGTTGGCGCTCGACTACGCGCAGGGCATCGATGCAGTGAGCGCCGTGTTAGCGTCGGGCGCGATCTACAACGAATATCTCGTCGGCGGCACCATCGGCGCCAATACGGATTGGGTCGTGACGATGCCTACGAAGCACTTCTACGTCGACCCGCTCTATATCGGCAACCGCGGCGCGACTGCACCATTCACCGAGGCGTTCAGCGAAACCGTTGCCGGCCAGTCGCGTTCGAATGTCGGATTCACGATCCATGACCGCGAAGAAGGGGTCGTCACCAGTTGCGTCGACAGCATATGTCCGGCGCCGCAGCCGAGCGTGCTCGGATTCGAAACCAACGTTATCAGTTTCGTCGCCGCCCCACAGAACATGCTGCCGCATGTTCCGTCGTCGGTACTCGGATCGCAGCTCGTCGCGACCTACGTATCACCCTATGGCACCGACGGCTGGGCCAGCATGGTCCTGGCCGATGCCAGAGACGAGTATCTGCTGCGCACCGCCGCTAACGGAATCGCTCTCGCGGGCCTGCCGGTCACGGGCTTCATGGTCTACAACGTGGTCAATGCAAATGCGCAACCCGGAAAGCTGGCCAACTACGGCGGTGTGTTTCCGCATCGATCGACGATTGCCTGCTACAACGATCCGACCTTCCCGCCGCCCTGCAGCCGCTAAACCACGCATGGCCGGTCGTCGATGTCCGCTCTTGGCACGCCTGGGTTCGCTTAGGCGAGGTAGTCGTACACGACCTCGCCGAGTGGCAGCAGCAGATCGGCTTTCAGATGGACCGCTGAAACGACTTCGCGCACCGGAAGGTCGGCGACCGGTGCGAGCGCATGCGCGAATAGCTCGAGCGCGCCCGGCCCGGTCCACGCGCCCTTGAACTGCTTGCACTGCATCGCATAGCGCACCAGTTCGCAGATGCGCGGCTTGCCGTCGACGTGCGGAATGATCTTCAAGAGGAAGCTCGGCGCTTCCATCGCCTTGATCGCCTGCGCCTGATCCATCGCGGCGTACTTGTAGCCCATCGTGCCGAGCGCGACCGGAAAGTCGGAGTACTTCAAGGTGCCGACCAGGGTGTCGTGATGCACCTTCAGCTCCGGATTGCCGAGCTTCTTCGGAAACCCCCACAGCTCGCGTCCGCCCGCGGTCGGCGGGTGATCGTCGAGGAACATCATGCGTACGTAACCGCCCGCCTCGCCCTTGTAGGTCACCGGAATGACCTGGCCCGATTCGGTGTAGTCGCCGAAACCGGTCGAATCGGGCATGCGGATGAACTCGTACTTGACGATCGGCTCGCCGACTTCGAGCGGCGCGGGCACGATGCGCCGCAAGACGTCCGGATCGGTGCGATAGGTGATGATCAGGTATTCGCGATCGACGAAAAGATAAGGGCCCGGCGGATAGGCCGGATTGTCGATCGGCATCGCGAACGCATTCTTGCGGACTTCATCTTCGGTCATCACGATCTCCTTCGACTGTGGTTTCAGTTGCGCGTGCTTGCGCCGGGTTCATGCCGCAGCTTGCGACGAAACAGCGCGGCCGTCGATCAGAATAAATGCCGGGCGAGCACGAGCAGCAGCGCGGCGTAGAGGCCGGCCAGCACATCGTCGAACATCACGCCGAGGCCACCCTTGATGCGGCGATCGGCCCACGACACCGGCCATGGCTTCAGGATATCGAACGTGCGGAACAAGGCGAAGCCGAGGGCGATCCAGCGCCAATCGGCGGGCATGAACAGCAGCGGCGTCAAGGCGATCCATTGACCGACGAACTCGTCCCAGACGATCACGCCGGGATCGTCGATATGGAGTTTTGCGATCACACGGTTGGAGACCCAGACACCGAGCGCGAACGCGAGCAGCAACGCGACGAAATGGAACGGCAGCGACAACTCGCGCAGTGCGAACCAGGGAATCAGCGCGACGGCCGAGCCGACGGTACCTGGCGCGAACGGGCTGAGACCGGCGCCGAAGCCGCTGGCGATCCAGCCGGCCGCATCGCCGAGCAGGGCGCGCCGCTGCGTCCCATCGAGCCTCATGCGAAATGGTCCCAACCGCGCCGCTGCAGCACGAGTTCGGCACGATCCGCATCCAGCAGACGGACGCCGTGTCCATCGACGACGCGGCCGATCCGCGTTGCACCACTACCGAGACTGGCAAGATCGCGCAGCACATCGGCCGCGCGCGCGGCCGGCGCGGTGAAGGCAAGTTCGTAGTCGTCGCCGCCGGCGGCCTGCAGCGCGAGGCGTTCGCTCGCGTCGAACAAGGTGAGCAAGGCCGAAGACGCCGGCAGGTCGCGCGCATCGACCTCGATGCCGACGCCGCTGCGCGAAGCAATATGGCCGAGATCGGCGAGCAGACCATCGGACACGTCGATGCATGCGGTCGCCACATCGCGCAATGCCGCGCCGGCAGCGATGCGCGGGATCGGCCGCTGCAGCCGCGCGAGCAAAACCTCGCGCGTGTCCGCCGGCGCATTGAACAAGCTGGCAGCGTGCGGATCTCGACGATCGAGGCAACGCAGGCCGCCCGCGGCGTCGCCGAGCGAACCGGTGACGAAAACCTGGTCGCCGCTGCGCGCGCCGTCGCGGCGCAGGGCACGCCCCGGCTGCACGAATCCATGCACGACCACGGTCACGCTGAGCGGCCCGCGCGTGGTGTCGCCACCGACCAGGGCGACGCGATGCTGCGCGGCGAGTTCGCCGAAGCCGTCGGCAAACTGTTCGACGAAGCTGCGGTCCGAATCGGGCAGGGTCAAGGCGAGCAGCGCCCACGCTGGTGTCGCTCCCATGGCGGCGAGATCGCTGAGACTGACAGCCAGCGACTTCCAGCCGAGATCGCGTGCGCTGGTCGCCTGCGGAAAATGCACGCCGGCGACCAGCGTGTCGGTCGTAACGACGAGTTCGTGACCCGGCGGTGGCGCCAGGATCGCGGCGTCGTCGCCGATGCCCAGACGCACATCGGCGCGCGTCGTGCCAATACGCTGCCGCAGGACATCGATCAATTCGAATTCCATCGCCTCACCCGTACGTGCGCGAGCTACCGCATTGCATGGCCGCGCCGATCGGGAGCAGACGCGTGACCCACTCGGGTTGACACAATTCCCTGTTGCAGCGCGAATACACCGGCCAGAGCAGGATATCGAACCAGCTCGCGGATCACTCGAGCCGGCCACCGACGATCGCGCGAGCGCCTGCACCCATCCAACGGCTTCGCTTGATCAGCGGCACCCGCGCAAAGTACCCGCATCGCGGCGTTGGAACGCGCCGACGCCATCAGCGGCGGTCGGACGTGTACTCGGCGCTGCGCCAGACACCGGCAAGTTTGTCGAGCACGCCGTTGACGTAGGTATGGCCGTGTTCGGAACCGAAACGTTTGGTCGTCTCGACCGCTTCGTTGATGACGACGCGATACGGCACATCGATGCGATGGCGCAGTTCGTAGGCGGCGATGCGCAGTACCGCGCGCTCGATCGGATCGACCCGATCGACCTCGCGGTCGAGGAACGGCATGAAGCCCGCATCGAGCTCGCGGTGCTCACGCTCGACGCCACGCACCAGATCCTCGAAATACTCGAGGTCGGCGATCTGCATGTCCTGCTCGCGGCGGAACTCGTCGATCACGCCGTCGATGCGATTGTTGCTGAGCTGCCAGGCATACACCGCCTGCAACGCGCGGCGGCGCGCGCGCGAACGCGCTGCGAGGTCGATGCCGGCAGGACGCTGCGGCGCGCCTGTCACAGCATCCTCCATAAATCGACCATTTCGAGCGCGGCCAGCGCGACTTCCTCGCCCTTGTTGCCGTGCACGCCACCGGCACGCGCCTCGGCGTCGGCGTGAAGTTCAACCGCGAGTACGCCGTTCAAAACCGGAATGCGATAGTCGAGTGCAACACGCATCAACCCCTGTGCACAACCGTCTGCAACCTGCTCGTAGTGGCGCGTATCACCCCGCACGACGCAGCCGAGGGCGACGATCGCCGCGTGCTTGACGCCGGCGGCAAGCTGCGCGGCGGCCTGCGGGATCTCCCACGCGCCGGGCACGCGCACTTCGTCAATCGCCTCGTCGGCAACCCCGTGCTCGCGCAAGGCGTGGCGTGCGCCATCTACCAGAGCATCGACGATGCGCGGATTCCAGCGACTGGCGATGATCGCGTAGCGCGCGTCGGCGACAGGGCGCAGTTCACCGGAAAAGGTGGGCATGGATACCGCCAGAGAGGATTCGCGGCAAATAGTTTAACCGATGCGTCTGCAGCAGCGGCGCGGACGCGACCGGCATGTGGCCAGCGCAGCGCCCTTTCGGCGCTGCGCTGCGATTACGAAGCGTCTGCCCCGGTGAGGCCCTCGTAACCCACCACTTCGATGCCGAATCCAGCGAGCCCGATCAGTTTGCGTTGCGTGCCGAGCACGCGCAGATGACGCACGCCAAGATCGCACAGGATCTGCGCGCCGACGCCGAGCCGGCGCCATTGCGTCTGAGCGTGCTCATCGGCGGCCGCGCTGCCCTGCAGGCGATCGAGCAGGCCTTCGGCGCTATCGTCACCCGCCAGCACGACAACCACGCCGCGGCCTTCGTCGGCAATCCGCCGCAGCGCCGCAGTCACGCTCAAGCCGAGATCGTCGCGGCGCAGGTGCAGTACGTCGGAAAGGGTACTGCGCACGTGTACGCGCGTGAGTGCCGGTGTTCCGTCATCGACCTTGCCGCGCACGAGAGCGAAATGCAGCTCGCGCGCCAGCAGGTCGCGGTACGCGATCAGGCGGAAGCGCCCGAAATCGGTGTCGATGTCGCTTTCGTGGGCGCGCTCGACGGTCTTCTCGGTGTCGAGGCGGTAACGGATCAGGTCGGCGATCGT